>CAZTRQ010000045.1:8733-18080 GCA_964616245.1 uncultured Spirochaetaceae bacterium | reverse complement strand
ACCCCGCCGGACGCTTCGACGGTCGATAAAGACGCAACGAAAAATCCGCATCCAGGTGCTCAAAACGGGAACCAGCCGGAGCTCCTCCTTCGCGACGAAGCCCCCGATTTCCGGGAGACATGCTTCGAGGAGGAGAATATCCGCGTAACCCTGATGGTTGCTCACGACGCAGATTCTCTTCGCCCCCTGAGGGTAGTTTCGGATTCCCACGACACGTACCGAGACTCTCCCGACCCATAGAAGATGCCGTGCCCAGGTGCGGCCCACCGCCTTCGCGTATCGGTAGGCCAACGCCCTCCTGCCGCAGAGCACCAAGAGTCCGTAGGGCACCAAAAAGAGGGACGTAAACGCGAGGACGAACCAGAAGTAGAGGCCAAGGACGAGGGTTTTTGCCATCTAATCGTTACGATAATACCGAAAATGCTTGACTAATGTAAGGAGCGCGTTAAAATAGAGACTATAATACCGAATGCGCTAAAGCAATGACGACACCGAATAGGCGATATCTCAGCGATGTTGAATGTGCACGGCTCTTGTCGGTTCCCCGGACCCACACGCGAACTGGGCTGCGAAACGCGACCATCATGAGGATTCTAATCGAAGGCGGCCTCAAGATTTCCGAGTTGATCGGGCGGGAGACCGACGGCGCGGACTCGGCAGCACCCGACGAAAGACGCGGGCTTCGAATCGACGACATCCTCTGGAGCGAGAAGGCGATCGTCGTTCGCCGCCTCGGGGAACGCAGGGTCTCCTTGAGCGGCGAAACGATGAGGCTCCTCGAGCAGTGGGTGTACAAGAGACCGTCGAGCGAAAGCCTTTTGGTTTTTACGACACTTCAGGGAGGAGTATTGAAAAACCGTTACGTGCGCCAGTTTCTTTCGAGATACGGTAAGGAAGCCGGGATCGCGGTTCCGGTCAAGCCTTCCCTCCTCCGCAACAGCTTCGCCCGAAAGGTAAGAGAATCCGGGGGCGACCTTGCAACGGTCCGGGAGCGTCTCGGGCTCAGCTCGACGACGACGCCGCCGCGGTGGGAAGACGCAGAATGATCTTGCTTGCGTCCGGCGAGGAGCAAAGGTGCGAGCTCGTTTATCGGCTCTCTAAGAGGGTGGTAGACCAAGGAACGATCGGAAAGCGCTGTCGGCTCTTCTTGGATTCCGGGCTCCGGGAACAGATCGACTACTACGACACCTTCGACTTTCGTCTCTTTTCTTCCGGGCTCGCCCTCGAAAACCACGACGCGCTCCTTCGCCTCCGGCAGGTCGATGGAGAGCGTATTCTCTACGAAGGGCCGGCACCCGTACGCCTCGAAGGGCTCCTCCCCTGGGATCTACCCTCGCCGTTGCAACCCCTTCTCGAGAAACCCCTGGCGCTTCGAGCCATCGGGTTAGTGGGCACGGCGAGAGTACTCCGACGTAGAGGAAGAATCGAAGACGACAATCGAAAGACCATCGCCCGGGTGGAGTTGGAGGAGGTACTGCCGACCGACGGGCAGACCGGCAGCGCCCGGTTTCTTCTCGTATACCCTCTTCGGGGCTACGATCGAGACGTGCGAGGCGCCTTTTCCGAGGCCGATTCCGGAGTAAAGCCCGAAAGACCGGGTTCCATCGTCGCCGAGGCGGCTCGATGGCAGGGACGAGGTCCGGGAGACTACCGCTCCCGACCCCTGGTTCCCCTTTCCGCCGAGGCCCCGGCGGTTCGCGCGGTTTCGGACCTCCTGTTGGCACATCTGTCGGTAATGCGGGAGAACGAAACCGGTATCCTAACGGACAGAGACACCGAGTTTCTCCACGACTACCGAGTCGCTCTTCGGCGAATGCGCTCCCTCCTGTCGGAGTTCCGAAAGGTAGTCGACGAAAGTATCTGGGCGGAGCTCTCCGGGCTTCTCAAGGTCGTGTCTTCGGCCACCGGCCCTCTTCGAGACCTCGATGTCCTCTTGCTATCCCAGAAGGGCTACACGGCGCGGGTCCCCGAAAGCCTCGGGGGCGGAATAGAGACCTACTTCTCTCGCGTTGCGGAAGAGCGCAGACTTCGGCATCGCGAGCTAAAGACCTACCTCCGGAGCAAAGAGTACGAAAGCCAGGTGCAGCGTATCGGAGCGCTGATCGACCGGATGGGATCGAACCCCGGGAGACAGAGCCTGCGGAAAGCGGCGAATCGCAGTCTTGGACGGCGCCTACGTCGGGTCGAGGGAGACCTGCTGTCCTTGTCAACCGCGGATGTCTCCGAGATTGCGAGGCATCGGGTCCGAATACAGTGCAAGAAACTTCGCTACCTCTTAGAGGCTCTTGCCCCGATCTACCCGAAGAAGTCGGTAAACAGGGCTATTTCGCAGCTAAAGAAGTTTCAAGACGCCCTGGGGAGGCTCCAGGACGTCGCGGTACAACAGGAGAGTCTTCTTGCAATTATCCACGGAGACGAAAAGACCCATCCCCGGGTCGCTGCCGCCATAGGAGCGCTGGTCTCGAGCCTCTCGGAAGAGAGCAAAGCCTCGACGGACGGTATAGGCGGCCACGTGGCCGTCTACGAGCGTCAGCTAAAGGCCACCCGAGACCACTTGCTACCGAAAAAGGAAACGCAGAAATGAAAACGCTGAGCCTCTACAATCTCAAGGGTGGTGTCGGGAAAACCGCGGCCGCCGTAAACCTTGCCTATCTTGCGGCGGACTCCGGCTATCGCACCCTTCTCTGCGACCTCGATCCTCAGGGATCCACCAGCTTCTACCTCCGGGTTCGGCCATCGAAGGGACTCTCGTCGAAGACCCTCCTCCGGGGAGGGAAGTCGTTGAGAGAGAGCGTCCGGGAGAGCGACTACCCGAACTTAGACCTTCTTCCCTCCACCTTCTCGTTCCGCGGTTTAGAGCGGGCCCTCGGTGAGAAAAAACACCCAAAGGACCGCATCGGCGACTCCTTCGAGGCCTTCGGCAAGCAATACGACCTCTTGGTCGTTGACGCGCCCCCCTCCATCGGACTCGAGGCGGAGAGCCTCTTGCGGGCTTCAGACCTTACGCTGATACCGCTTATTCCCTCGGTTCTTTCCCTTAATAGCTACGACCGCATCCTTCGTTTCGCCGAAAAGCGCAAACTTTCGACAAAGAGCTTCTACCCTTTCGCATCGATGGCCGACGGTCGCAAGAAACTCCACAGAGAGTTGACCGCCCGGGTCCTAGGGCTGGCTCGGGACCGGATTACGGCGGTGGTGCCCTACGCGTCCGTCGTCGAGCGGATGGGAGTAACCCGGGAACCGGTTGTCGTATCCAGCCCCAGATCCAAGGCGTCCCTTGCTTTCCGAAGGCTCTGGGAGGAAACGGCGGAACTTCTCTTCCCCGGGGAATAAAACCGGTTGTATCTAAGGCCACGGCAAACTACATTCTCTACCCATGAAAGGTAAGCTCTTCCTCGGTCTCGGGGTGTTCCTGGTTCTGATAGATGTTGCGGTGCCGTACCTTTTCTTGCGGGAAACGGCCTCGTTTGCCGGGAGTTTTCTCTTCTGGACCGCGTTACCGGCCCTCGGAATCGTCGCGGCGGCGCTTTACACCCGTCCCTGGAGGAACCACGAATGAATCCTCTCTACATCTGGGGCGCAATCGCCTTCTGGACAATCGTGGCCGCCCTGGTCGCCCGAGCTTCCCGCAAAGGACTCCGGCCCGGCGCTTCGGAGTACTTTATCGGCGGCAGACGTCTTCGGGGTTTTCTTTCGGGAATGACCTATGCGGCGACGACCTACAGCGCATTCATGCTGGTCGGCTTGGTGGGGCTTACCTACCGCTTCGGCGTTGCGGCCCTCGGTTTCGAGATGACCTACCTTCTCTTTACCGTGTTCTTTCTCCTGGTCTTCGCCCCCCGCTTCTGGTTCGCAGGTCAGATGTACGACCTGGTAACGCCGAGTGAGCTCCTTGCGAAGCGCTACGATAGCCCCGGAGTCGGCGCCGCAACGGCCCTCCTTGGACTAATCATGCTTATTCCCTACTCCGCGGTGCAGCTAATCGGGGCCGGGCTCCTCGTGGAGGGGCTTACCGGAGGTAGTATTCCCTACATGGCCGGGGTGATGGTGATGGCCGTTATCGCCGGCATAACCTCTCTCTGGGCCGGGATGCGCAGCGTAGCGTGGACCGACGCCGTCCAGGGCGTAACGATGCTTACCACCGCAATCGTCGTCTTTGTCGTGGTGTCTTTTCGTTACTTCGGTGGCCTCGGCGGGTTCTTCGACACGATTGCCCTGGACCACTCGGAGCTTCTCACCATCCAGTGGGACTTTAACTTCTTTCTCGGCATCACCCTGCCCTGGTCCTTTTTCGCCCTTACAAACCCGCAGGTGTCCCAGCGACTCTTCGTCCCGGATCGAATTTCGAGTATCCGGAGGATGATTCTCTATTTCTCGGTCTTCGGATTGGTCTACACCCTTATCAGCACCCTCTACGGGTTACAGGCGGCGGCCATTATCCCGGGACTCGAGAACCCCGACGGTGCGATGCCCGCTCTCCTGACGACGGTGCCGATTCCCCTCGCCCTGCTCCTCTTTGTGGGAATCTTCGCCGCGGCGAGCTCGACCCTCGGATCGATTATCCTAACGCTCAGCTCCCTCTTCGCCCGGGATGTTGCAAAAACGCTTCGGCCGGCACTTTCCGAGGAGCGGCAGACCTCGATCGGCCGGGGAGCGATGCTTCTTTTGCTTCTCGCCTGTATAGGTTTCGCCTACCTCCGCCCCGGGCTTATCACGGTGCTCTCGAGCATGGCCTCCGGTGGCCTCCTGGTCGCGGCGCCGGCGATAATCGGAACCTTCTTCTGGGCCCGGGGCACGGCCGCCGGAGCCCTCGCGTCGATTATCGTCGCGGGCATCGGAACCGCCGCCCTCTACATTTCCGGGTGGTATCCCTTCGGCGTATGGCCGAGCGTCTGGGGGCTTGCCGCTTCGACGGCTATCTTCGTCGGCGTCAGCCTGATGACGGCGGCACCGCCCACCGCCGGAGACTTTCTGGCCAAAATCGACGCGAAGCTCGCGGAGCTCAGCTGACGACGTATTTCGGCGTTGTGCCCCGGAGGAAGTCGACGACGTTTTCGACCGAAGCGATCTGCATGTTTACCTTTCCGAGGTCGCTATCCGATCCGACGTGGGGACTCGCAATGATATTGAGGCCTTCTAGCGGTAAGGAATCGTAGGTCCAGATCTCGTCGATGCCGTAGCCCCAGATTCGTCCCTCTTTTACCGCGTGATACGCCGCTTCGTTGTCCACGAGGATTCCCCGAGCGCAGTTTACAAGGACCGTCGTCTCTCGCATCTTTGCGATCTGCTCTCCTCCGATGAGCGTATTCGAGGTAGCGGCGTGGAGGGTAATAAAGTCCGCGGTGGCGCAGAGCTCGTCGAGGGGAACGTAGCGCGCTCCGACCGTCTTGGCCCACTCCTCGTTCGGAAAGGGATCCGAAACGATGAGCTTAGGATCGAACCCCGAGAGAAGCGCGGCCACGTTGCGTCCAATGTTCCCTGTTCCGACGATCCCCACAGTTCGTCCGGTTACGTCGAGTCGCGAAGGGCCTGTTTTGCCCTGACCCCGGGATGCTCGTTGGTGGTGGAGGACCCGACGCCCGGCTACGTCCATAAGCGTAGAAACCGCCCATTCCGCGGTGGGCCGGGCGTTGGCACCCGGAGTATTTGTAACCACAATCCCGGCCCGGGTGGCGGCAGCTACGTCGACGTTGTTAAACCCGATTCCGTACCGGGAAACAAGCTTGAGGGTTCCGCCCCCGGAGGGCCCAACTGTCGCCAGGAGCTCCGGAGAGTACTCCTCGAGATCGGCGATAGTCGCGACGACGCCGTCAAGCTCTGCCGGCGTAAGGGGGGCCAGGGGATCTCGGTCACACCGGTAGTCGACCTCGTAACCGAGCTCCGCAGCCGCTTTCTCGAGATTCTTCCCCGCCTCTCCGGTGCCCGGCGGCTTCGTCGAAAGCTCGTCCCGAAAGCTCGTCGCAAATACCACAATCTTCTCGGCCATCTTCCACTCCTCTCCCTGTCCGTCGGCGTCGATGGTATGGTAAACCAGTTCGAAGTCGACAGCAATGGAGCCGACGGGCCCTGCGTGGTATACTCCAAGAAGAAGGGATGAGACTCAGATACGCCGGCACAGCCTTAATGTTCTTGATTCTCTCCGGCTGCCAGTTTGCCGGGAGCTCCCTCTTTCCCCTCCGGTTGGCCTATATCGAGAAAATCGTCGACGTCGAGTCGCATCTTCAGGGACCCATCGACGATATCACAATGAGCGTTCTCTTTAACGCCCAGAGAGAATATCTCTTCGTCCTCGACCAACCGCCTGCCGAAAACAGGCTCCTTATTTTCGACGAAAACCTCGAGCTCCTCTTTAGCGGAACCGCGAGCGAGCAAGGGGTCGCCGGGGAGTTCGGGCGGCTGATGATGCTCGCCGCCGACTTCGATTTTGTCGTCGGCAACGTCTCCATTGCTCCGGATGGGGCCTTTGGATTGCCCCCACCGGGCCCCTTCCTCGTGGCCGATTCCCGGTTTGGGTTCAGCAATTTCCTCGATACCAACTGGATCATCGACGTTACAAACGATGGCGTGAACTTCCGTCTTAGCATCATGGAATATGACACAGGCTGGCTTCCGGGACCCACAGGGCAATACGACATCTACCCGTACGATTCTGGCACGACCGTCTCCGTCGAGGATGCCCTCTACTTGGACGACACCGACGAAATAATCGTGGTCCTCCATTTCGACCCCGGGGACGCGATCTTTCTTTTCTCCTTCGACGGGGCGGACTTTCCCGACTCGCTTACGGTAACGACAAACTTGATACAAGACGGAATCTACGTGCAACCGCTTCCCGAGAGCGTCGAGAACGTAATGCGGGACTCGGTCTCCTTTACCGTCGACGGAATCGTTTACTACGACCAGAGAGAGAAACGGCTAAAGCGCATTATCGGCGACGAGTCGAACCTCCGTATCGAGACCGAAAGAGGGAAGCTTAGCTTCGCGTTCTCCCTGCTCGGAGACACCTACTACTACGTCGACCCGGCCCGGGGCGAGCTCTACAAGATGGGAACGTGGTGGTAACCACGTGATGGAAACACTCCTTTCCTACAGCGGCCTTCTCTTTCTGCCACTTATTTCGGCACTCGCCTTCGGCTTGACCACCCTAATGCTGCGTCTTATCCGTCTCGCCCGTGTCCCCGGTTTTCGCCGTCGATTCGACCCCGAGATCGGCTTTCTGACGAGGGGACCGAAACTCCTTGTCTTGTCCGTCGTCGTGCTCTTCGTCGTGGTCCCGACCTTAATCGGCGTTCTCTTGCCGCCCCAGCCGAGCCGCCGGACGGGGCAAGCCGTCGCGGTGACGCAACCCGTCCCGGAGACGGAAGCGTCTCTCGAGGCAACGGAACCGGCCGCACAAAAGAGTGTGATGTCGATACCGCCGGTCCCCGACAACCCCGCAGCGCCACGACAGGCCAGTGTTGCCCGTCGAACCCCGCAAACGACTCCGGCGCCGGCCCCGAAGGACGAGGTTTTACGGACCTTGGTCCCGGTTGCTTTGGAGGACTATCGATACCGAGATACCGTCCAAATCGCGCCGGCCGAGGTGGCCTCCGCGGCGTTTCCGGAAGCGCTCGCGTCGGTGGACGTTCTTTTCGTCCACGCCCATCCCGACGACGAAAGCATCGACTTCGCGGTGCTGATGGGCGCCTTGTCTCGAGAAGGTCTCTCGATCGCGACCCTGCTCCTTACCGACGGAGAATCCGGGGTCGACCGCTATCCCCACCGCGCCGATTACCCAGGCTACGAGAGTGGATCCCTAAGCGGCGAAGAGCTTCGCAGCGTCCGCGTTCAGGAAGCGGCGAATGCCCTCTCCGTTCTCGGAGCCGATTACTACCTCCGGCTCGGGCTGCCTAACCATCCGTACAACGGCATCGCCGACGAGATGCCGCTCGATGAGGTTCTCGACGCCTGGGGCGGGGAAGATGTTCTGGTCGCCCGTATCGCCGGGATTCTCCGGAGCGTCTCCCCGAGGTTGATTGTCGCGCCGGACCTCGGTTCTGAGGCAAGAGAGCACTTCGAGCACGAGGCGACGGGCTACCTCGTCCGCGAGGCCGTTGCCCAACTCGCCGCAGACGGTGCCGAGCCCGGGGCGTATCTTGCCTCGGTCGACCCCTTCCAGCGCCACCTCTACCAGCACACCGTCGCCGTACCCAAGACAACGGGGCAGAGAGACCTAAGCGAGGTGCAGAAAGCTGCCTTGAGCCAGCACCACACCCAGGCCGACGCCTCGGTTATCGGCATTCGACGCCTCCCGGCTGTCGAGGCTGAATACTACATGCCGGTTTACTGGGACCTCGAAGACTCACTCGGTGCCCTCCTCGGCCTCGATGACGAGCTCTTGAGCAGGGACTCCGCCCTCGTCGAAGTCGCCCTCGCCCACCAGAATAACGTTGGCGACGGGCCTCCTACCGCCGTAGAGTAAACCTCCGACCGGACGGTTCACGGTTCGAATTCCGCTCCTCCCAAACCCGGCGTTCCGTGCGAGGAGGATAGACGAGCCCCCGCCGTCGAGATTGAGAGCTTCTTCCACCCCTAGAGCGGCGAGCCATCGTCCCAACTCCCGGGGCGAAGCTCCGCGGCTGTGTCCCCACCGACGACCGTCGACAACCGCGACGTAGAGCAAACCATCACGGTGCCGGCCGATCGCCGTCCGGGCGTCCCTCGGTCCTTCGGGACCCCGAGCCCTGCCGTCGAGGACCAGGGGAAAGAAGCCACCAGCGCCCTCTACCGCGTTCTCCGGAAGGTTGCCGAGGGGTGGCAGCAGGCCGAACCGACCGTCCGTCGTCAGGTAAAAGGACCAGAGTCTCCCCGACACATCGGAAACGAGGTGTCCGGATTCCAAGGAAAGCCCGGAGATGGTGGCGACAGCACCATCCCGGAGGGTTTCGGTCCCGTAGGGCGAGGCGTTTATCGCAAAGAGGGCACTGCTCTGCCGAAGGAGCTGCTTCGGGTCTTCCAACAGAACCGTACCCCCGGCGCTCCGGGAGCTCCTAACGGCCAATCGAGAGCGGTTTAGGTCCAGGCGGATTAGGTGCAGAGCAATCGGGCCCTCCAAGCTTTCTATCCGCAGGTAGGCATAGTCGACGCCGGGAGTCCAGCCCTGCCATGTCGGCTCAGAAATAGTCGGCTGGGCGCCCGCCGACTGTTCCGGAGCCGATCCCGGGTGCCCGGCGCAGGACAGAACGGTGGCAAGGAACAACAGAACAGCAACGCGAGGGCCGAAACGCAATAACCTCGGCCCGGGCCCGGAGGCCGCCCGCTTCGGCCTACCGTGGCTCCGCATTAGTTCATAGAGAACCGGTGGGCGT
>CAZTRQ010000045.1:0-8633 GCA_964616245.1 uncultured Spirochaetaceae bacterium | reverse complement strand
CGCCCGCTTCGGCCTACCGTGGCTCCGCATTAGTTCATAGAGAACCGGTGGGCGTGCTTTTCGAGAAAACGATATTTGATGGTGAGAAGCGTCGGCACAACCACCAGGGTCATAACCGTCGCGAAAGTCAGTCCAAAGAGCATCGTCCAGGCGAAGGAGGTCCACCACTCGCTCGACTCGCTCCCGAGGACAAGGCGGAAGTCGTGGACGCTAAAGCTTACGCCGAGGGCCATTGGGACCAAGGCCAGCACCGTCGTCAAGGCGGTCAGAAGCACCGGTCGGAGGCGGGTCTTTCCGGCTTCGATTACGGCTGCCCGCCAGTGGACGCCGTCGTGGATCAAAATGTGCGTGTAGTCGACGAGGACGATACAGTTATTGACCGCGACGCCGGCGAGGGCTATGCACCCGATTCCGGACATGATGATTACGAAGCTCATCTGGCTTAGGGCGAAGCCCCAGAATACGCCTCCCAGGGATAAGAAGACCGCAAACATGATAACAAAGGGGTCGAAAAGCGAGTTGAACTGAGCGACGAGGACGACAAATATCAGAAAAAGCGCAAGGATAAAAGCCTGAAGGAGGAAGCCCGTCGATTCCGCTCGGATGTCGAGCCCGGCGCCCTGGCCGAGGGTGTAGCCCGGGGGCATTGTTCGGACAACTTCCTGCACCCTCGTATCTATTTCCGAGGTGATTTCACTTCGGTTGGGAACGTCCACGGCAAAGTTTCCCCACACCGTGACCGCACGGTTGAGGTTTCGGCGCTTGACGACGCCGAGAGAGGTCCGTGGAGATACTTCGGCGACGGCGCTCAAGGGAATCCTGCTTCCGTCCTGGGCCACGACTTGAACGTTTCGAAGGCTGTTTAGCGAGCTTCGGGCCTCTTCGTTGTAGCGGACGACGATATCGTACTCGTCTCCCTCGTACCGATAGGTTCCGATAACACCCCCGTTGATCGCTCTACGGATGGTCTGGGCAATCTGAGCCGTCGAAACGCCGTGGAAGGCCGCCTTGCCCCGGTCGATCTCGACCTGATACTCCGGCCGTGATGCCTCGTAGTCGGTGTCGTACTCCTTGAGTACGGCACTGTATTCCGATAGGACATCGAAGATTCGTTCGCTGTACTCTCCGAGGACCTCGTAGTCGTTTCCTCGAATCTCGTAGGAGATATCGTCTCCCGTCGGAGGTCCTTGATCCCCCTCCTCGACGGTAACAATGGCGCCGGTTACCCGACTGACCCTTTGAGCGAGCTCTCGAATGGCCGTGGCGCCTGGGATTTCTCGCTCGGCGAAGGGCTTGTAGGTAACGTTAATGCTCCCCCGATGGCTCTCGGTGTCCCCCCCGTCCCGGCCGGCGATGGTCTCGAAGCTGTCGAGAGATGCAGGCGTAGCCTCCACGATACCCTCGAGCTCTCGAAGTATCGTGTCGGTCCGTTCGAGGGGCGTCCCCTGGGGTGCTTCCACCCGAACCCGGGCCCGTTCGGGGTCCAGGTAGGGAAAAAAGAGGGGCTCTTTTCCGATAACGCCGAAGACTATCATCCCGCCAAAGCTCACGAGAAAGACGATACCCACCGTTCGACCGGGGTGCTGTGTGGTCGTCGTAAGCAGGGACTCGTACCAGTTCTGCAGGCGGACGAAGAAGCCGCCTCCCTCCGACATCTTCTTCCCCTGCTCTTCCGACGCGCTCAAGAAACGGGCACAAAAAACAGGGTTGATGACCAGGGCGACGAAAAGAGAGCTCGCGAGAACTACGATAACCGTAAGCGGAAGGTAGGACATAAAGTCGCCCATAATTCCGGGCATAAAGATGATCGGGAAAAACGCAAGACAGGTCGTCAAGGTGCTGGCGATTATGGGCCCGGCGACTTCCTTCGAGCCGTCGAGAGCCGCCTTGGTTCTGCTCTTTCCCATGCTCCCATGACGAAAGATGTTCTCTACGATAACGATTCCGTTATCAACAAGCATACCCAGGGCGAGGATAAGGCTGAAGAGTACGATCATGTTGAGCGTTACGCCCATTACGCGGAGAATGAAGAAGCTCAGGAGCATCGAAAAGGGTATTGCGAGGGATACGAAGAGGGAGTTGCGGAAACCCAAAAAGAAGATCGTAACCGCAAGTACCAAGACGAAGCCGGTAAACATATTGTTCTCGAGGTCCGCGATCATATCCTTGATGTATCGGGATTCGTCGTAGGAAACGACGATTTCCGTACCCTCCGGAAAGATGGGAGTCAATTCGAAGACCTGACGATCGATCGTATCGACGATATCGATAATGTTCGCGCCCAAGCGCTTCTTTACCGAGAGCGTTATCGCCGGAGTCCGGTTGAAACGGGAAAAGGTTTCCGGATCGGATTCCTGGAAGCGCGCAGAACCGAGGTCTCCGAGGCGTACCTTTACGTCATCGTTCGTCACGAAGATGTCCTCGAATATCCCCGCCTCCTCGATCTCCCCGGTAACGGCGATGGCGTAGTTTTTCGTAGCGCTCCGAAGCTCGCCCCCGGGGATCGAGGCGTGCTCCGCGTGAATAGCCCCGACCACATCGTCGATCGCGAGGCCGTAGAGCTGCAGCCGCGCCGGGTCGAGGTCTATCGCGAGCTCGTTGGTAACCTGGCCGGCTATGTCTACGTCGAGGACGCCGGGTATTCGTTTTAGCTCGTCTCGAAGCACCTCTGCCGAATCCTCGATACGCCGAACACCCTCCGGGTGGCTAATGACCACCGAGTAGATCGGCCAGTCCGAAGAGCTGAACTCCCGGACGAAGGGCTCGTCGGCATCCGCCGGCAGCTCCGGGCGCACCAGGTCGACCCGGTCGCGGACTCTCCGAAGTGCTGTCTCTACGGTAACGTCGGAGGTAAACTCCGCGAAAATAAAGGAAAAGTTCTGGCGGCTTTCCGAGGTCAGCTCGTCGAGACCATCGAGCCCGTCGAGCTCTTGCTCGATCGGCTCGGTAATCAGGCTTTCGACATCCTGCGCCGAAGCCCCGACGTAGGTAGTCGTTATAAAGATGTAGGGCTGCTTTATCTCCGGCGTCGACTCCCGGGGCAACTCGGCGTAGGAAAGAATGCCCATTACCACGATGAGAAGAGAAAAGATAAACACCGCCATGTAGCGCTGAATAAAGAGCTTGATCATTCTACGGTCCGTACAGAGCTGCCGTCTTTGATCTGGTTTATACCTTCGATGATTACCTCATCTCCGGGTGCCAGCCCTGCCTCGATAACCGTTTGCTCCGTATTCGAAGGGCCGAGAGTAACCGGAACCCGTCGAGCGGTGGTCGAGTTTGCGATCATCACGTAGCTGTTGCGCCCCTGGGAAACGACCGCCTCACTCGGAACGACGATACGCTCTTCGAGCTGTCTAAGGACAAGGCGGACCGTGGCGGTAAGACCCGAAAGGAGCACGCGGTCTTCGTTGTCCAGGGTCAACTCGACGTCGAAAGAAAGCGTGTTGTTCGATCGCTTCCGGGAAAAGCTGGTCGCTTCGGCGTTCCAGACGCGCCCGGGGAAACTCTGAAACGTTACCTCTGCGGAGCCGAGGGAATCGACTCCGGCGATGTCGCCTTCCGGCACTCCGACAACAATCTTCATTTCGGAGAGGTCGGCCACGGTAAAGGTAGGTTGCCCTGGGGAGAGCTCGTCGAAGAGATCGATATGTTTCGCGACTACTTCGCCGTCGACTGGCGATATCGCGAGAGCTCCGTCGAGAACTCGTCGTGCATCGATAGCGTTCGTCCTCGCTTGGCGCCAGGCGAGCTCGGCCCGATCGACGGCGACTTGGGGGGTATTCCCCATCTCTAAGAACCGTCGCTGACGATCGAGCTCCTCCCGGGCGATACGCTCCTGGAGAACAGCGGTTTCGTACTGACTTTCTGCCTTTTCCGCATCGATCCGCGCAAGCGGCTGACCTTCCCGTACCTCGTCTCCGACGTCGGCGAGAATACTCTGGACCGTTCCTCCGGAAACCGAGATGAGACGTGCCTCTCTAATGCCCGAAGCGGTTCCATAGTATTCGCCGACTACGTAGAAGGTATCCGGCGCGACTTCCAGCGTCCGAACTGAGATAGAGTCTTCCGGCGGAGTTTCTTGCGCTTCTTGGCTGTTTCCGCACCCAAGGAGAAGCACAAGGGAGAATCCGGCAAGCATCGACCCGAGAAGACTGTACATGATTGACCTACTCTGCTTCATCGCTATTTCTATACCCTCTATCGCCCTCGAAGCGACGCACCTCGACCGCCAAAGCACTACCTACTAAAACAGCTATTGAGTATCCGAAAGACAGGATGGCCGGGCACTTTCCATTCCTCTTTAAAGAAGGACGGAGGCAAACAAAGAATCCTGTCGCAAAATTATTCTATCGCGGCCTGTGAGGCAAGAAGAAACGCAAAAAGAGACGAACCATCTCGGGGTCGGGAAGAAAAACTCCTAAAGCTAAAACACCTGCCGAACGTTACTTAGTAGACGCTGAAGGAGAGCGCGAAGATGCTCTATCTCGTAGGGCGCCATGCCGGCAACCACTTCGCGATAAAACTCCTCGGCTACCAAAGACGCTCTTGGAAGGAGCTGCGCCGCCTTAGGAGAGAGCCGCAGACGGACGGCCCGACGATCTACGGGATCCTCCTCCCGCTCGAGGAGACCCGAGAGCTCTAGGCGTCGGACCATTCGGCTTGTCGACCCGCTGTCTATGTCCTGAAGGTTCGAGATCTCCGCCGGAGAAGACGCTTTTCCCGAAGCAACGGCCGAGAGGACCCGCCACTGGGCGGCAGAGAGGCCATAGGGGGACAATGCGTCGCTAAGCTTCGCGTCGACTTCGACGGCCAGGTTTCGGAGGAGGTAGGCCAGGGTATGTGTTTCCGAAGTCGCCACACCCCATAATAGTAGGCCGAGCAGGTACTGCGCAAGCAATTACTGCTACGGCTGCATTACCCGGTGCGCGGGATGCGGGAACCTCGGGCTTCGAGCAACTGCTCCGGCAGGCTTTTTACGCCAGAGGGTCGCTGCCTGGTCAGCTACCTACCGATTCTTAGCCGACGAGGCGCTCGGCGAGAATAGCCCCGGCTCCAAGGGTGTACAGGATAAAGATCTTAGATATCGATCCCATCGACGCCGGCTTGGTTTTATGGCGGTATCCCCTGAGATGCATCGACCGCAAGATCCAGAGAGAGATGAGAAGCGTAGCTGCCAGGATAAGAAAGTGGAGAACCTTAGTCGGAAGAGCGAGAAAAGCCGAAACGTAGGCTGCGATCCCGAGGGCGTATACCAGGTACGGCGCTCTTCTCTCTCCAAGAATGATAGCGAGGGTTCTTCGCCCGGCCGCTTTATCCCCTTCTCTGTCACAGGCGTTGTTTACGGCCAAGATGGAAGCAACGAGAAAGAGCGACGGTAGCGATGCCATGGCCATCTCGGTGGTGAGGAATCCCGTCTGCACGTAGGCCGAAAGAAGAAAGAGGAGGCTGCCGAGAAACCCACCGGCGAAAAACTCTCCGAAGGGGGTGGAGCTCAACGGACGAGGGCCGCCGGTGTAGAAGAAGCCGACCATCATCGATACCGCACCGACTACCGCGATCTCGATCCCGACTAAAAAGGCCAGAACCACCCCGAGCGCCGTCGCCACGAGAAAGAGGCCTGCGGCAACCAGAAGGGCCGCACCTGGCGCCACGCCGTCGTGGAGAAGGACCTTTTCGCTTTCCCGAAGATAGTCGGGCGTATCCACCTGCCGGATATAGTCGAAGAAACTGTTAAAAGCGGTAGTCCCCATGTCGACGGCAAGTACGGCGAGAGCCATTATGACGGTAATCAAGGGGTCCAAGGGAACCAAAAGCGCAGCGAAGAGCGTCCCAAGGACAAAGGAGGAAACGCTGACGATCTTGGTTCGTATTTCTATAATCGAAAGAAACTGCGAGAAGCTCATCAAAGCCACGCTCTAAGGGTACAAAGCCAAGCGATAATGTCCAGCATTATTCCCTTTGGTTCGGCAGCATGATAGGGTTCTCCAACACGAGGAGGCTTTAATGCACACGCTTTCGCATAAGCAAACACGACTCTTGATCGCAGTTATCATCATGTTCTTTCTCGGCGGCCTATCGACTCTTATGGCCACCGGTACTCCGGAATCCGAGGATACCGTAATCGGTGTTTCCAAATTTGTCGCCCACCCGGCACTCGACGCCGTCGAAAGCGGTATTCAGGACGAGCTGGCCGAACGGGGACGGGGGGACGTCGTATACGACTTTCAGAACGCAAACGCCGACGTGTCTACCGGACGGCAGATTGCGAGCAAGTTTAAGGCGGATCGGGTCGACATCGCCGTCGGTATCGCCACGCCGACGGCCCAGGCCCTGAAGGCCGGACTCGACGAGATACCGGTCGTCTACACAGCGATTACGGACCCGGTGTCCGCGGGACTTGTAGAATCCCTGGACCGTGGAGAACCAGGAATCGCCGGAGTTTCTCACCGTACCCCCGTCCAGCGTCAGATAGAGTTTATGATGGAGCTTCGTCCGATCCGCGCTCTGGGTCACGTCTACTCGAGTGGAGAGGCGAATGCAGTCTTCCTCGCAAATCAGACTCGGGAGGCTTGTGAAAACCTCGGAATCGAGTTTGTCAGTCAAACGATTACCAACCCCTCTGAGGTGCGCCAGGCGACGCAGTCGATTATCGGTCGAGTAGACGCAATCTACGTCAGCACCGACAACCAAGTTGTGTCGGCGTTGAGCGCTTTGACGGACGTGGCGATGCAGAACGGGGTTCCTGTCCTTTCGGCGGATCCTGCCTCCGCCGAGACGAACGAGGTTTTCGTCGCCTGGGGATTCGACTGGTACCGCATCGGTCGCATTACCGGAGAGCTGATCGACCGTATCCTCGAGGGCGAGGATCCCGGCACCATACCCACTGTCCTCGTCGACGACCCCGCTCAGATGAACATGATCTTAAACCTGGATGTCGCCGGAGAGCTGGGGATCGAGCTGCCGTCGACGGTCCGAGAGCAGGCGGATCGCATCGTCGAAAACGGCGAAATTCGGGCGCAATAGTGGCCATTTCCCGATCGCTTTCCGGGGCGATGGAGGGGTCGTCCTGGATCCGGAAGATGTTCGAAGCGGGCGCGGCGATGCGCCGGGCCGGAAAACCGGTTTTCGACTTAAGCCTGGGAAACCCGGACCTGCCGCCGCCACAGCAGTTCTACGAAGCCTTGGCCGCAGAGGCGGCTCTCCGGCGCCCGGGTCTCCACGGCTACATGCCGAACGCGGGTCTCGAGGCGACCCGGGAAGCGGTTGCTTCCCGGGCCTCCGACCTTCAGGCCACCGAGCTCTCCGCCGGGGACATTATCATGACCTGCGGCGCCGGTGGGGCCCTCAACGTCGTCCTCAAAGCGATCCTGAATCCCGGCGATAAGGTTCTCGTCTCGGCACCCTACTTCGTAGAGTACGGCTTCTACGCGGCGAATCACGGCGGTGAGCTTCTCGTCGTTCCCACGCAAGCCGACTTCGATCTCGACCTTCCGGCGATCGAGGCGGCTCTCGAGGGGGTGGCTGCCGTAATTATCAACTCGCCGAACAACCCCTCTGGAAGGGTCTACCCGGAATCGACGGTCCGGGCGCTTGGCGAGCTTTTGGATCGAAAGAGCGCGGCCCGCGGGGCACCGATCTACCTGATAAGCGACGAACCGTACCGTGGGGTAGCCTTCGACGACGTTGTCGTTCCGCCGGTTCTCTCGGCCTATTCCGAGAGTATCGTCTGTACGTCCTATTCCAAAGAACTTAGCCTGGCCGGGGAGCGGATCGGCTATGTTGCCGTCAACCCTGCGGCCTCGGACCACCGGGACCTCGTCGATGCTTGCATCTTCAGTAACCGCATTCTCGGATTTGTGAACGCCCCGGCTCTGATGCAAAGGGTGCTGCCGCATATTTTGGGAGCTCGGGTAGACGTCGACACCTACGCCCTCCGACGAAACCTTCTCTGCGGGGCTCTCCGGCAGGCTGGTTACGACTTCGTGATCCCGGAGGGAGGGCTCTTCGTATTCCCCCGGGCGCCCGGCGGGGACGACGTCGCTTTTGTGTACAGACTCCAGGAGCACGGTGTTCTGGCGGTTCCCGGACGGGGATTCGGCAGCCCCGGCTACTTTCGCCTGGCATTCTGCGTAGACACCTCGGTTATCGAAGGAGCGCTACCCGGTCTTCGGCGAGTCGCGTAGGGCAATAGCAATGTGCCGAACTCCGGCGCGGCTCCTTGACGCCCCTCCGGTGTCGGCGTAGCATCACCGCATATGACACAGGTAGAACATGCCTGACTGCGACATCGTCGTCATCGGTGGAGGCATCGCGGGTCTCGTGTGCTCGGCCTTCCTCGCCCGGGAAGGCAGGGATGTTACGCTCCTGGAGCAGAACCACCAGGTCGGGGGTAACATGTCCGGCTTTCGGCGCCGGGGTTACTACTTCGACGGGGGTGACCAGTCCTTCGAAAGCCTCGGTATCGTTTTCCCCATCCTCGACGCTCTCGGTGTCTATAGCGCCCAGGATTGGGTAAAAGTTCGCTACCGAATGGTGAGCGACGACTTCGATTTCTTTATAGACTCGGTGGACGGTGTGAGGGAGGCGCTTCAAGGGGCCTTTCCCGAGGAGCCGGGTCTCTCTCCTCTCTT
>CAZTRQ010000044.1:0-18479 GCA_964616245.1 uncultured Spirochaetaceae bacterium | reverse complement strand
GTCCGACGTGCGCGTTTTCGACCGCTACATGGAGCCCTCCGAGGTTCTCGAGCGCCTCGGTGGAAGCTGAAAGAAGGCCGGGCCGTTGGGTCTCTTGAGCTCGGTAACGTCTTCCGCCATACCGGCGAAGAGTCGCGGGTTGTCGGCGAAGGCGCGCCCTCGGGAGTGAATCCAGCGCGTCTCGCCGTCTGGCCTTAGGATACGGTAGTAGTCCTCGTATTCGCCGCCCTGCTCCCGGGCACGGTAAAAGGCCGCGATGGCCGATTCTCGGTCCTCGGGGTGCACCAGGCTCACGAAATTTCGCACATCGTTCCTGAGTACCTCGACGCTGGTGCCGAATACCCGTTCGAAGGCCGGACTCATATAGAAGAGCTTGTTGGTGGTGCGGTCGTTTATCCAGAAGACCTCGTTCATGTTTTCCACGAGGGACCGAAACCGGGACTCGCTTTCGTCGAGTCGCCGGAGCATCGTGTCCTTCTCCTGAACGAGCGTCCTTAGCTGTAAGACGGTCCGGTCGAGACCATCTGCCTGCTCCCTGATCCGCTCTTCCAGAGCCTGATGACGGGTTCGCAAGGAGCGCTCGAGGCGCTTCTGATCGGTAATATCCACGACCTCGCCGATGGCGCGACGCGGCTTCCCGGCCTCGTCTACTTCGGTTTCGATGTAGCTAATTACGTTACGAACGGTCCCATCGGCCCGTACAAGACGCCCCTCGCTCAGAGACGGCTTTCCGGTTTCCAGGAGCTGGTGCCACTCCGCCTCGACGCGGTTTATATCGTCGGGGTGCACGAAGTCGCGATAACGCTCCGTGGTGGGCATGTCCTCTTTGTACCGGAGGCCCAGCAGGCGGTAGATCGACTGACTCCACCAGAGGTCATCGGTGACCACGTCGTAGATCCAACTGCCTGCCGCGGTCAGGTAACGCGTCCAGTCCGGGGACGTAGGGTCAGTGGCCTCGGGGCCAAAGAGAAAGAGGTTTGCTATTTCGGTTCGAAGCACACCGGCCAAGCGGCCGAGGAGCTCGAAGGAGGGGGTAGAGCTTCCCCGTTCGAGATTGCTGACGTACTCCGGGGTCACTTCGAGGAGGGCCGCGAGACGTGCTTGGGTAAGTCCCTCCATTTTTCTCAACGACGAAAGCCGCCGTCCGAAAGAGCGCGCCACCTCAGACATCGTAGAAACGTCAGACTCCCAAAAAGCGCTGAATCCGCCGGCACGCTTCCGCTACGTTGGGGCAAGCGAACTCGACGAACTCGTCGGTCTGTGCGTCGGTCCACCCCGCGGGATCCGACTCCGCCCGCTTCGCGTACACTTGGTAGGCTTCCAGGGCCTGGGCGCCGTCGTAATCCACCGTCGACAGCCGAATCCTGAGATTCTCCGGGAGGTCTCCGAATGCCGTGCCCGGAAGGGTTGCCACGGAGACATCGGAGAGAAGCCGAGAGGCGAGATCCTCGTTGGAGAGAACCCCGCGGTGCGCGAGATGGTCGCGAAAAGCAGAGAAATCCGGGTAGAGATAAAAGGCCCCGGCGGGCTTCGGGTAGTCAACGCCACACTCCCGGATCCGGCGCCAGACGTATTTGGTGACGGTTTCGTGGATCTCCGTGCAGCGGCGTATGTAGTCTTCGATCTCTTCCGACTCTTCGAAGGCGGCGAGAACCGCGTATTGGATCGGGGAGGAAACCCCGGAGAAGGTTTCGCTGGCGATGGAGCGCAGGGTACCGAGAATATGGTCCAGAGTCGGTGGTAGCAGTGCAATGCCGAGGCGAAAGCCCCCGAGGGAGAGATGCTTCGAGAGGCCCGTCGTCACGATCGTCCCCTCGGGATAGTACCGAGCGATGCTGACGTGCTTTTGAGCGAAGCTCACCAGGGCGTAGATCTCGTCGGAGATAACCAAGAGACCGTGTTTCCTGGCAACGTCGGCCAGATCGGAAAGCTCTTCGGCGGTATAGGAGAGTCCGGTTGGATTATTTGGGTAGTTCAGAATAAGCTTCGTCGGCTTGTAGCCCTGTTCTTTCGCCTGCACTGTTGCGGCATCGAGTCGATGGGCCGAAAGTTTGTACTCCTCCGAAGGGTCGAGATGGATTCGCACCACCTCGTCCCGGGTGATGTAGGTCTGCGGAATGTAGCTAACCCACGAAGGCGCCGGAAACAGCAGGTCTCCGTCCACGGCGAGCTGAACGTCGAAGATCAGCTCCTTGCTCCCGGGACCGACGATAACCGAGTGGTTCGTGTCGTCGAGGGAGAGCTTACGCCGAAGGTAGGCTGCGGCTTTCTCCCGGAGCTCCGGGAGGCCGAGGGACGGCAGGTAAGAGTTCCTATTGGAAAACGCGGCGACCCGGTCCCGAATGGCGGGGTGGACCGGAAAGGGGGACTCCCCGAACCCCATATGAAAAACCTGTCGCCCTAGCCTCCGGTACTCCGCCACCTCTTCGTTAATGCGAAGGGTCGGAGAAATCGAGAGTCCCCGGAGGGTTGGGCGAACCGAGATCTGCGGCGCATTTTTTGTCTCAGCCTGTAGCGGCGTCTGTGACACTCTCTCTACTCCGGAGGCGCTGTAACAGCATCACGCCGCCGTAAATCGCAAGGGCCACGAGATATAGCCAATACCGAACATCCCGCCCCATTCCGAGCCAGATAGAGACGCGGCCCGGAAGATAAAACATCAGCGATATTATCGCAAAAATCGGTATCTCGTACCACCGATTTCGGGTGACAAACCATCCTTGAACCGCGTTGGTAAAGGCGAGAGTCCCGAGGGTGGCGGCGAGGAAGACCATCGACACCTGGAAGAATCCGGTTACGTTTATAAGCAGCAACTCGGCGTTAAAGACGAACATAAACGGAATAACCGCGGTCCGCAAATCGTAGATAAAGCCCTTAATCCCCGTCTGTATCGGATCCGACTCGGCTATGGCTGCGGCGGCGTAGGCCGCAAGTCCCACCGGCGGTGTGTCGTCGGCGAGGATTCCAAAGTAGAAGACAAAGAGGTGCGCGGCGATCGCGGGGATAATGAGCCCCATTCCGCCACCGAGGCTGATGATGACCGGTGCGGTAATTGAGGCCATGACGATGTAGGTGGCCGTCGTCGGAAGACCCATACCGATGATCAGACTGACGATGGCCGTTATGAGCAGCAAGAGGAAAACGTTTCCCATCGCCAGACGCTCGACGATCTGTACGATCATGCTACCGATTCCCATGTTGACGATGCCGACGATAATGCCCGCCGTCGCCGTAGCCATCGCGACGGGAATCATGTTCCGAACGCCGCTTATCATTCCCTCTACGGTTCGTGAGAGCCCCGCAAGGAGGGAGTGCCCGAGGGGCTCCTGGTTGATGATCGAGTAATAGAGGATCCGCAAGATCAAAATTCCGACCATCACCAGGATCGCGTTGAAGACCGAGAGATTCGGCGATCTCCGCAAGACGGCAAGCTGGTGGATCAGGACCAAGACCGGAATGAGGTGATGAAACCCGTTCTTGAAGATTTCCCAAAACCCGGGGATCTCTTCTTTTGCTAAGCCCCTCATTCCAAGCTTGGAAGCTTCGAGGTGGGTTATGTAGAAGAGCGCGATGTAGGAGACAACACCCGGAAGGAAGGCGGCCCGGACAACATCCAGGTAACCGATACCGAGATACTCGGCGATAATAAAGGCCGCTGCCCCCATGATCGGCGGCATCAGCTGGCCGTTGGTACTCGCCGCCACTTCCGTCGCCGCCGCCATTGGTCCCGGGTAACCGACCTTCTTCATCAAGGGGATGGTAAAGGTACCCGTGGTTACGACGTTCGCGATACTCGATCCGGATACCATTCCCGTAAGGCCGCTCGAGACGACGGAGGCCTTGGCAGGCCCGCCTTTGAACCGCCCGAGAAGCGCGATGGCCACGTCGTTAAAGAACTGGCCGGCGCCGAGGCGTTCGAGCATCGACCCGAAGAGAACGAAGAGAAACACCGTCGTCGCAGAAACATCGAGGGGTATACCGTAGATACCCTCCGTCGAGAGGGCCATCTGGCTTACGTACTTGGTAACCGAGACCCCCCGGTACGCCAAGAAGCCCGGAAGATAGGGACCGAGAAACGCGTAGGCAGTAAAGAGGAGGGCGATAATGACCATCGGCAACCCGATGCACCGCCGGGAGGCCTCGAGAAGCACTACAATAATCACGAACCCGGCTACAATGTCGCGGGAGAGAGGACGCCCAGAGCGCATCGAAATGCCTTCCCAATCCAAGACTATGTAGAGCACGGCCACCGCGGCAACCGCGGCGAGGACGTAGTCGAGGATGGGGATCCGGTAGCGGGAGTGAAACCCCGGAATGGTCTTCGCGGTTTTCTTGAGCATCGGAAAGCTCAAGTAAACCAAGGCGATCGCGAAGGCAAGGTGGATTGCACGAATCGACACGCTGTCGAGGAGCACGAACCGGGGCAGAGACAGCTGAAAGAGAGCCCAGGCTATAGAGAGCAGGCCGATGATTATGCTGTCTACCTTGCGCTCGGTACGAGTGTGGTCGGTGGCTTCCACTATTTTGTGGATCGATTTTCTTCTTAACGAGGATATCTTCATAATTCTCTATAAGCTCGGGAGGCCGCCCCGGAAAGGGGCAGCCTCCACACCGCAAAACTTGATACTCGAGACTAGGGCAGGAGAGCAGGGTTGATCATGTCGATCATGCCCGCTTCCTCGTAGTAACGAACCGCACCGGCGTGCAAGGGGGCCGACAAGCCCTCGAGCATGTTCTCCTTGGTCAGGACCTGGTACGCCGGATGGAGCGCCTTGAAATCTTCGAGGTTCTCAAAGACTTCCTTGGTAATCGCATACACGACGTCTTCCGGTACGTCCGCAGAGGTGACGAAAGTCGCTTTTACGCCGACGGTTGTCGCGTCGGAGGTGTTGGCCGCCGCCGGGTAGAGGGACGCGGGAATGGCCGCCCGAGCGTAGTACGGGAACTCGTCGAGCATGTCGTCCACTTCCGGTCCGTCGATGTTGACGATACGGACCTCGATCCGTCCCGAAGTAGCCTCGGTGATGTTACCGTTGGGGTGGCCGACGGTGTAGAAGAACGCGTCGATCCGCCCGTCCTGGAGAAGGCCCGGAGCTTCGACGGCGCCGACCTGCTCCGCCTGGATGTCCGATTCAGAAATACCGAAGGCGTTCATGACGTCCCGGGAGTTCTGGAGCTGTCCGGAGCCGGGGTTGCCGATGTTGACCCGCATACCCTCGAGATCTTCGATGCTCTGGATGCCGCTATCGACCGACGCGATAAGCGTGATGGATTCCGGATGGACCGCGAAGACGCTTCGGAGGTCCTCCTGGGCACCCTGGGATTCCCATTCGGCGAGACCGTTGTACGCCTGGTACTGCCGGTCGGATTGGGCAATGCCAAACTCCAGGTCTCCGGTCAGAACCGCGTTGATGTTGAATACCGAACCACCGGTCGACTCGACGGTAGCCCGGATGTTGTACTCGTCGGACTTGGCGTTGACCATCCGGCTAATCGCGCCACCGGTCGGGTAGTAGACTCCCGTGACTCCGCCGGTACCGATGGTTACGAATTGCTGACGTTCGGCTCCTTCCTGGCCACCACCGGCGAAAAGCCCGGTCGCAACGAGGGACAGCACGATAACAAGTAACGTTACTCTCTTCATAATTCCTCCTTAACAAGATTCGAAAAAAGCTACAGAAAAATAATACATATTGCACCGCTTGTGCCAGCAGGAGGGGGTATATTCTCCGCAGAAACGCGCATAGAGATACCGACGGGCGTCTAAACGGCTCGTTTATGGCTCCGTTATCCCGGATTTATGACGCCGGCGGCGTTTTTTCGCTACGTTTGCCCCAATGAAACGACCGTTCATTCCCCTCACCATCGTCGTCTTCGTGCTTCTCCCCGTCCTCCCGGTCAACGGCGATCCGCTGGTTCTGACCGAATCTGGAGCGGTAGACCATGCCCTGGAGTACAACCTCGGACTCGCGGCGAACCGGCAGGAGCTCGCCGGGAGCCGGCGCCGGGCGGAGACGGCCTGGAACGTCCTGGTCCCCGATGTGACCGCTGCTGCGGGGCTCCAACGCTCCAACGAGCCGGTCACGGTCTTTCCTCCGGGGGAGGACTACAGCCTGACGGCCCAGGGGAGCCTCGAGGGGCGGCTATCCATCTCCCTCGCGGCGATCGAAGGCATCCGGACGGCCGAGATGGAGTACCGCACCGGGGTGGCGGGGTACCGGGAGTCGGCTGCCGCCGTGGAGCAGCAGATACGCAAGAGCTTCTACAACCTGATTCTCTTGGAAGAGCAACTCGCCGTCGCCGTATCGAGCGTAGAAACCGCCGAGGCGGGGCTTGCCCAGGCCCGGGCGGATTACGAGAACGGCTTCGAGCCGGAGCTAACCCTCAGGCGGGCCCAAGTCGCCCTTCAGGCCGCGGTTCTAAACGCCGAGCGCAGAGGGACCGCCCTGGCGGACGCCCGAGAGACCTTTAAGCGTCTCTTGGGCATAGAGCAGGACGTCGAGATTGCCCTCCGGGGGAGCATTCGGCTCCCGGAGAGAGCCTCGGATGGCCTCGGTTCTCTGACTCCCGATGAGTCCCTCGGGGGACGTTTTGATATTCAGACCCTGGACACCCGAGTCGCCCTCCAGGAGAGTCTCAACCGAGCGAACGCCCTGAACGCCCGGACCCCGACCCTGACTCTCTCGGCGGGGTGGAGCCCGACCCTGGCGGATCCCTTTAACCCGGACAACACGGTGAACGACGAATGGGTCGACCGGGGAAGCGTCGGCATCACCCTCTCCTTGGGCCTCGACGACTATCTACCGTTTTCCTCCTCTTCGGTAGCCGTCCAAGCGGGCCGCCGGAGCGCCGAATCGCTCCGGTTGCAACGGCAGGATGCCCTCGAAAGCGCCCGGAACGAGGTCGACTCCCTCCTCCGGGGTCTCGAGAGCTCTCGAATCGCCTTGGAATCCCTCGAGCTCTCCCTCGAGCTCGCGGCGGAGGTCTACACCCTTACCGAAGAGGCTTACGACGAGGGGGCCGTCTCCTTCGTCGACCTGTTGGAGGCGGAAGAGGATCTCCGGGACGCCCGAAGTAGCCTCTTGAGCGAGCAGTACCGCCACCTCGCCACCCTTATAGATCTCGAATACGCGATGAACCGGCAGATCCGCGGGCCGGAAAAAGGACGCTTGCGATGAAGAAATCTCGACTCATAACCGTGGCGATCGTCGCCCTGAGCCTCGGTGCCGCCGCCTTCGCCGTGCTGTCGGCCGCCGGCGGGGGCCCCGGAGGCCCGGGGAGCGCCGGAAACCCAACCGGCGGCGCGCCGGGTTCCCGTGGCGCTCCGGCCTCGGAGCAGCCGGCCCAGCAGTACGCAGTCCGGGTCGCCGCCGTCGAGGCGGGCACCATCGAGACAAAGACCAAGCTCAACGGAGAGGTCGTGCCCCGGGTCAGTGTCGAGGCGGTTCCGGAGGTCGGCGGCACGGTCGCCCAAATGGTCGTCGACATCGGCGACCGGGTGGCCGCCGGAGAAGTTCTGGCCTACGTTGACCCCTCTCGGCCGGGGACCCGGTTCCAGGCGAGCCCGGTAACCGCACCGATCGCCGGGACGGTCACCGCCGTCTACGTCGACCCCGGCTCCACGGTCGGCCAAACTACCCCGGTCTTACGGATCGGGACCCTCGACACACTCGAGATAGTCGTCGACGTTCCCGAGCGCTTCGTCGGGGCTATCGGCCCGGATACAGCGGCTACCGTCGTCTTTTCGGCCTTTCCGAACCAACCCCGGAGCGCCCGGGTCGCCCGATTGAGCCCGGTTCTCGACCCCTCTTCCCGGTCTAAAGAGGTGGCCTTCGCCTTACGTCCTCCTTGGGAGGCAGTCCAGGCGGGAATGTTCGCCGAGGTAACCCTGGTAACCGAGAGGCGCACCGACGCCCTGACGGTTCCCGTAGCGAGCGTCGTCCGCAGGGCCAACCGGGAGTCGGTCTTCGTCGTCGAGGAAGAGACCGCCCGTTTGGTCCCCGTGGAAACTGGTATCTCGGCGGACGGGCGGGTGGAAATTCTTACGGGGCTCTCCCCGGGCCGACGGGTCGTCGTCGAAGGGCAGAACCTCCTGGAAGACGGCTCTCCGGTCCGGGTCGTCGAGGAGAACGAAGGAGACCGGTCGTGAACTTCGTAGACATTGTCGTCCGGAAGCCGGTGACGATGCTGGTAGTCTTTCTGGTGGCTGCCGGTGTCGGCATCTTTACCGCCGGGAACATCCCGATCGACCTGTTTCCCGAGGTGGAGTTCCCCGTTATCGCGGTGGTCACGACCTACGACGGCGCCGGCCCCCGGGAGATCGAGGAGAACGTCACCCGGGTGGTCGAGGGCTCCCTCGCCAACGTCAGCGGCATCGACACGATAAGCTCGACCTCCTCGGAGGGGAACAGCGCCGTCATCCTCGAGCTCTACTGGGATGTGGATCTCGCGGAGGCGACCAACGAGGTCCGGGATCAGCTCGAGCTTATCCGGAACGCGCTCCCGGAGGATGCCGACGACCCCCGCATCTTCAAGTTCGACCCCTCGGCGCTCCCGATTCTCGACGTCGCGGTCCGGGGTGACCGCTCGCCCGAGGAGCTCCGGGCCCTCGCCGAAGAGCTCGTCCAGTCCCGCCTCGAGCGCCTCGAAGGGGTCGGCGAGGCGGCGCTCCGGGGCGGCCGGGAAGAGGTTATCCGGGTCGACCTGATTCAGACCCGCCTTGCGGCCTTCGGCGTTACCGTCCGGGAGGTCGCCCGGATGATCGGCGCCCAGTCGAGCGACGCCGGCGGGGGAACCATCGAGGAGGGCTCCCGGCTCCTCTACGTCCGGACCACCGGCCAGTTTAGGAGCGTCGAGGATGTGGCCGACACGGTCGTGGCGTATACCCCCCGGAGCACTACCCTCGCCTCCGGAAGCCGGGGGCTCCGGCCGGTCGTCCTCTCCGAAATCGCCGAGGTCTACCGCGGGTACGAGGACCCGAGCCGGATCGTCTACGTAAACGGCGAGCCGGGGGTTTACCTCGCGATCCGGAAGGAGAGCGGGACGAACTCCGTAGAGGTCGGCGACCTGGTAAAGGCGGAGATCGACCGGATCAATCCGACCCTACCGGGGGACATTACCCTCGAGGTGGTCTCCGACGATACCACCCTGGTTCGAAGCTCCCTCGAGCAGGTCACCGGCTCGCTCTTGACCGGGGCCTTCTTCGCGGTGCTGGTGCTCCTGTTTTTCTTGCGGAACATGCGGACCACCTTTATTATCGCGATCTCTATTCCCCTCTCCCTTGTCATCACCCTCCTGGCGATGTACTTCGGGGGCGTCACCCTCAACCTATTGACGATGTCGGGTTTGATCCTCGGGCTCGGCATGATCGTCGACTCCTCTATCGTTATTCTCGAGCATATCTACACCCACCGGCTCTCCGGGATGTCGCCCCGGGAGGCGGCCCAGGCCGGAACCAAGGAGATGATTACCGCGATTACCGCAAGCGCCCTGACGACCATCAGCGTCTTCCTCCCGATCCTGCTCTTCCGGAGACAGCTGGAGTTCTTCGGCGTCTTTTTCGGCAACATAGCCTTTACCGTGGTGGTCGCAATCCTCGCGTCTCTGGCCGTCGCCATCCTGTTGGTTCCGGTTCTCGCGAGCACCTACCTCCCCCTCCGGCTCCCGAGCCAGCGCTTCCGTCACATGCGGTTCCTCAAGCCCGTGGACGACGGCCTCGGCCGCTTCTTCTCCCGGTTGGAGGACGCCTATGCCCGGGCCCTGGATGTCGTCTTGAGCTACCGCGGTGCAACGATTGCCGCGGCCCTCGCGTTGCTCGTCGTCTCGCTGTCCCTCTTTCCCCGGGTCGGGCTGATCTTCTCTCCCCCTTCGGCGGAGGATCAGATCGACGTCTTCTTGACCCTTCCCCAGGGCACCCGCCTCGAAACGACCGAAGAGGTGATGTTGGAGATGGAGACGATTATCCGCGAGGAAGTCGAGGAAATCGACAACCTGCTTCTAAACGTCGGAAGCGGCGGGCAGTTCTCCGCCGGGGGCACCAACCAGGGGCAGATAACGGTTACCTTCCCGGCCATCGGAGATCGGAAATCGGATCCCCGGGATGTGGAGACGGTGCTCCGAAGCCGGAGCGACCGCTTTCCGGGGGTGGAAATTCGCTTTAGCCAGAACCAGGGACGGGGGCTCTCCGGGGGAAGCCCCATCGACGTCGTCATCGAATCGGACGATTACGACACCGCGGTGGACGTCGCCTATTCCGTCCAACGGCTCATCTTGGAGGAGTTCCCCGAGATTACCGAGCCCGAGGTAAGCGCCGAGTCCGCCCTTCCGGAGCTGCAGTTGGTTATCGACCGAGACCGCGCCTACGGCTTCGGGCTTACCGTCACGGAGATAGCCGCAGAGATCCGGGCGAACATCGACGGAACCACCGCGGGGTTCTTCCGGAGCGGCGGGGACGAGCTACCGATCCGGGCGGCCTTGCGGCCGGAGGACCGGGAGGATACTCCGGACCTGCAGAGCATCTTCTTGAAGGGCTCCGGCGGAGAATTGGTGCCGGTCTCCAATTTTGCATCCTACGTCCGGGGAACAGGCCCGGTAAGCATCGAGCGGGAGAACGAGCAACGGACCGTCCACGTGACCGCCGGCCTCGCGCCGGGAACAGAAGCTGCGGCGGTCGAGCCGGCCCTCGAGGCCGCGCTTCGGGACTCGATTCCGGTTCCCGAGGGCACGTCTGTGCGCTTCTCCGGCGAGGTATCGGCGATTCAAGAGACCGGTACCCAGTTTCTGTTGGTACTCGCCGTCGCGGTGGGCCTGGTCTTTGCCGTAATGGCGAGCCAATTCGAGTCCTTCAAGGCGCCGTTTATCATTTTCTTTACGATCCCTATGATGGGCATCGGCGTCATGTGGCTCTACTTCCTCCTCGGGGAGCCCTTGAGCATGTTTTCCCTCGTCGGGTTGGTGATGCTTGCGGGAATCGTGGTGAACAACGGGATCGTCCTCGTCGATTACACAAACCTTCTCCGGGCCCGGGGTGTCGAGGTGCGCCGGGCCTGTATCGACGCCGGGCGAAGCCGCCTCCGGCCGGTCCTTATGACGACCTTTACCACGATCCTGGGGATGGTTCCCCTGGCCTTCTTCCCCGGCGAAGGAGCGTCGATAACCCAGCCCGTCGGAATGACCATCGTCGGGGGGCTTGTCTCCTCGACGGCGGTAACGCTGTTTCTGATTCCGGTACTCTATTCGCTCATCGAGGGTCGGACCAAAATCCACCATATAGACCCGGTGGCTCCGGAAACCGAGAACGTATGACGGCTCGGGTGCTTCTGATCGAGGACGACCGGGACATCGCCGAGCTCGTAGCGATGTACCTCGAGCAGGACGGCATCGAGGCGGCCATATCCGGTACCGGGGAAGCCGGCCTCGAGGCCTTCCGCGCCGGGCCCTGGGACCTCGTAGTCCTCGACATCAACCTTCCCGGGATGGACGGCTTCGAGGTTCTCTCGGAGATCCGTAAGGCATCCGAGATTCCGGTCGTCATCCTCTCGGCTCGGCGAGACGACGTCGACGTGGTCTACGGCCTCGGCATCGGCGCCGACGACTTCGTAACCAAGCCCTTTAGCCCTAAGGTACTCGTTGCGCGGGTTCGGGCTCGGATTCGCCGGAGCAGAGGGCAAGAGCAGCGCTCGGACGGAGGCAGTTCCCCGGCGGAACTCTTCCGTTTCGGCCCCTATCTACTCGACCCGGAAAACTTCTCCCTGAAGCGAAGGGGCGAACGGGTCTCTCTGGCGCCGAAGGAGCTCGAGCTTTTGACCTACCTCGCCCGGCGGGGCGGTCGGCCGAGTACCCCGGAAGAGATCTACACCGAAGTCTGGGGTAACGAATACGGCGAGGTTGCCACGGTGGCGGTCCACATCCAGCGGCTCCGGAAAAAGATAGAGGAAACCCCGTCGGACCCGCGGTACGTCCGCACGGTCCACGGCTACGGCTACGCCTTCAACAGGGAGGCCCTCGAATGACGATAAAGCGGCAGTTTCAGCTCTACGTCGCCGCCCTGGTTATCGTACCCACCGTCGTCGCCGCGCTCCTCGCCGGCGGCTTCCTCGCCTTCTCGGAGGAGAGCGCCGGAATCCACCTTGCGATGGAACAACGCCGGTGGGTGGACGAAGTCGTACGCCCGGCGATCGTGGAGAACGACTTCTCCGAGATTCAGGCTCCGGAGGAGTTTCATGTAATCGTCGGGGGCCCCGGCGGAGATATCGTCCTCTCCACGGTGGACGAGGCTCCGGTAGGCGCTCCCTTCGAGCCGCCCCGGCGGGATCCGGATAACCCGGGGGACGGCGGAGTCCCGCCGATTCCGGAGCGAGGGTTGAGTCTGATTATCGAGGCGGCCGAGACAGACGAGGGGCTCTACCGGATCGTCCAGGCCTTTCCCGCTTTAACGCAAGAGGACTTCTTCCGTCGAAGCCGCCGGCTCTTTCTGGTAGCCGTGGCCTTCTTCGGCCTCCTGTTCCTCGGTGCCGTCGGCGGCATTCTGTCGGTCTCTTCCCTCCAGCGCGATATTCTCTCGCTCCAGACGGCGACACGAAGGATAAGCAGCGGCGACCTGGATTTTCAGATCGAGGCCCCGAGACACGCCCGGGGCCGGGCTCTGGGGGAGCATCCGAGCGAGATAGACCAGCTCGCGATGGATCTCGATACGATGCGCCGGCGCCTCAAGGAGGAACAGGCCCGGCGCTCGAGGTTTCTGATGGCCGTCTCCCACGACCTTGCGACACCCCTGACCACGATCCGGGGCTACATCGAGGCGATGCAGGACGGGCTTATTGGCACCGAGGAGCAGAAGCTCCGGAGCCTCGCCGCCATCCGGAACAAGACCGACCTCTTGGAGAGCCGGATCGTCGAGCTGATCGAGTTCGTCCGCCTGGAAACCGGCGAATGGCGCATGAAAAACGAACCTATTGCCCTCAAGAGCTTCTTAGAGGAGCTTGCCTCAGGTTTCCGGCAGGATTCGGACGTCGCACGACGGCGTTTCTCCGCGGAGATAGCCGTAGACGAGGACCAGGTAGTCCAGGGCGACCGGAGTCTTCTCTTCCGGGTCTTCGAGAACCTCTTTCACAACGCGCTTCGCTTTACCGGCGAGGGAGACGCCCTCTCGCTCCGGGCAAAGCGCGAGGCGACCGGGGGCATCGGAATAGAGTTCCGCGACACCGGGCCGGGGTTCGCAGAAGAGGCTCCGGACCACCTCCTCGAACCCTTCGCCCGGGGCTCCCACGCCCGGAACGAGCCGGGGTTCGGCTTGGGGCTTGCAACCGCGGCTTCGATCGTCCGGAGCCACGGCTGGGATATCCGGCTTGGCAACGCCTCCGACGGCGGGGCCGTGGTCTCGATTCTGGTGCCGAGGGCTATGTTGGGGGCCGATTCGTCGCCAGGTGACGCGCCCCGTCAACCGGCATCATCACCCCGCTAATCCACTCGCTGCCGTCCTGGGCAAAGAAGAGCGCCGCTTCGGCGATGTCTTTAGAACGACCGCTTCGTCCGAGGGGATGGAGGGGCCGCAGCTTCGCGTAGAACTCTTCCACCTTTTCTTCACCGAAGATCGGAAGGGCCAACTCGGTGTCTTCCACGAGCCCCGGGGAGATAATGTTTACCCGTACCTTGGCCCCGGCGTACTCCATCGCCGCGACCTGGCTCAGCATGATAACCGCCGCCTTGCTGGTGCAGTAGGCACCGGTGCCCGGGAAGGCCTTGTGCCCGGCGATAGAAGAGAGGTTGATAATCGACCCACCACCGGCTTCCTTCATTACCGGATAGACCTTGTTCATGACTTTCCAGACGCCTAAGACGTTGACCCGGAGGAGTGCCTCGAAGGTTTCTTCGTCGGTGTCGGCCAGGGCCCCGAAACGCATAAAGGCCGCGTTGTTCACGAGAACATCGATCCCGCCGTCCTTCATTGCCGTATCTACAAGCCTGTTGATATCGTCGTCCTTGGTGACGTCGGCCACGACGTAGGATACCCCGGAACCGTCCGGAGAGATGGCCGATAACGCCTCCTTGAGCACCTCTTCCCGGCGCCCGCAGATAACGACCGATGCCCCTTCCTCCCGAAATCGTCTAGCTATCGCCCGGCCGATTCCGGTTCCCCCGCCGGTAACGACGGCGTGCTTGCCCTCGAGTACTCCCATCCATCTCTCCTTTTCTCTGGTGTGGTTGGTTCTCTTGTACTGTAGGGCATACTAAGGCGGGGGTTCAACGCGGACCCCTCTGTGGCGCGGTTGCGAGGCCGCGCCCTTTGCGGTATGAATTGCTCGGATGTCTCTCTTTAGGTTGCTTTTGCAGTTCCTCGCCCTTACCGCAGGTACCGCCGCAATAACCGCCCTGGTCTTCGCCTATCGGGAGCAGCACCGGCGTTTGGCGGTAAGCTACTCTCTCTTTCTCGGATCGCTGTGGATTATCGTTTTTGCCTTCGGCGTCAACGAGTTGTCGCAACTTACGGCCGACGTCGAGCTTTTTCTGGTTGCAGCCCTGGGAAACAGCCTCGGAAGCATCGCGTATGTCTTTGTGGCTCCGAGCTTCTACCATGCTGTTCTCGGGACACCTATGACGAGCCGGCTGCGCCGGGGCTACGTCGCCTTCGACGCGCTGTTGGCTTGCTTTGTAATCGGGCTGGCCTGGGAGCGCTACCGAGGGCTCGCCGTTATTGTCCTCCACTCGATGCTCTTCGTCATGGTTCTCTACGGAATCGTCCTGATAGCCCTACGCTACCGGCACCTCGCCGAGGCCTCCCTCCGAAGGGCCGTGCGGATTTTCGTGGTGCTCTCACTTCTTTTCTTTCCGCCGATGTATTGGGAAGCTCGTCCGGAGGAGATCGCGCCCTTGGCGCGAAACGATTGGCTGGACGGCGTCGCCCTCCCGGTTTACTACCTCTTGCTCTGCGCGCTGTCGCTGCCCTTCATCCTGCGGCGCGTGAACCGGCCTGCCTACTCAGAGAAAGGCGCACCGACCCCCTTTTTCCTGGCCGAGTTCGGCATATCCGATCGGGAGGCGGACATCGTTGGACTTTTGACCGCGGGTTACTCGAACAAGGAAATCGGCGAGCGACTCCACATATCACCGAAGACAGTGGAGAATCATGTCTATCATATCTACCAGAAGACTCGGGTAGGCAACCGAGTCCAGTTGCTAAACCTCTTGCAGGCCAACCGATAGGCAGTCCCAAGCGACCGCGAGCCACGATACGGAAATAGGGGATTCCACCCAGCGGCGACACTCGGTCCATTTTGAGGGATTCCCCGGATGTGGAACGGGGTCGATCGCGGGAGAATAGTAGCATGCAAAACAGACGGCTTCGACGGATCTTCCAGGGAGTATCACTGGCAGCCTTCCCCGTCACCATTTTTTACTTCTCCCCGGCCATTCCCATTATGGGTCTTGCCCACGGTGTCGTCTCCGGCAGTCTCTTGGTTTTCGGGGTACTTTTCCTCACCTCGATCTTCTTCGGGCGCTCCTTCTGCAGCCACCTCTGCCCTATGGGTGCCTGGCAGGACGTTCTGGCGCAGGTCCGGGGGAACCCGGTCCGCCGGCGGTGGCCGATCTACCTCCGGTGGAGCCTCTGGGTCCTGTGGATCGGCACGATGGCCTGGACCCTCGTCGCCTACCGCCTCCGGACCCCCGGTGAGCCCCTCGAGGTGGCCCCCCTGTTCGCCACGGCGAACGGCGTTTCGGTCTACGACACCCACGGGCTAATTGTGCTGGTGGCTGTGGTTGCTCTCTTCTCTGCCGCCGCACTGCTGCTGGGGCGCCGGGGGGCCTGCAAGAGCATCTGCTGGATGGCGCCCTTCATGGTCCTGGGAAGCGAGCTCGGCCGACGGTTCGGACTGCCTCGGCGGCGCCTAGTCAGTGCCTCCGGCTCGTGTCCCAGCTGTCAGGCCTGTGTCCGACACTGCCCCATGAGCCTCAACCCGGAGGCGGTCGCCCAGGGTCACGTTCAGCAGGCCCGGGAGTGCATTCTCTGTGGAGAGTGTCTGCCCGCCTGCCCGCGGTCTCAGCTTCGAATAGAGGGGCCCGTGACTCGTAGCCGGCCGGTCAAAGCACTCTTGACCGGCATCGGTTTGCTACTCCTATTCGGCGGTGAATCGGCTCTCGAGGTCGGCTATGGACATGGCCTCACGGAGCGGCTGCGCCTTCAGTGGCGCGGCACCGCACCCCTTACAGACGACCGAGACGACTTCGCGCCGAACGTCACCTTTGGCGCTACCCTGAAGTCTGCCGGACGGTGGGCTTCGGCGCGCGCTTCCGCCCCCTGGGGCTTCGCGGCATGGCTCGAAGCCGGCGTTGCGGCCTTCGAAGGCCGGGCCCTTCTTCCGCTCTGGGTTCGTTCCGACGGTTCGGGGAACACCAACCCGACGGCTGAAGAGTCCTGGCGCGCCTTAGGATGGGACACCCGTCTGCTCTGGGGCCACGGTGGCCCGGGGGCCCGCGAAGGCAGACCCCACCCGGCACCGCGACTCTGGTGGTGGATCGGAGGCCGAAAGGAGCCCATGTTACTTCCTACAAACGAGGGGACGGGGCTTAGAGAGACTTCGGTTCAGTTTCAGGCGGGTGTACTCTATCTACTTGAAGTTTCTTGACGGAGAGAGCTCCCAGGCGCGGGCAAGCGGCCCGCGCCTTTCGGCTTTTAACCGGTCGTTACTTCGATTCGTCGGGGCTTGGCTTCCGCCTTCTTGGGAAGGGTCAGCGTCAGAATTCCGTTCTTCAGCTGGGCGTCGATGTTCTCCGCGTCCACGGTTTCCGGAAGCGGGACGGTTCGCTGGAAGCTCCCGGCGAAACTTTCGCGTCGGTAGTACTTCTTCTCCTTCTCCTCGTGGTCGTAGCGCTTTTCGCCCTGAATAGAGAGAAGATTTCCGCTGACGCTGATGTCCAGATCCTTCTTGTCGACCCCGGGAACCTCACAGGTAACGACGACGTCGTTCTCCCGTTCTTCTACGTCGACCCGAGGGGTAAATCCCCGGTCGAGAACTCCGCTTTCTCCGTCGGGCCAATCCAAGTCGAAGAGACGGTTGATCTCTCGCTGCAGTTGGTCGAAGGTGGAAAGCCCGTAGTCCCGATCTCTGTTTCTGCGAACCAAGTTCATGGCTACACCTCCTCTGATAGTGTTTTATAAATAGGAAGGCAAAAGATGTGCCAAGTGGACCCTAGTTGAGCCGTGGTTAAATATATTCAATAAAACAATTTAGAAGACCTGTCCACCGTCCGCCGCACCGGATCGATTTCGCTTTTCGGGGCTTGTGAGCGATCGACTCACTCGGAGCAATTCCGGCGCCGTAGCTGTGTCCTTTTGCCACAGATGTGTTTCGGAGACGATCGAGACCGGGTATGATATATCCATCAACGCGAGGAGATAACAATGGATGTAGCAGTACTCGGCGGCACAGGCGTCATAAGTCGTTGTATCGTGGAAGAGCTCGTGGCCAAGGGTCACAGGGTAACGGTTGTCAACCGGGGGACCCGAAAGGTGTCTTTACCCGAGGGTGTGTCGACGATCGTTGCTGATAAGTCCGACGAAGGGGCCTTCGGACGAGCCATGGAAGGACACCGCTTCGGAGCCGTCATCGACATGATAGCCTTTAATGAGTACGACGCCCGGCACACCGTCGGGGTGTTTCAGAACAAGACGGACCAGCTTCTCTTCTGCTCCTCCATTGCAGCCTACAAGCGACCCCCGAAGAGCATGCCGATTCAGGAGCTTACCGAAGAGCTTTCCGACGATCCGGTCTTCCCCTACTCCTTTCACAAGGCCAAGATGGAGCGCTACCTCACGACCCTGCCGGGGTGGACGAAAGCCGCTGCAAGCGCCTCCCCGGCGATTACCATCTTCCGCCCCTCCCTGACCTTCGGAGAGGGAGCGAGAAACGTGGGCATCCTCCGGCAGAACTACAACCTCGTCGAGCGGATTCGCCTCGGCAAGCCCTTGGTGATGTTCGGCGACGGTACCACCCCCTTTAGCTTCTCCTTCGCCCCGGACGTCGCCGTTGGAATCGTCGGCTTGGTCGGTAACTCCGCAGCCTACGGCGAGGCTTACCACATCTGCAGCGAAGAGCGGACACTGTGGCAAGACCTCTACCTTAGGATGGGCGATATCCTGGGTAAGTCCGTCGACTTGGTCTACATACCGGCGAAAACGCTCTACGAGGCGCTGCCGGATCTCTGCCATCACCTCTACTTCGAAAAGCGCTACCCCGGTCTCTTCGACAACACCAAGATCCGGTCCGTCGTTCCGGAGTTCAAGCCGAAGCATACGCTTCGTTCCGGCCTCGAGCTCCTTCTCGAGTCCTGGGAGCGGGACGGCCTGAAGGCGGACCCGGAGAAGGACGCCCTCGAGGACCGTCTTATCGAGGCGACGATTCTGTATCAGAACGGTTTAAAATAGTCACCGCACCGGGAATCGGGTGCCTACTTCGGGAGCAACACAGCCTCCTTAGGCATCG
>CAZTRQ010000043.1:2470-18574 GCA_964616245.1 uncultured Spirochaetaceae bacterium | reverse complement strand
ACACCTGGCCGGTCGAGGAGCCAGCGAAGCGACACTTCCACGGCGTGGCGACCGGTTTCCTTCGCCGCCGCGTGGAGGGCGTCGAGGACGGTCCAGGTCTGCTCGTTGTCCATGTTGTCCCATTTTTCGAACCAGCCCTCTTTCTCCGCCTGCTCGACCCGGCTCCCGGGAGGTGGTCCTTCCATTCCGCGGTAGTACTTTCCGCTGAGCCACCCGCCTTTGAGGGGGCTCCAGGGAATGACGCCGACTCCTTCTTCGATGGCCACCGGTAGAACTTCCCACTCGGCTCCCCGGGCCAGAAGGCTGTACTGGGGCTGGATACTCCGGAAAGGCTCGAGCCCCAAGGTCCTTTGCGTGTCGAGGGCCTTCTGCAACTGCCATCCGGTAAAGTTGCTCGCCCCGATAAAGCGCACCAGACCCCGGCGAACAAGATCGTCCAGGGTTCGCAGGTACTCACCAAGGTCGGTTCCTCGGTCCCAGCAATGGACCTGATAGAGATCGATGTAGTCGGTTCCCAGGCGTCGCAGCGACGCCTCTACCGCCTGCATGATCTGTTTTCGCGAGAGGCCGGTATCGTTCGGCCCCTCACCCATCGGAAAGCGGACCTTGGTGGCAATGACCAGGTCGTCGCGCTTCTGTGTCTTTATCCAGCGTCCGAGGATCTGCTCGGAGACGCCTCGCGTGTAGACGTTGGCGCTGTCGACAAAGTTTCCGCCGGCTTCTGCGAATCTGTCGAGGATCCGATGACTCTCGGCCTCTTCGGTTTCTCTGCCGAAGGTCATACTCCCCAGACAGAGCTCGCTGACTTTCATTCCGGTTCGACCGAGATACCGATAATCCATATCTACTGACATTGCTCCTCCTTCGTCTAATGTCCTTCCCGAGGGCTCTCGTCGTCTACCTTTGGCACTGCGACCTCCCTGATGAGCAGAGCGGCGTAGAGAAGGATCTCCGCCATCAAACGCATGAAGATCAAGAATACGATCGCCCAGGCGAGAACCCCGTACGCCACGAAGCGGGACCCGGCGACCCGGACCGTCGCCCCCCCGAGCGTAAAGATAACCTGCCACGCGATCGCAGCTCCAAGGGCGATAAAGAGCGTCCGGCCCGTTCTTAAGGGTCCTCCGGCGGCAACCCGGAAAATCGCGTAGAAGGCGCCGGCGGCGAAGAGCGCGGAAACTCCCCGCCCTCCGAGAAAGACCAGAAGCTCCGGAAGCGGGTAGAGGCGCCCTATTACACTTGCCGCCGTGGAAGCCAAAGCTGCGACGTAGAGGAGGACCAAGAGCAAGGCGCTCGCCACCAGGGCCGCGAGGCGGCCGCGTCGAGGGGACCAGTCGGTGCCAATGCCGACCGCGACGGTCCGGTAGACGTCGAAGAAGAGGTTGTTTACCGCCAGCAAAAAGAAAAAGACGGTAATCGCGGAGAGGGAGCCCGGGTTCTGCGTGTAGTTTTCGACTCCTTCGAGGAGCCTGCCCCGTACGTTGTCCGGGAGAAACCTGAGAAACTCCCCCTCGAGAAGCGTGACGATCTCCGGGGTTACCAAGAGGGACCCGGCGACGAAGAGCATCAACAGGAGGGGGATGGTTCCGATTATCAGGCTAAAGCTCAGGCCCTTCGTCAGGAGGGCGCCGTTGACTTCTCCGTAGCGCTTGAGAACACGCCCGATCAGCTTAAGGGGTGCCGGCAGCTTCATCGACGTTATCTTATCAGACTTGTCCTCGTCGGTTTAGCAGCTCGGTCCGGCCTTCGATAGCCAGGAGCAGACCCAGGGAGCGTCACAGATCTCCGACGCCGCTGCACGCCGGCTGCCGGGGCCTACTCCTTCGCCTGCGTCGCAGCAAGCTTGGCTTCGAGCTCCTGGATCCGACGCTCGAGAGCTTGTACATCACTCTTCCTAACCAGATCGAGTTGCTGAAGGGTCTCGTCCACCTGCTCTTTGACCACCTTCGAAAGCCGGTCGCGGAAATCTTCTGCCTGTCGGACCATGTTCTCCGACAGGCGGCGACCCTCTACTTCGTTTAGCTGCTGCTCCTGGGCTACACGTTGCGCCATGTCGGCGATCGCGTCTTTGGTGCGCAGGGCCATTCCGAGCCCGGCGTAGAATGTTCGTTCGAGTTGGCTTGCCATTGCAGTCTCCTTTCCTTCAATATGATAAATCCGCTTCGAGATCTCAACTTACCATTCTCTCTTATCCGGCCGATTGTTATACTGAGCCACCTAAGATGCGGGGAAAGAACCTTAAGTTTTTAGTCTTTGCCGGCGACGTGATCGCCCTTTACCTTTCTCTCTTTTTGGGCCTCGGCCTTCGCTACGGCCCCGATTTCCTGCTTTCCCGATACCAGGCGCACCTCTTTCCCTTCACCATCGTGTTCGCCCTCTGGCTCACCGTGTTCTACATCACCGACCTCTACAACCTGAGCCGTCCCATAAATAACCGTTACTTCCTCTACTCGATGATGGCGAACCTCGGCCTGGCGATTGCCTTTTTCTATGCCCTCCCCGGTCTCGAGATCTCGCCTAAGACCAACCTCCTCCTTGTGGCCGGAATCTACTCGTTCTTCTTCTACTTCTGGCGGCTTCTCGTCAACAAGCTTTTCGACACCCTCGGAGTTGAGCGACCCGTCGTAATCGTCGGCGCGGACGACCACGCCCTGGAGATGGCCGAAAGGCTGCAAGAATCTTCCCGCCTCGGATACACGGTCCGGGCGATCCTTCGAGATCCCGATACTTCTGCTTCCGTCAAACGGCGCTTCCCGGACGTCGATATCCTCGACGGAATTGAGGAGCTGACGGAGCTCGCGAAGCAAGGAGAGGTGCACACCGTCATCATAAGCGACCGCCGTTTCGACTCCGTCTACCGGGAGCTTTACTCTCTTCTTCCCTATCGGCTCAACTTTTTCCAGCTTACGAGCTTCTGGGAGGCCTTCGACGAGACGATTCCGATTTATGCCACCCGGGAGAGCTGGTTCCTCGAAAACCTCAACCGAGGTCCCAACAAGCCGTATCAATACCTCAAGCGCATTCTCGACATTCTCGGCGTTATTCTCATCGCCATCCCCGCCTTAGTACTCGGTCTTCTGACGGCGGCCCTCATCAAAGTGACGAGCCGGGGCCCGGCGATCTACCGTCAAGTCCGGGTCGGACGCAACGAGCACGACTTTACCATCTACAAGTTCCGGTCGATGGTTATCGACGCGGAGATTAACGGGGCCCAATGGGCCGGAGAGAACGACCCGAGAATAACGCCGGTCGGTCGATTTATCCGGAAGACCCGCCTCGACGAGATTCCGCAGATCTACAACGTCATCCGGGGAGACATGAGCTTTATCGGACCCCGTCCCGAGCGCCCGGAGTTCGTGACCGAGCTGACCCGCCGGGTTCCCCACTACCACCTCCGGCACCTTATCCGACCGGGTCTTACCGGCTGGGCCCAGGTTCGCTACCGGTACGGTGCCAGCGAAGAGGATGCGGCCCAGAAGCTGATGTACGACCTCTTCTACGTCAAGAACGTGTCTCTGGTTCTCGATATCCGGATCGCCCTCAAGACCGTTCTGACGATTCTGACCAAGGGTGGCCGATAGCCTTACTCCTCGTCGGCGTCCTCGCCGTCCCCTTTTGCTTCCTTGGGAGACAGTCCCAAGAGCTTCACGACTTCTTCACCGCTGAGCTCCTCTTTTTCCAGGAGTTTCTCGGCGACATCCTTCAGGCCGTCGTGATGCTCCTTCAGCAGGGCGGTGACCCGTTTTTCGGCCTCTCCCAAGAGACCGCGTATTTCCTTGTCGATTTCCTGGGCAGTAGCCTCGGAGTACTCCTTGCGCTTCGACAGCTCCTCTCCGAGGAAGACGTTCTGCTTCTCACCGCCGGCGGAAAAGGCTCCGATCGCGTCGCTCATCCCCCAGTCGCTTACCATCTTCCGCGCCAGTTTGGTCGCCTGCTCGAGGTCGCTCTGGGCACCGCTGGTAACCGTCTCGAAGGTTAAGATCTCGGACGCGCGACCGGCGAGGAGCACAGCCAGCCGGTCGGAGAGGTACGGTTTGTCGTAGAGGTACTTCTCGGCGTCCGGTAACTGCTGGGTTACCCCCATCGCGCGCTCCCGCGGCACGATCGTAACCTTGAGGAGTGGATCGGTCTTCGGCAACAGCGCGGCCGCAGCCGCGTGGCCCGCCTCGTGGTAAGCCACGATTTTTCGTTCTTCGCTGCTCACCGTAAGGTTACGCCGTTCCAAACCGAGGAGCACCTTGTCCCGGGCCTGGTCGATGTCCACCGCCTCGATCTGCTGCTTTTGCTGCCTCGCCGCGATAAGTGATCCTTCGTTTAGGAGGTTCTGGAGGTCCGCCCCGGTGAATCCCGGAGTTCCCTTAGCGATCTCCTCCAGGTCGACGTCGTCGGCGAGGGGGCGCTCCTTAGCGTGGAGCGTGAGAATTTCGACTCGGTCTTTGACCGACGGCATGTTCGTCGTTACCCGACGGTCGAAACGGCCGGGACGCAGGAGCGCCGGGTCGAGGATGTCGGGTCGGTTGGTAGCCGCGAGGACGATCACCGCCTCGGTCTGCTCGAAACCGTCGAGCTCGGCGAGGAGCTGATTGAGGGTCTGTTCCCGCTCGTCGTGACCACCGCCGACACCGGCGCCTCTGTGGCGACCGATCGAGTCGAGCTCGTCGATAAAGATGATGCTCGGGGCCCGTTTCTTGGCGTCCTTGAAGAGGTTTCGCACCCGTGAGGCGCCGACACCGACGAACATCTCCATAAAGTCGCTGCCGCTCATGCTGTAGAAGGGTGCGTCCGCCTCTCCCGCGATAGCCCGGGCAAGGAGCGTCTTGCCGGTACCCGGGGGGCCCACCAAAAGCACGCCCTTCGGTGTCCGAGCGCCGAGATGCTCGTATTTCTCCGGATGTTTGAGGTAGTCAACCAGCTCGATGACCTCCTCCTTGACGCCATGGAGGCCCGCGACGTCCTCGAAGGTGGTTTCGACCTTGGATCGCTTGTCGTAGAGCTTTGCCTGGTTTTGCCCGACATTGAACATGCTTCGTCCCTGGCTTCGCATGTTCCGGAAGACCGCCATGCCGATCCACACCAGCAGAAGGAAGGGAAGGAGGTTCGCGATAACGCCGAGGGGCGACACGTCGTCCCGGGCGGGGCGGGTGTAAACATCCACTCCCCGTTCGGTAAGTCGGTCGATAAGGTCCGGATCCCCGGAGGAAGGGACAAAGGTAACGAAGTCCTGGACCTCTTGGTCGCCGTTAATCGAGACGCTTCGGCGAAACTGCCCCTCGATCCGGTTTCCGGAAAGCACGACCTCCCGAACGTTGTCCTCTTCGATTTGATTCAGGAAGGTCGTGTAGCTGACATTCGGCTGGTTGGTCTGGCCGAACATACCGCCCATAAAGGGAAGCAGGAAGAGCAGTGGAATCAAAAAGGGGAGCCACCGGCGCCCGTTGTTCATGTTGAAGGGGGACTGCTGCTCGTCGTTGTCTTGTCGTTTATCTTGCTTTTCTGCCATAGAAATACCTTAAGAACTTGGTGTGTGACTACAATCCCGCCCATAGGCTAAACGGGTTATCGCTTTGGTCGGGACGAGAGTAAAAATGCTATGTCTCCGCGAGCATCGCCGCGAACTCGTCCTCGGTAAGTATACGGATTTTTAGCTCTTCCGCCTTGGCACGTTTGCTCCCCGGGTCGCTTCCGACGACGACATAGTCGGTGTTCTTGCTCACCGAGCCTGTCACTTTCCCACCCCGGGCCTCGATCGCCTCCTTTGCCTCGGTACGGGAGAAGCCTTCGAGGCTTCCGGTAAGGACCACCGTTTTGCCGAAGAAGGGGCCTGCGTTGTTCGGTTCTCCGTCGGTAGCGGAATCGGGGGTGGCCACCCCGGTGTCCGCCTTCGCCGGTGGCGCCGGGGAAACGCCAAGGGCCTCGAGGTCGTCGAGAGTCCTGCGATTCTCCGGGCTGCCGAAAAAGTCTCGGATGCTCTCGGCGGTCTGGGGACCGATGTCGTCGATCGATTCGAGGTCCTCCGCGGATGCCCCCCCGAGGGCGTCGACGGAGCCGAAATGCCGGGCGAGAAGCGATGCCCCCCGCTCTCCGACGTGCCGGATGCCAAGGCCGAAGACAAAGCGCGAGAGCGGCATCGTCTTCGAAGCGTCGATCGCCTCGACCAACTGACGGGCCGATTTCTCGCCGAAGCCTTCGAGGGAGGCGATCTTCTCCGGGGATAGGCGATAGATGTCGGATAGCTCCCGGACGAGGCCGGCGTCGAGGAGCTGCTCCACCGACTTCTCGCCGAGTCCGGCGATATCCATGGCGCCTCGGGAGGCGTAGTGGATTAAGCGTCCGAGGAGCTGCGCTCGACAGGAGAGCCCTGCGGGACAGAAATGGCCCGCGCCTTCTCGGACCACTTCCGTTCCGCAGACCGGACAGTGGGCGGGCATCTCGAAGGGCTCTCCCCTATCTGCGCGTTCCGGGTCGACGACTTCGGCGACCTCGGGAATGACGTCCCCTGCCCGAACCACCCGGACTTGGTCTCCCTCCCGGACGTCCTTCCGGGCGACTTCGTCGGCGTTGTGGAGGGTCGCTCGGCTTACGGTTACCCCGCCGATGGATACCGGGTCGAGGAGCGCAACCGGCGTCAAGGCGCCGGTCCGGCCGACCTGCACCGCGATTCTTCTCAAGGTCGTAATCTCCCGCTTCGGGGGGAACTTCCAAGCCACGGCCCACCGGGGGCTCCGGTTGCGATACCCCAGCTCTTCCCGATCCGGGTAGGAATCGATCTTGAGGACGATCCCGTCTATCTCGTAGGCCAGCTCGTCCCTCGCCGCGGTCAACTCCTCTCGGTAGGCCACGACCTCGTCGAGGGTCTCCAAGCGGCGGTTCCAGGGGTTGGTCTTGAGGCCCCACCGGGAAAAATCAGCAAGCGTTTCGAGGTGGCTCTCTCCGGAATAGCCCTCCGCCGCGAGGATGTCGTAGAAAAAGATGCTCAACGGCTTGTCCGCGGTATTCTTCGGGTCGAGCTGTCGAAGGCTGCCGCTGGCGGCGTTCCGCGGGTTTGCATAGAGCTCGAGGCCTGCCTCGGCCCGCCGCTTGTTGAGCTCGATAAAACCGTTTCGGTCCATCAGAACTTCTCCCCGGACCGACAGGAAGGGCGGTGGCCCCGTGGTGGAAGACGGTGGCTCGTCGTCGATCGGCCGTCGGAGAATTAGGGGCACCGTCGGAATCGTCCTGAGGTTCCGGGTAATGTCTTCGCCGATCCGGCCGTCGCCCCGGGTTACACCGTGGGCGAGGTAGCCGTCGCGGTAGACTAGCTCGACGCTAACACCGTCCATCTTCGGCTCGGCCACATAAACGACCGGCCGGTCGCCGAGGTTCTTTCGAAGAAAGCGGTCGAAGGCCTCCATTTCCTCCTGCTGGTGGATCGAATCGAGGCTGAGCATCGGCGCCCGGTGTTCCACCTTTTCCAGCTCCGAAGCCGGCGCACTGCCGACCCGCTGGGTTGGGGAGGTGTCGACCCGCAGCTCCGGGAACCGCTCTTCGATGTCGTCGAGCCGCCGGAAGAGGAAATCCCAGGTTTCGTCGGCGAGAACCGGGGCGTCCTCCACGTAGTAGAGATGGTTGTGATGATGGAGCGCCTCCCGGAGGAGGGCAGCCTCCTGCGCAGCCTCCTTCGGAGAGAGGGTGTCGAGGGCGGGAAGCTCCTCCGGAACAGGCGGGGCCAAAAAGGGATTGGTCATTCGGCTTCCACGTCCCGCAGGAGCTCCGCACGGGTGCGGGGTAACGCTTCGGGGTGTTCCCGTTGCAGGTAGTCCAGAAGCTTCTCCCGTATTTCGCACCGCAGATCCCAGAGAACCGGGGAGCTTCCGGCGCTCATCAACGCGCGAAGCTCCAGCGACCGCTCGGTGGCGCCGGTAACCTGGAGTACCGACACCTTTCGGTCCCAGTGGGACGACTCGGAGAGCAGTCGATGAAGCTCCTCCCGGAGCGCCGGCACCGGAACGCTGTAGTCGGTATAGAGGTAGACCGTCCCAATAAGCTCCGCGGTTCGCCGCGTCCAGTTCTGGAAGGGCTGCTCGATAAAATAGGTAATCGGCACTACCAGACGACGCTGGTCCCAGATTTTTACCACGACGAAGGTAAGCGTGATCTCCTCGATCCGCCCCCATTCGTTCTCGACGATTACTACGTCGTCGATTCGGATCGGCTGCGCCAAGGCCACCTGGAGCCCCGCGATAACCAGGCCGAGGGTTCGTTGAGCGGCGATACCCAGCACAATGCCGAGGACCCCGGCGGACGCAAGAATGGTGGTCCCGAGCTGCCGGACCGGCTCGAAACTTATCAGCACCGCGGAGATACCCAGAACCGCCAGTACCACGGTAATTACCCGGCGGAGCACTCGGATCTGGGTGTGAACTTTCCTGGCTTTGAGGTTGTCCTCCACCGAGAGGGGGTACTGCGCCAGCAGGGTTGTTTCTGCGGCCGCCAGTATCCGGATTGCGAACCAGCTGACGTCCAAAATCATCAGGATTTTGAAGGCATGATCGGCGAAGGTTTGGGTTGGTTCCGGAAGATTTAGAAGGGGCAGGGTGACGATTAGACCCACGAGAGGGACGAACAGGCGGATCGGTCCCCGAATCCGATGGGCGATGGTATGAAAGAGGTCTCTTTCGTTGCCGGCCGCGGCCTTTCGGAGGATCGCGTTCGTAATGTTGGCGACCACAAGGCCCGCCAGGGCAGAAGCAGCCAGAATTGCTATCGCGAGAAGGTGGGGCTCAAGAATCCGCCATACGTCTTCGAATACGCTCATTACCCTTAATCGTCGCCGATCGGTCGAACCTCGTCCACTCCGTGGAGCCACCCCTCGGCCTCGGCCCAGGACACGACCCGCTCCTGTACCGACGCCACCTCCGCGGAGGTGCCGGCGGTTATAGATATCTTGGTCAGGTAGCGCCGGTCCCTTACGATGGGATAGGAGCCGATCAGAATCGACGGGTCCTGGGCCTGGAGGTCGGATAGCCAGAGGGCTACCGATGCCTCGTCCGCCGTAAGGTAGACGTTTGCGTGAACGAGCGCCTCGCGGCGTGGGAGAAGGGTGACGACCCGGTGTACCTTGTCTTTGAGGGCACCGGGGAGCCCCGGCAGGACGAAACAGTTGCGGACCTGCACGACCGGCCATCGGTTCTCTTCGTTTTCGATAACCTGCGCACCCTCCGGTAGCCGGGCCATTCGCTCGATGCCGGGGCCCAGGGTGCCGCCGTGGCGCTCTCCAAGAAACCGTGCCATCTCCGTATTGCGTTCGAGCGCCAGGCCGAAGGCCGCTGCGACGCCTTCGTAGGTAACGTCGTCGTGGGTTGGTCCGACGCCCCCGGTCGTCACGAGGTAGTCGTAACGCTCCGAAAGGGCCGAGACCGCCGCGGCGATGTCGGGGACACGGTCCCTGATGACGCGAGCCTCCTCCGGGGCGTACCCAGCGGCGGAGAAATGGCGGACCATGTAGGCGAGGTTTTCTTCTGCGACGCGGCCGGTGAGAATTTCATCACCGATAATCAAGAGTGAAAGCATAGACGCTCCGGTGCGTTATATAGGGTAAAAGATGGCAAGGTCAAGCTTGATTCTTGTTACAAGATGAGTATCTTACTCGGGTACATCCAGCCGCGGAGGGGATCGATGGATTATTTGATCGACGATGCGAAGAGTCAGATTCACGACGGCAATTACGAAGCTGCCATCACGCGATTGAATCTGTTTCTCGCCGAGGAACCCGACGACACCGAGGCGTTGACCCTTGTCGGTGTGGCCTTTACCGAGAACGGACAGAACGACGAAGCTATCGCGGCCCTCTCCTTCGCGCTAAAGCTCGAAGACGAAAACGCCGAGGCCCACGAGGCCATCGGGTGCGCCTACCTCCGGAAGGATCTATACCCCGAGAGCGGGCGGCACCTCGAGCGGGCGCGAAAATTGGAGCCGGAGAACGCTTCCATCCTCCGAAACCTCAGCGTCCTCTACAGCCAGACCGGCCGGCACCGAAAAAGCTACGAAACCCTCAAGCGATCCTACGCCCTAAACCCGGAAGACTATTTGACGCAGTACGCCCTCTCCTTCGCGTACCTCAACGTCGGCGAAGTCGACAAGGCAAGCGTTTTGCTTCAATTGCTGGCCAACTCCACGGCTCCGGAAGAGATTCGCCACCTCGCCGAGTCGCAACTGGCCAAGCTCCGAGAAAAGCCGGCTTAGGTTTCGATTAGATAACCACCGAGCAAATAGCCACCGAGCCAATAACTCCCTACCGGTTGTCCTTTACCGGCCGAGCCTCGTTGAGCGCTTCGATATTCTCGCTTTCCACCTCGTTGAAGCGCGGGAGGTTGGCCTCGAAGATAGCCTGCATCCGAGGATCGCCGAAGCGGTGGGCGCTGTAGTTGGGGATTGCCTGGAACCCCCGGCGGACCTTGTGGTGGGACCCCATCCCGGGGTCGAAAACCTCGATGCCGTTGTCGATGGCCCACTCTATCGGCGCGTAGTAGCAGACGTCGAAATGGAGACTGTCGACAAACTCTTCGGTTCCCCAGTAGCGCCCCAAGATGGTCTTTTCCTTGTAAAGGAGCATCGCCATCGCCAGGGGAGGGGCGTCCTCCGGGGCGTCGACCTCGGCGGCTACGACGAAGAGCACCAGATGCCGGGCGTGCTTCTCCAGGAGAACAAAGAACTCTCGGTTCAGGTACTTAGCCGCCCAGGGGCCGAACTGGTCGTTTGTTCGCTCGTAGAGCCGGTACATTCGCGGAAAGTAGGAGGCCGGGGCTGCGGTGCCCGGGACGACCCTTACTCGAACGCCGGCATCCTTTACGGCGCTTCGCTCTCTCCGGATGTTCCGCCGTTGGTTCTTTGTAAACTCCGCGAGATAGTCGTCGAAGCCGCCGAAACCGGGATTCCGCCACTCGTAGCTCTGGTGTTTCCACAGACTAAAGCCGTTTGCCCCGAGGTGGTCACGCCAGTCCTCGTCGATGTAGTTAAAAGCCACGGTGTTAAGCTTGTTCTCCCCGGCGAACCGCAGAATCTGCTCCAAAAGTAGGCGGTAGATCGTCTCTCGATCCTCCTCCGGAGCGACCAGGGGCCGGTACGCCGTCGAGGGAGTGGCGGGGCTCATGCCGATGAGCTTTGGGTAGTAGTCGTACTCGATCTTTTCGGCTACATCAGCCCACATAAAATCGAAGACGAACTCCCCGACGCTGTGGCTCCGGACGTAGAGGGGCGCCACGGCCACAAGCGCCTCGTCCCGAAGCACCGTCATGTGGACCGGTAACCACCCGGTCTCCGGGCTGACACTTCCGGACGCCTCGAGACAGTGGAGCCACTCCCAGTCGAGGAGCGGCGTGGCCATCCCGGTGGTCAGCCGATTCCACTCCTCCGGTTCGATCTCCGAGATGCTCTGATGAATGCCGAGTCGATAGGTCACGATCCTAAAGTACTAGCGGTGGCCACTACCGGCGACACCGGACCCTTGCCGGGCTCTTGCTGAGAGCAGAGTGACCTCGTATAGTCCGGGGCATGACCGAAGGTGATGTGCGGCGGTACGCCGAGCTACTCTTTGCGGCGTGTAACCCTCGCTCCGGCCAGAACCTTCTCCTTTCCGGGGAGCCGGAGCATTGGCCCCTGCTTCTGGCGGTTGCAGAGGTCGCCTACGATTCCGGTATTCGATACGTCGACGTCCGGAGCACACCGGGTGCTCTAACCCGGGTCCGGGCGCTCCACTCCAGGGAGAGCTACTTCGCCTATCAACCCGCCTCGGCGATGCGCTATTGGCAGAGCCTGGTCGACGAAGAGTGGGCGGCCATCAGCATCCGGGGAGCCGAAGACCCACAAGTGCTTGCGGACATCGACGCGGGTCACCTCGGCCTGATTACCGAAGGAGACAGCCGAGCCCGGAAGCCCTTTCGTGACGCCCTCCGGCGGGATCGACTAAACTGGGTCGTCTGCGCCGCACCGACGGTCGGTTGGTCGAAGAAGGTCCTCGGGTCCTCGGGGAGTAGGGACGGCCTCTGGGAGCTGCTCAAGCCGATCCTCCGGTTGAACTCCGACGATCCGATCGCTTCGTGGCGGGCCCACCAGGAGACTCTGGTCCGGCGCGCCCGGCTCTTGACTGATCTTCAGCCGGTCTGTCTCCACTTTGCCGGGGGAGGCACCGACCTAACCGTGCCGATGAATCAAAATCACTGCTGGATGGGAGGGGGGGCAACGAGCGCCACCGGCCGTCGTTTTAGCCCGAACCTGCCGACGGAGGAGGTCTTTACGACCCCGTTCTCCGGACTCGAGGAAGCCGAGGCCCCCGGTGGTGCGGGGACAGGGGCGGAGGGGACGGTCGTGCTCTCCCGGCCGGCACTGGTCCTCGGCCAGGTGGTGGAGGACGCGGTTCTTACCTTCGAGAGGGGGGTGGTGGTGTCGATGACCGCGAAGAAGAGGGTGGAGACCCTAAAGACCTTCATCGGCCTCGACGACGGGAACCGGCGAATGGGAGAGATCGCCCTCGTCGACTCCTCCTCCCCGATCTTCCAGTCTAAGACCGTCTTCTTCGATACGCTCCTCGACGAGAACGCCGCCTGCCACTTTGCCCTCGGTTTCGGCTATCCCGACGGGGTAGACGGAGGACTGGATGCCGACGAGAGCGGCTTGAAGAGGCTCGGCGTCAACGTTAGTCGCCATCATCTCGACTTTATGTTTGGCCACTCGGAGCTCGCCGTGACGGCTCGCCTTTCCGATGGAACCTCGACACCGATAATGGAAGGGGGACGCTTCGTGGAAGCCTTTAGATTAGGATAAGGGGGAAGGTCGAGGTCTTGAAGGTACCCCGCGAACCGGACACAGTACACGAAACGACCCTTGGAGGCAGTGTTTTGAATACCACCGGCAGCATCTTAGGTAAGCTTGAGCCCAACTTCGGGCACTTGGAAAAGACGAAGGATATTATCGATCAGTTCATCGACATCATTTTGAACTATCGCCAGAGCGGCCACCCCGGCGGCTCCCGGTCGAAGGTTCACATGCTTCTCACCCTGATGCTCAGCGGTGCGATGCGTTACGACATCCGGAGTCCGGAGAAGCGCTTCGGCGATCGGTTTGTCCTCGGAGCGGGGCACACCATCCCCCTAATCTACTGCACTCTCGCTACCCTCAACGAGACCCTGCGTCTGAAGTATCGGGAAACAAAGGACAAGAGGTATCAGATTCCCAAAGAAGCCGAGCGGGCCCTCTACTGGGAGGACCTCCTCGGTTTTCGCCGTCGCGGTGGCTTGTCGGGACACGCAGAATCCGAAGGAAAGACGCTTATTCTCAAGTCCAACACCGGACCCTCGGGGCACGGGAGCCCCTTTGCAGCTGGTATGGCCTTAGCCCTGAAACGAGCAGGTCTCGGCGAAGTAAAGGTCTTTATCGTGGAAGGCGAGGGCGGTCTGACCCCCGGGTCTACCCACGAGACGCTTAACACCGCCTGGGGCCTGGGACTCGACAACATGTACTTTCTGGTGGACTGGAACGACTACGGAATCGACGACCATTCGGTAAGCTCCGTCGTCTACGGAACCCCGGAGGATTGGTTTGCCCCCCACGGGTGGCGCGTTGTCGGCAACGAAAACGGTAGCGACTGGAAGCCCGTCGCCGAGACCTTCGAAAAGCTCATCGGCGAAACATCGAAGAACAAGGCCCCGTCGATGGCCTACTTCAAGACCCGCAAGGGCCGAGACTATCTGAAGTACGACAACGCCTCCCACGGCGCACCCCACAAGATGAACTCCGAGCTCTTCTGGCAGCTTCGAAAACAGTTTGCCGACAAGTACGGCGCGACTTTTACCAACGTCGACGGAGAGGCGCCGAGTGACGCCGAGGCCCTGAAGGCCGAGTTCCGGGCCAACCTCAAGGCAGTCGCAGACATCCTCGCGGCGGATAAGGAGCTCGTCTCCTTTTTGGCGGACCGTCTGGTAGAAATCGGGGACAGCGTCCCGGCGGACGTCCCCTCCTTCAAGCTGGGCAAGAAAGGTAACCCCTTTACCGACAAGAGGCTCTGGGATTTCAAGAGCTACCCGAAAGACATCTACCTGGCGCCGGGAGAGAAGGCCGCGAACCGGAACGCCCTGGCGACCTGGGGTTCCTGGATAAACAGCTTTGGGGCCAAAGAGTACGGTCGCCCCATCTTCCTTGCCGCCTCGGCGGACCTCGCGGGCTCAACGAACATAAAGGGCTTTGCCGACGGCTACGGAGACTTCGACGGCTACGGCTGGTACGAGCGCAAAGGCTCCGAAGAGGGCGCTCTGATGCCGACCGAGATAACCGAGTTTACCAACGCCGGTCTTATGGCCGCCGCGGCGACGACCAACCTCGCCGCGGATCCGGAGAAAGAGTTCGACGGGTTCTGGGGCGCCGCTTCCACCTACGGCTCCTTCTCGTATCTAAAGTACGGGCCGATGCGTCTCTTTAGCCAGTTCTCCCAGGATTCCCCGCTGAAGGGCGGAAAGTTTCTCTACGTTGCCGGCCACTCGGGACCCGAAACAGCCGACGACTCCCGAACCCACTTCGGAATCTTCTCCCCCGGTGTAACACAACTTTTCCCGAAGGGGTACGTAGTCAACCTGCACCCCTGGGAGTACAACGAGGTCCCGGTACTCCTCGCCGCGGCGGGAGCCACCACGGTACCCCTTATCGTCCTCCACGTAACCCGGCCGGCGATAGAGATACCGGACCGGGCAGCGCTGGGGATGCCCTCGCATTTCGAGGCTGCTCGGGGCGCCTACGTCGTCCGAGAGTACGAGGCTTCGAAGCCCCGGGGCGGCACGGTGTTCGTCCAGGGCACCAGCGCGATGAAGAGTATGGTCAGCCTCTTGCCGAAACTCGGTAAGGAAAACCTCAACATCAAAATTGTCTGCGTAACCAGCGCCGAGCTCTTCGCGATGCAGGACGAAGCCTACCGAAACAAGGTTATTACCGGCGCGGACAGAATGGATTCGACCTTCGTTAGCACCCAGGCCCGGGCCCTAATGACCGACTGGACCTTCAACAGCCTGGCCGAGGAATACGCGGTTACACCGGATTACGACAACCGGTGGAGAACCGGCGGCACCTTGGACGAAGTTATCGAAGAGGCTCACCTGACGCCCGAATGGGTAATGAAGGGTCTAGAGCACTTTGTCGCCGACCGCAAGTCGCGTCTCGAGCGGCTCAGGAGCGACTTCGCTGCCGTAACGGACTAGAAGGACTGGCGGTGGCAAACCCTGCTGTTGCCGTCCTCGGCGGTACCGGATTTCTCGGTACCGCCGTATGCGGCGAGTTGCTGCGCCGAGAGCTTCCCTACGCCACCGTCAGCCGGCGCCCACTCCCGGAAGACACCCACCGTAGAGCCGACATTCAGGACGCCGGGGCTCTCCGGGAAGCTCTCCGGGGCGCCGAAGTTGTCGTCAATCTTGTCGCTGCCTCGCCACTGCTTCCGAAGGGGCGCTGGGGCCGCTACTATCGATTCCACGTCCAAGGTGTACGGAGGCTCTTGGCCATATGCGAGGACATCGGCGTTTCCTCCTTGATCCACGTCGGAGCCCTCGGCGTTTCGAGGGACAGCCACGCTCCCTACGCCCAGACGAAGGCGCTCGCGGAGGACTTGGTCGATGACGCACCGATCGACTCCGCCGTCTTTTCACCGTCGATCCTCTTCGGAACGGGAAGCGAGCTCGTCGCCGTGTTGCGCCGGGTAGCGGTCTTGCCCGTCGCCCCTGTGCCCCGGATTTCCGCGCTCTTCCAACCCGTCTACGTCGGTGACATGGCAGGCCTCATCGCCGATGCGGCTGCTGCTGCCCTCGGGCCCTCCGGCATGGAAACGGGTCACTGGGAAGTCGCCGGTCCCGATACTCTTTCGGGCACCGAGTTCGCAGAGCGCTACCTCCGCCACCGTGGTGTTCGGTGTATCCACATCCCGGAATCGGCAGTTTCCTTGGCTATCCGCGGCGCTGCCGCCCTCCACCTCCCGGGCTTTCCGGTTGGCCTCCCGACCATGCTCGAGATGCCGAATACCCTAACCGGCCGCTTCCCGGCGATCCGGACCCGACGTCGATACGAAGAGTAGGGCATCAACAGGCTTGTTGATAC
>CAZTRQ010000043.1:0-2370 GCA_964616245.1 uncultured Spirochaetaceae bacterium | reverse complement strand
CGATCCGGACCCGACGTCGATACGAAGAGTAGGGCATCAACAGGCTTGTTGATACGTGTGGGGGAAACCGTTATCATCTAAATGACCGTTGGTCAATAAATGAGCAGAGGTCAATACGTCAAAGCCGAAGGGCGAGAGACACGAAAGGTGGCACAGGGTGGGAACAGGCGAGCGGCGCACCCGGGAGCGGGCTCAGCGGAAGGACGAAATAGTAGACGCAGCCCGGAAACTCTTCTTCGCCGGGGGCTACGAAGGCACGACGATGGTGGAGATCGCCAGGAGCCTCGAGCTTGCGAAGGGGACGGTCTATCTCTCCTTCCCGAGCAAAGAGCATCTGGCGCACGAGATATTTCTGCGCAGCTTCGACGTCCTTATCGGCTTGGTGCGTGAAGCTTCCTCGGCGGAAGAGGGAGGGGTTGGAAAGCTCCGGGCGATGGCAGGAGCCTACGTCGCATATTACCGGGAACACTACGAGGACTTCTTTTTTCTACAGACCTTCGAGGGGGTTCTCTACGAGAACATCGGCCGCGGCGACTTCGGCCCGGCGTTTCGACGACGCTTCGACGAGCTCAAGGCGGTGGTTCGGGGAGCAATAGAGGCGGGCCTCGCCGACGGCTCTCTGCGCAAGGACATCCGGCCGGAGCTGTCGTCGGTTACCTACATGTTTGCCGTCGACGGCGTCATGCGGCAGTTGATTACCCGGTCGCTGCTCTTCCAAGAGCTTCTCGGCTTCTCCGAAGAGGAGCTGATCGAGGAGCTCTTTCGAATACTCATTCATTCTTTGGAGTAAGGCTCGATGCATCGACTTTTTCGGTTTCCCCGGCTTATTGTCGTCCTCATTCTCGCCGTTACCGTTTTCTTTGCCTTCCACCTCCCGGACGCGGAGCTCGACAACAATATCTTTTCCTTTGTTCCCGACGATCACCCGGACAACGTGGCGATGGACGAGGTCGAAGAGGTCTTTGGCACAACCGTGCCGATGGCGGTCGGTATCGAGTTTCCCCGGGGCAGCATCTTCGACGCGACGGCAGTGCAGCTCGTCTCCGAGCTGACCGAAGCCTTCGAGGAGCTTGAGAACGTCGGAGAGGTGACCTCTCTGTCCAACATGGACTACATCGAGGGCACCGAGGAGGGGATGGAAGTGATGCCGCTCCTCTCCGGTTTCGAAGGGACCGAACAGGAGATACGAGAGGTCAAGAACCGCCTTCTCTCCTGGGAGATCTACGATAATTTTCTCTACTCCGACGACTTCCGGGCCACGCAAATACTCATCGGTGTAGACTTGGATATCGGGGCGGACCGTCGGGAGCAACTCTACTTCGACGTCAAGGACGTCCTCGCCGACTACCAAGCACCGGACGTCGACTTCTACCTTGCCGGAGAGCCGGTCATAAGCGTCCTGTTGAGTACCAACATGCGTAGCGACCTCGCGACGCTTATTCCTTTGGTGCTGTTGGTGGTTCTCGTCGTGCTCTACGCGCTTTTCCGCCGGATCGGAGGGGTACTCTTGCCGACGATAACCGTCGTGGTCAGCGCCGTATGGACCATCGGGGCCATGGCGCTTTTGGGGGTGTCGCTCTCCCTGGTGGCCACGGTTATTCCGGTTCTTCTGGTTGCCGTCGGGAGCGCCTACGGAATCCACGTTGTCAACCATTTCTACGAGGAGCTTCAATCGCAGGAGCCCCGGGAAGCGGTTCTTCGAACCCTGAAGGCCGTGGGCAGGCCCGTCCTCCTCGCCGGGGTAACGACAGTAATCGGGTTCGGCGCCCTCGCGACGAGCGAGGTGGAGCCGATGCGTAGCTTCGGGATCTTTACCGCCTTCGGGGTCGCCGTGGCCCTTGTCGTCGCCTTGACGCTAATACCCGCCCTCCTGCTTCTTTGGCCTCCCGAAACCGGCAGAGCTCCGAGGACGGCTTCCGGGCGAGCCGAAGAACGAGCCCGTCGCTATTCAGCCCTGCTGACTCGCCGTCGGGGGCCCATCCTCGCCGGTGCTCTCATCGTTACCGTCGTCGCCGCCTGTGGGGCTTCGAGGTTGGTGGTGGACAACGAGCTTATCGGCTACTTTACACCGGAGAGCGAAATACGGGTGTCCGACCGGTTTCTTCGGGAGCGCTTCGGCGGCACCCGTACCTTCGACATCGAGGTGGCCGGCGACAAAGACGGAGCTCTAACCCAGCCGGAGGTCCTCCTCGCGATGGACCGCATGGCGCGCTACTTAACCGATCGATACCCCGAAAAGATCGCCCGAATCGTCGGCTACCCGACCTTTGTAAAGCGCATGAACCAGGTGATGCACGTCGGCGCCGAGGCGCCCGGCCGGGGTGCTGAGGCTGCTCAAGGTTCCGACGACGGCGCCCGGGCCCCGGTGGC
>CAZTRQ010000042.1:0-18594 GCA_964616245.1 uncultured Spirochaetaceae bacterium | reverse complement strand
CGGGGCCGGGGCCGAGGCCGGGGCCCTTTCCTCTGGGCTCTCGTCGGAGTGGTACTCCTCTCTTCCTGCCGAACCGCGCCGGAGATAGCTCCGGCCCCGGAGAACCTCCCGCTTCCCTCGGATTCGGCCCTCTACCTCTTGGTCAGCCCCCGGGAACGCGGCGATCTGGGCTACCTCCTTCTCGAGAGCTTAGACATCGGTCCCGGGATCGCGAACCGGATCGACCTTGCCGGTATCTCAGTAGCCCGAGAACCGGAGTCCCCGGAAGCGATGGGCGATCGGGGGGTAGTCGTCGCCGTCCGGGGTAACTTGCCGACTCGCCGCCTGGCCCGGGCGCTCCGTCGGTCGGACGAGTGGCACCAGGAGACCGATATCGTCGGTCGGAAATATTTTCGACAGGAAGAGGGCCCCTGGCTTCTGATTCTGCCCGGGGACGGTTTGCTTATCCTCGGGAACGGAGCCCCGGAAGGGCTGCCCCGGGAGCCCCCCATCGTGTCTCCCTGGCCGCCGGACTTCCTCGAGCGCTTTGCAACCGTACCGGTTGCCGCCTTCGTCCCTTCTCCCGGCGGCGGCGCCGTCTCGACGCCCTTCGGCGGGGTTTTGCCCCTCCAGGAGCTGCGGTTCTACGCCCAGAATTCCGAGGAAGAAACAACCCAGGCGATTCTCTCCGGCGAGGCCGTCCTCGACAACGAACGTTCGGCGAGGGCCTTCGAGGCTATCGTGCGCCTTCTTGCCCTGGGTATCGCCGCGGAGATGGGGATGGAGCCCGGCCAGGTCCGGCAGCTTCTCGAGGTAGCCCAACGAGAGAACCTGGTAACCTTTACCGTGGGCCCCCTCGACACCGCCGAGCTTTTCGACCTCTCTTCCGAGCTCCTCGAGGGGTACGGAGGGGCCGGCGGTCTCCCCGGTGGCGCCCGGTGAAGGTCGCGGTTCTAGACTACGAAGCAGGCAATCTTCGAAGTGTCGAGACGGCGCTGAGCTACCTGGCCGCAGACTTCTTCGTGTCCCCGGAGCCAAAGGAGATTCTCAAGGCCGATGCGGTCATTTTTCCCGGCGTCGGAGAGGCGCGCTCCGCCATGGATGTCCTCGCCTCGAGGGGCCTCGGGGATGCGCTTTGGGAAACCGCCGAGCGGGGCAAGCCGCTCTTCGGTATCTGCCTCGGCAGTCAAATAGTGCTCAGCCGGTCCGAAGAGCGGGACGCTACCTGCCTCGACCTCATTCCCGGGGTCGCCCGGCGTTTCGCCGAGGCTCCGGGGCGAAAGATTCCCCACATGGGGTGGAATACTCTAAAGCTGCGAAGGGCCCACCCCGTCTTCGACGGACTGCCCGACGAGTCCTCCTTCTATTTCGTCCACAGCTACTACCCGGATCCGGCGGAAGAGGCGCTCTGCATCGGAACGACCGAGTATGGCCGGGAGTTCTGCGCCGCCTTTGCCCGGGACAACGTCGTAGCGACGCAGTTTCACCCGGAGAAGTCCGGTAAGAACGGCCTGCTGCTTCTGCGGAACTTCCTAAAGCTCTAGGAGATCTCCATGTTTCAGAAACGGGTTATCGTGTGTCTCGACGTCCGGGACGGAAAAACAACCAAGGGAGTCAAGTTCAAGGGTAACGTCGACATCGGAGACCCCGTTTCGATGGCCCGGGAGTACTACGAAAGCGGGGCCGACGAGCTGGTCTTCTACGATATTACCGCCAGCGCCGAAGGCCGAGGAATCATGATAGACGTCGTACGGCGGGTCGCAGAGCAGATCTTCGTGCCCTTTAGCGTCGGCGGTGGTCTCGGGAGTCTCGACGACCTCCGGGCCGTTCTTCTCGCTGGGGCCGAGAAGGTCAGCTTAAACAGCCAGGCGGTCAAGAACCCCGGCATTATCGACGCCGGGGCCCGGCAGTTTGGAGACCAGTGCATCGTTCTCGGAATGGACGCCCAACGGGATTCGAAGATGCCCTCGGGCTACCGGGTCTACATCAACGGGGGGCGCGTCGCCACCGACCGGGATGCCCTGGAGTGGGCCCGGGAGGCAGTGGACCGGGGTGCCGGGGAGATCGTGGTAAACTCCATCGATGCAGACGGCACCAAGGACGGCTACGAGATAGTGCTTACCCGCCTTATCTCGACGAGCGTCGGGGTACCGGTGGTGGCCTCCGGTGGCGCCGGGACTCCGGAGCATCTCCGGGCGGTTCTGACCGAGGGCCGGGCCGACGCCGCGCTTGTCGCGAGTATGGTTCACTTTGGTGAGTACCGGATCCCAGAGATAAAGAAGTATCTAACCGAGAACGCCATCCCGGTGCGCCTCGACTACTAAGGCCGCCGCGTCGGGCCGGGCCCGCGAATAGGCCCGAAAGGAAATTGCCCCCCGGGAGACAAAATGCTATATTCTCTTCGATCCTTAATATCGGTTGAGAAAGGGAGCAAGCAGTGCCTACCTACGAATACGAGTGCGCCGGGTGTGGACACAACTTCGACGCGTTCCAGAGCATGTCCGAGGATCCTCTTAAGGAATGCCCTAGCTGCGGTCAGCGGAAGCTAAAGAGGCTCGTGGGTGGCGGTATCGGTATAATCTTTAAGGGGAGCGGATTCTACGTCAACGACAGCAAGAAGACCAAGAGCTCGAGCTCGGTGACCACGGAGAAAAAAGCAGATACCGATGCGAAGAAGGGTGGCGAAGCGTCCACCGCGACTGCGTCGTCGGAGTCCACGTCTTCGGAGAAAAAGCCCTCCGAGACGAAAGCGGAGAGCTCCGGTTCTTCGAAGAAGTCGGCCTGAGCCCCCCGCCCCCGGGCATTGACTACATAGTTTAAAAGATATATAGTATAGGCATGCTGCCTGATCTAAGTAGTGTAGACGAACACTGTAGCGATTCTATTCTGCAAACCTGTGCCCAGAAGCTCAAAGTATGCGGCCACCCGATACGGTTAAAGCTCCTGTGCGCGATTGCCAAAGAGCAGGAGCCCTGCGTAAGCGAACTCTGGGTCTGCCTCCAGCAGCCACAGCCGGTGGTTTCTCAACATCTCGCCATCCTTAAGGACAAGGGAATCGTCCATTCCGAGGTAAAGGGGAACAAGCGCATCTACTCCATCGTCGACCCCTTCGTGCAGCAAATCGTAGACTCCCTTCAGGGCGACTTGGAAAAGATCGGGCTTTCCGCGGTCGGCTGAGCCGCAGAATCGGCGATACGATATCCGCAATATGATATAGTCCTCGACCATGAAGTCGTCGACTAATAGAGACCCCATCTCGTTTCCCTTCGGTGATAGGACGACCACCGTGGTCTTTTCCGACCCCCGGCCGGAGCTTCTCCCGGCCGAGGCCGTTTGGATAGCCGACGAGAACACCCGGCGCTACGCACCGAAGGACTGCATCGTCGTTCCGTCCGGAGAAGCTTCCAAGAGTTGGGATACGGCGCATCACCTTCTCGTCGAGCTCCTCCGGCGAGGTACCGAGCGCGGGGCCACTCTCGTCGGTGTCGGTGGCGGTGTCGTCTGCGACCTTACCGCCTTCGTCGCCTCGATTTACGCCCGGGGAATCCGCCTCGTTCTCGTGCCTACCTCGCTTCTCGGAATGGTCGACGCGGCCTTAGGGGGTAAGACGGGGATCGACTTCGGCGGTTACAAGAACATGGTCGGAACCTTCTATCCCGCAGAGCTCTTAATCGTCGACTCGAAGAGCGTGGAGACCCTGCCCGACCGGGAGTACAAGAGCGGACTCGCGGAGACGATAAAGACGGCGCTCCTTGGCGACGAGGAGCTCCTTGCGATCTTGGAAGGTCGCCGGGACGAGGTGCTCGCGAGGAAGCCGGAGGTAGTAGAAGAGATGGTCCGGCGCTGCATCGAGGTGAAGGGGCGGATAGCCTCGGCGGATTTCCGGGAAGCCGGGGGGCCGGCGAGTCCGGACCCGGGTCGCGCGGCGCTGAACCTTGGCCACACCTTTGGCCACGCCCTCGAAGCGGTAACCGAGCTCTCTCGGTTTACCCACGGGGAGGCTGTCGCCTGGGGAATCTACCGCGCCACCCTAATGTCCCGGGCTCAGGGCCGGTGCACCGAAGATTACCTGCGGCGGGTTCGCACTCTCCTCGAGGCCTACGGATTCGAGATCGAAGTCCCGGAGGTGGACGCCGCGGACGTGGTGGCGGCGATGTATCGGGACAAGAAGACCACCGGTGGCGCGCTTAAGTTCGTTCTTCAAGAGGGGCCCGGCCGGCAAGAGCTGGTTACCCTCGAAGAGCCGGAGATCCGCCGAGCGCTTCGGTAGGCCGGGCCGGCCGTCGCTCCGGCGCGGCGCGCTCCCCGGGCTATTCCTCGTAGACCGCCGCGATCCTGCGATACGCCGCTCCGACTTCGGCGACCAACGGCTCCTCGGACTGCAGCTCGTCGGCGAGGACGTCGAGGCTGTACAGGCTGGTGTCCACCGCGGTATAGAAGTTTCGGGTCGGCTTTATCCAGTACTGCCCGTGGTCGTCGGTGTAGAGCGTGAGGAAGCCGGTTTGTTTCGAGCTCTTCTTTATCGGTGCGGGCTTTAGAAGATCCCCGAGACGCTTGCAGAGGGCCTCCGGATCCTTGAATACCTGGTAGGTTCGTTTCGGTGGAGGGTCGGCGAGCATCGACCGGCCAAAGTCCATCACTTTCGCAATCCGGAGTATTTCGGGAAGACGCATTCCGGTCATCAACTCCCGACCATTCGCTATCACCTTGCCCCGGAGGTTGCTATGGTGCGGCAGCAATTCGGTGCCCCTCTCGACCACGTCCCGGAGTTGATCCCAGGGGAGCACGGCGACCTTTTTCTTGCCCTTGTAGGGCTCTAAGCGGAAAACCGTCGCGCCGATCACTACCTGCCAGGTCGTATCCCGTGCTTCGGTGGCAGCCTTTCCCTTCTTTCCGCTCCCCTTGCCGGGTCGGCCGACCGTTAGAAGCTCGGCCGCAAGCTCTTCGGAGATCCGCGGAATCCAGGAGCGCTCGAGGGGAGAAACCGATCTGGCGTAGGTTCGGGATGTTCTGACGATTTCCCCGGCGACGATAAACTCCGGATCTTCCCGGAACATAACCGACCCGGGGTGTATCATAATGCGCTGGGCCGTCAGAGAGCGGTAGTTTCCCCGTCCCGTCCTGACGCAGACGAACTGCACAAGACCCCGGGCCACGGCGCAGAGATACGAGGCTGCCGGTCCTCCGGAGGTCAGGGGAACGCCGGTGTCGCTCACCATCGCCGCGAGCTGCTCCTTAACGTTCTTTATCTCCGCCATCACCCGGGGGTCGAGGAACCGAGTCTCGCAGAACTTCAGCTTGTTCTCCGAGCTCTCGTAGGCCGATAGAAGCTTCAGATAGGATACGAAGTCCCCGAGGTCGTCCCGATAGCGGTGGTGGGCCTTCCGGGCGGCAACCTCGTCCCCCTGGGGAAGCAAGAACGGGGAGTTGGTGGAGAGAAAAGCCGCGGCGGTAACGACTTCGTCGACGACATCCGGATAGTTAAGGATTGCCTCGACTATCGCCCGGGAGTGACGGGGAAGCAGGGGATACCGCGCCATCATCTTGCCGATGGAGGATAAGCTGTTGTCCTCGTTCAACGCGTCGAGGAGCAGAAGGGTGTCGACGGCGCCGACGATGCCGCCGCGCCCCGGGGGAGAGAGGAAGTCGAAGGACTCGAAGTCCCGGATTCCGATCTCCGCCATGCGCAGGACGACCTCCGAGAGGTCCGTTCGGTAGATTTCCTCCATCGTAAAGAGGGGGCGAGACTCGAACTCTTCCCGGGTGTAGAGACGGTAGCAGTTCCCGGGGCGGGTTCGGCCCGCGCGCCCCTTGCGCTGGTTTGCCGAGGCCTTCGAAATGGGCCCCTCTATGAGTGACGATGTAAAGGTACGGGGGTTGTAGTAGTTCATCTTCGCCGTTCCGCCGTCGATGACGGTGGTTATTCCGTCGATGGTAATGCTCGTCTCGGCGATATTCGTCGCGGCGACGACCTTTATCTTGCCCTCGGGTGCCGGGGGGAAGACCCGGTCCTGCTCCTCCTTGCTCAGGCGACCGTAGAGGGGCATAAGTTGTAGCCTCTTGGAAAACGGCATAAAGGCGAGCTGACCGAGACAGTCCTTGATAGCCTGTTCTCCGGGGAGAAAGATAAGGTAGTCGCCCTTTCGGCCTTCCTGTATTCCCCGGCCGACAATGTCTGCGATCTTGTACATAAGCTCGTCGTAGTTTCCCGTCAGCGCCGGCGGATCGTAGATAACCTGGACCGGATACATCGAGGCGTCGACCCGGACGACGGGACAGCTGTCGAAGTACTGGGAGAAGACCTCGGCGTTGATGGTCGCCGAAGAGACGACGACCCGGAAGTCCGGCCGGAGCTCGATAATACGCTTGAGGAGCCCGAGGACGAAGTCGATGTTGAGGCTTCTCTCGTGGGCCTCGTCGACGACGATGGTCGAGTAGGCCGAGAGGGTGTAGTCGGCCTTGAGCTCCTGGAGCAAGATGCCGTCGGTCATAATCTTGATACGCGTCTCCGCCGAGGTGTGGTCTTGGAAGCGCATCTTGTAGCCGACGTAGCCGCCTATCGAGCTTTCGAGCTGTTGTGCAACGAAGGAGGATACCGAGACGGCGGCGATTCTTCGGGGTTGGGTAACGCCGATGACACCCCGGGCCCCGTAGCCGGCTTCGTCGAGGATGATGGGCAGCTGCGTGGTCTTGCCCGAACCCGTTGGGCTCTCTACGACGACGACCCGATGGGTTTCGAGGGCCGAGAGGATCCGCTCGCGCTGGGCGTAGACGGGGAGCTGCCGCTGCCGCTCCCGGAGGCTCCCGGCCGCAGGTGAGCTACCGGCGCCCTCTGGAGGCATCATGCCCCCGCCGTCCCTTTGGCGACCTCTGCCGCCGCCTCTTCGATGGTGAGATTTTCGACGTTCCTCCGTTCGGAAAACAGCCGGAGATGGACCCTACCGGCGGCGGCAGCTTCGGCGTCGCAGACGATGCCGTAGGGTATTCCCTTGGAATCGGCGTAGCTGTACTGCTGGGGAAGCTTCTTCGCCTCCGGGTACACTTCGGCACCGAGCCCCAAGCTTCGGACCACTTCCGAAAGGGCGTGATAGTGGGGGATGAGGGCCTCGTCCAGGCAGAGAACCAGAACCGCCGGGGCGGCACCGGGGAACCTGGAAACCCCGAGCTCCTCGAGGGCCGCCAAGAGCCGGTCGAGGCCGATCGAGGAACCGACCCCCGGCAGATGCTCCTTGGTGTAGAGCCCGGCGAGGTCGTTGTACCGCCCGCCGGAGCAGACCGAGCCGATTCCCGGGAGGGTGTCCAGAAAGGTCTCGAAGACCACACCGGTGTAGTAGTCGAGACCCCGGGTAATCGCCGGGTCCAACACCAGGCGGTCCTCGATACCCACTTTCTGCGCCGCGGCGAAGATCCGACCGAGACGTTCCAGTGCCGGATCCTGCGAGCCGAGGTGGCTCTTGAGGGCGACGAAGGTGTCTTGCCAGCTCCCTGCGCTCCGACAGAACGCGAGGAGGGCCTCCGCAGATTGGGCGTCGGTCAGCGCGGTCAGCGATTCCTTGGTCTTGTCCTCACCCACCTTCGGGAGCTTGTCCAGGGTCCGCAAGACCTCCGACTCCTCCGCCGAATGCTCGATCTTGGCGAGGAAAGCCCGCAAGAGCCCCCGGTGGGAGACGTGGATGGTAAAGGCCGGTATCGAGAGCGCTTCGAGGGAGCGCACCATCAACAGAAGAATCTCGAAGTCCGCGCTGGCGTTATCGACTCCGACGACGTCGAAGTCGCACTGAACAAACTCCCGGTAACGCCCCCGCTGGGTGTTCTCACCCCGAAATACCTTGTCGATATGATACCGGCGGAAGGGGAGGTAGAGCTCCGAGCGGTGTTGAGCCATAAAACGAGCGAAGGGAACCGTCAGGTCGAAGCGCATCGCTACGTCCCGGTCGCCGTGGTCCTGGAAGCGGTATACCTGCTTGTCGGTATCGCCGCCCCCCTTCCCGAGGAGCACTTCGGTGTACTCGAGAATCGGGGTGTCGATGGGAACGAATCCGTGGCGGACGAAGCCCTCTTCCAAGAGGGCTCTGACGCGTTTTCGGCTGCTCTCCTGGTCCGGGAGGAAGTCTCGAAAGCCCTTGAGGACTCGAGGTTCGATTATTCCGGACATATCTAGTGCTCCTTTGTTGCGTTGCGTTTGGAAAGGGTTTCGACGGCGTTCTGCCACTTGTACGCCGAGACCTTCCTGCTTTCGGGGAAGAAGACGTACAACTCTCCCTTATAATACAGCTCGAGGTGCCGAGTCAGCTGCACATTTAGACCGCGAATTTCCTCCAGCGGTATCTCGAGGGACTCGGCCGCTCCGTCGTCTGTAGCAAGGGAAAAGGCGAGGCGGTCCGGGAGTAAACGCAGGGTTCCCGAGCCGAGCCGCGTTAGGCGGCTGCTGCGGTAGCCCCGGGAAGCCTGGATATCCACATCCTCGAGGATGGGGGTGCCGTCCCGACGGTACGCTGCGACGCCCTCCTCGATCAAACTCGGGAGCTCTGCGAGTTGCCACCGGTGCCAGTCCCGAATAGTCTCGAAACCCGCTTCGTTTGCCTCCCTTTCCGGTATCAGAAAGCCCGTCTCGGTGTAGCGGACCGCGTAGCCGCAGCGTCGGCACCCGAAGCGAGAATCTCGGGACCGAAGCGTGGCCATGCCACGACAAACGGGACAGACGAAGAGGGTGTGCTCCAGGTCTTCGGCGAGGCCTTTGCCACGGTAGGGAATCGTCTGCTGCGACTGATAGGCGTAATCGTCGTGGGCCAAGGCGGCGGTCAGGCGGTCGTAGATCTCGTCGACCGAGAGGCTTCTGGTCTCCTCGGCGGTCAGCGTCAACTTGAACTGCACCGTAAGCCGACCTCTCCTCGGCTTGTGGGACCACCGGGGATGAGAAAAATAGCCCCCGAGAAAGATAGGCGTGACGACCGGCGACCTCATCAGCCGAACCAGCTTCGCCGTGGCGTAGAGCAGGGGGAGGGTGGTTCCGTCCCAGGTCCGCTGCCCCTCGGCGAAGATACCAACGACACCCCCGGATTCCCGGACCGAGAGAATATACCGGATGGCTTCGAAATCGGTAACGGCCTTCGCCTTTGGGATGGCCCCGACGAGGCTTAGAAAACGGCGGAGGACACCGGAGCGAAAATTGGCGTCCGCCGCAACCCAATGGATGGCCTGGGGAACGAAGATGCTGACCATAAAGGGGTCCCAAAAGCCGACGTGGTTCGGAAGGACCAGGTAGGGAGGCTTCAACCGGGCTATCAGCCCGTGGTTTTCGGCTTTCATGTTGAAGCGGAGCTTTAAGTAGACGCCGAGAACGACGCGGACGAAGCGAATAAAGAGTGAATAGGCCCGAATTCCGCGTTTGGCTGCCATCGATAGTAGGCCATGATGGTACCGAGGAAATGTTGACTACTTCAAGTAATAGGGTTACAACTAGCGCATTTCTCGTCGCGGCACCGGGAGGCACAATGAACTTTTCCTGGCACGTATTCATCGATCTCGGCATTATCTCTTTGGGTTTGGTTCTCGCGACCTTTGTCCGAGCGAAGCTGCGATTCTTTCAAAAATACCTCATACCGAACGCCCTGACGGCCGGTTTCTTACTTCTGCCCCTCTACAACTTCGTTCTTCCGAGTATCGGTATCGATTCTCTCGGTCTCGGGGAGTTGGCGTATCACCTCCTGAGCATCTCGTTCGTAGCGATGGCTCTTCGTCAGGCCCCCCCGGCCCATGAAAAGAAAGGTCAGGGCTTTTTTCCGACCAGCGTGGCGATTATTTCGCAGTTTTCGGTCCAGATCATCATCGGCCTCCTCGGAACCTTCATTCTTATCCGCACCGTCATGCCGGACCTCTACGAACCCTTCGGCTATCTCCTACCCCTGGGGTTCGTCCAAGGCCCGGGGCAGGCGTTCGCAATCGGGCAGAGCTGGGAAGCGTCGGGAATCGTCGGCGCCGGGAGCGTCGGCCTAACTTTCGCCGCCCTCGGCTTCGTCGTTTCCTGTTTCGGGGGTGTCTTTCTCATCAACTACGGTATCCGGCGGCACTGGATCGGGAAGCAGTTTCGGGAGACGTTGCAGAAACAGGGAATCAAGACGGGGGTGTACGCCCCGGATGCACCGAAGAAGGTCGGTGCGGTCCTGACCACGGAGAGCGAAGCGATCGATTCGATGACCTTTAACACAGCCATCGTGCTTATCTCTTACTTCTTAGCCTATCTCTTCCTTCGGTTTCTGACCTATACGCTCTCCATGCTCGGGCCCCTCGGCGCCGAGTTCGCGACGAACCTCTGGGGAGTCAGCTTTATCTTCGCCGCGGTTTCGGGCCTCTTCGTAAAGCAGGTTCTCAAGAGGTTCAAAGTGCACTACGTCTTGGACAACAACACCCTCAACCGCATTTCCGGGCTCTCGGTCGACTTTATGGTAGCCAGCGCCATCGCCGCGATCTCGATCGTAGTCGTAACCGAGTACTGGCTCCCGATTCTTGTGCTCTCGTTGGCGGCGACGTTTATGCTCTTCCTGATCGTTCCCTGGTTCTGTTCCCGTCTCTTCGAGGATCATCAGTTCCACCGAATGATGCTCATCTTCGGCGTCTCCTCCGGGACCCTTTCCACCGGGCTCGCGCTCCTCCGGGTTATCGACCCGGAGTTCGAGACCCCCGTCGCCCGGGACTACACCTACGCCTCCGGGATAACCTTTCTGCTGGTCATACCGCTTATTCTCTCGATTAGCTTTCCCCTTCGGACCTACGTCACCGGAAACATGATCTATTTTTGGATCGCCTTGGGAGTAAGCGTCGCGTACCTTATCTTTGTATTCGTCAGCTATCTTTTAATCGCAAAGAAGCGGGCCTTCGCAAAGGCATCGGAGGTCTGGCTCTATTCGGAATAGGAGCGTCGCCCTGCTATGGTAGAACCACGGGGAGCTAAACTCGTAAACCCCTACGCCACCAGAGAGGGATACGACGGTTACGGCTGTTTCGGCTGTGACCCGGGAAACCAATTCGGCTTGCAGATGGAATTCTATTCCGACGGCAAAGCGGTCTGGAGTACCTGGCAGCCCGAGGAGCGATTTCAAGGCTTCCACGGTATTCTCCACGGCGGTATCCAGGCCACGCTTATGGACGAGGTGGCGAGTTGGGTCGTCTCCGCCGTCCTCGGAACCTCCGGCTTTACCAAGAGCATGCAGATCGATTACTTGGAAAACGTCCAGGTCGCCGGGCCGTCCTTGGTCATCCGGGGGGAGGTCGGAGTGGAGTCCAAGAAGGAGGCCACCCTCGACGTCGAGCTCTATCAGGGAGAGAGCCTTAAGGCTCGAGCGGTCTGTTGTTACGCAATCTTTTCCGAGTCCGTCGCCCGGAAGAGGCTCCACTATCCCGGGCGTGACGCCTTCTTTTCTTAAGCAATCGTGACCGACGTCTACTCCCGCATCTACGACGCCGCCATGGTCCCTCTCGAATCGTTGCACCTCGCCGAGCTGCGGGAGTGGCTCCTGCCCCAGGCGTCGGGTACCGTTCTCGAGGTCGGCGCCGGAACCGGCGCGGCGCTTTCCTACTACGACTACCGGCGTGTTCGTTCCCTCACCCTGATCGACCGGGAAATACGTCCCATCTTGTATCGCAGAGCGGCAGAGATTTCGTCTCCGACGGACGTTCGGGAGGTGTCGGTCGAGGCTCTTCCCTTCGGAAACGACGGATTCGACACCACCGTGTCGAACCTTGTTTTCTGCAGCGTCGAAAACCCGACAAGGGGTCTGGAGGAGCTCTTCCGGGTGCTCAAGCCCGGGGGGCGGCATCTGTTTATGGAGCACGTGCGACCCGAAGACCCCCTTCGTGGACGCCTCTTCGACACGCTTACCCCGGCCTGGCGGCGGATAGCCGGTGGGTGCCACCTCAATAGGGACACGGTAGGCTCTATCCGAGGGGTTGGACTGACCATCCGGGCTCTCCGGGATAGCGCCGGTGGGGTCTTCGTCGCCGGTGTCGCCGAGAAGCCTGCCGGCTAGCCCTGGTCCTAGCTCTCTTCGGCGCTACTGCGAGAGAGCATTACCACCCCGGCGACGACGACGATCAAACCAACCCACTGAAAAAGCCCGAGGCTCTCTCCGTACACTACGACCCCCCCGACAACCGGGGCCGCCATAAAGGCGACGGAGAAAGCGGGGACGGTGTGGATGGCCGCCGCTCGTTTGTAGGCGAACTGGATGATTACGAAGGAGGAGATCGAGAGAAAGATCCAGAGAAGCGTCAGGGGCGAGCCGATGGCTTGCATGACGTTCTGAGCCGCCCCCGTCGACGAGGCACCGGTCTCGATTGCCGCGGCCTTCTGGACGACGGTCGAGCTTCCCCCGACGACACCCGCCCAGGCTGCGAGAAGAAAACCGCGTATGCGCTTGTCCCCGGTGATAAAAGCGCTCCCTCCAAGGGCACCGACAACGCCTAAGAGGATCCAGAGCCGAAGAAAGGGTACGCTATCGGGGGTCGTAGTTACCGATCGGAGGCCGAGGACCACGGAGCCGGCGACGATGGTGCCGATTCCGACGAAGTCGAGGCGCCCGAGGCGCTCTTTGAGGACGACCGCCGAGAAGATGGTCAGGCTGACCAAGCCGGACCCAGCCATGGCTCCGACCACCGATACCTGTCCCACCGACAGCGCTCCAAGAACCACAAGAACCGAGACCGACGTCGAAATGGTGCCGATGGTCCAGATGGTCCACCCGAGGACGCGCCGGGAGGAGGCGACGTCGAGTCCCGCTTTCTGTGCTCCCTGACCGAGGTTCAAAAGGCTATAACCGAGGAAGGCGAGGAGGGCGGCTACCACCGGGTGCCCCCGGCTCGGTGGACGATCTTTCCCCGGGTCAGTAGCTTGACTGGTATGGACAGGCCCGAAATTAGTGTCATCGTTCCAACATACAACGAAGCCGAGTATTTGCCCAAACTTCTCGACTGCCTGAAAGACCAGACGTTCAAGAATTTCGAGATTGTCGTTGCGGATAACGACTCCGACGACGGAACCCGAGAAATCGCGACCTCCTACGGCGCCCGACTGGCCCCGGGAGGCCTTCCCGGCGAGGGGCGTAATCGCGGCGCCTCCGAGGCGAAGGGGAATTACTTCTTTTTCTTTGACGCCGACGTCAAGTTCTCGAAGCATTTTCTCAAGAAAGCCCTCAAAGAAATGAAGAACCGGGATGCCGAATTGGCCACCTGCGAGACGGTTCCCCTCTCGAACCTCCACCTCGACCGGTTTATGCACTCCTTTGCAAACTTCTTCGTCAAGCTCAACCTCGAAAGCGACCCCCATGCCCCCGGCTTCTGCATCCTGGTGTCCCGCCGGGTCTTCGAAGCGGTGGGCGGGTTCGACGAGAGCTTGAAGCTCGCGGAGGATCACGATTTCGTCAGGCGAGCCGCCGAGCACGCCCCCTTGGTATTCCTCGAAAAGGTTCGGTTGACCGTTAGCGTTCGTCGTTATCGGAAGGAAGGCCGTCTTGACTACATGCGAAAGGTGGTCCAGGTAACCCTTCACCGGGCTAGGCACGGCGAGATCAGAGACGATACCTTCGACTACGATTTCGGGGACTTCGACACCGCCGACGAGACGAAGCTTCGCAAGCTCGAAAAGCAGATCAACAAGCTCGATAAGTCGATCATGAAGTTTAGAAAACGCAACCTGCGCCCCCTATCGAACAAGGAAGAGCCGGAGGTTCTCACGCGATTCCGGGAGCAGATCGACGAGGTCCTTACCAACGTCTCCTCCCTCTTCAAGGGCTCCTAGATTACGAAGTTGTTGGTTCGGCAGAGACGGTTGTACCAGAGGGCGCTGCGCTTCGGAATCCGACGGAGGGTCGGGTAGTCTACGTAGTAGAGGCCGAATCGTTTCGACTTGCCGAAAGCCCACTCGAAGTTGTCGAGGAGACTCCAGACGAAGTAGCCCCGGACATCGACGCCACTGTCCATCGCCCTCCGGAGGGCAATAAGGTAGTGCTCGAGGTATTCGATCCGGTCCGCGTCCTCGACGAGGGTATCGTGGAAGCGATCCGGGTACGCCGCGCCGTTTTCGGTAACGACGATCTCGGGGTTGTGGTATTCATCTCGAATCCAGGTGAGAATGTCGTAGAATCCCTGGGGATAGACCTCCCAGTCTAAGTCGGTAAAGATAACGTTTTCGTATACCGGGCGCATCAGCCGGACCCCGATAAAGGGTAGGAAGGTACGCCGCGCTATGTAGCGGGAGTAGTGGTTTACCCCGACGAAGTCGAAGGGTGTCGACATAAGGTCGAAATCGCCGGGGCGGATCCCCCGATTGATCAGTCGGATAAGGCCTTCGAGCTCTCGAGGGTAGTGGCCGAGAAGAATCGGGTCCATGCAGAGCCGGTTCAACGCCGCGCTTACCCTGGTAGCGGCGCGCACGTCCCTCCGGCGGAAGGGATAGACCGGCGAAAACGCATTCGCGATACCCACCCGGGAGTTCGGAAGCAGCTCCTTTATGGCAGCTACCCCTTGGCCGTGGGCCAAGAGCAGGTGATGGAGCGCCCGAAGGGCGGCGACGATGTTGCGACGCCCCGGGGCGTGCGCGCCGGCCAGATAGCCGGCGCCGACAACCGACAAGGGCTCGTTTATCGTAATCCAGTTAGAGACCCGATCCCCGAGGCGTCGTACCATCACCCGGGTAAAGTCGACGAAGTTCCCGACAGTGCGACGGTTGACCCATCCGCCCTCATTCTCGAGGCTCTCAGGGAGATCCCAGTGGTAGAGCGTAACCATGGGATCTATGCCCCGGGCAAGGAGGCCGTCCACCAGGCGGTCGTAGAAGTCCAACCCCGGCCCGTTGACACGACCGCGACCCTCGGGAAGCACCCGGGGCCAGCTGATCGAAAAGCGATAGGAGCCGCACCCGAGCCTATCGATAAGCTCTAGGTCTTCCTGCCAGCGGTGGTAGTGGTCGCAGGCCACATCGCCGTCACTCCCATCTCGGACGACCCCCCGGCGCCGGGTGAATCGGTCCCAAATGGAGGGTCCTTTACCGTCCTCTTGCCAGGCGCCCTCGATCTGGTAAGCGGAGGTACTTACCCCCCAGAGGAAGTCGTCGGGAAAGGAGACGGTAGCCATTCACCGAAACTACGGCAGGAAAATTGCCCCGTCAAGCTCGAAAGTAATTGAAATAATGGAGTTTATGGGATATGGTTGGGTCTATCCAATGAGGGGAAAACAAGAAGCAGCGGAACTGGTTGTTTTTCGGTGGATCGTCGACCAGTTGCCCGCAGCGGTTATCATAACGGGGCTCGATGGAACCATCGAGTACGTAAATCGCCACCTTGTCGAGACTACCGGCTATTCTCGGGACGAGCTTATCGGAGAAAACTGCCGGGGCTTCGCCCTGGGAGATCGCGATTCACGGTTCCGCGACGAGCTCTGGAATACGGTAGTCGCAGGGCGTGCCTGGCAAGGAGCCCTCGAGACTCGGCGGAAGAACGGGCGGCGTGTCTCGGAGCTGGCAGATATCCTGCCGTTCCGGGGCGGCGACGGCGCCGTTTCGCGCGTCGTGGTCGTCAAACGAGACGTTACCGAGTGGCAGGTGGCCGGGGAGCGTCTCGCGGAGGCGCTCGAGGGCGCCGAAGAGGCCGGCCGCGCCAAGACCGAGTTTCTCAGCGGCATAAGCCACGAGTTGCGAACACCACTGTCCGGAATCTCCGGCCTTATAGATATTCTGATCGAGGAGGCCGAGGACACTCATCAGCTCGGGCATCTGAGACTCCTGCGGGAGTCGACGAGCCATCTTACCGGCGTCGTTCATCAGATTCTCGACTCTTCCTCCGCCGGCACGACCACTTCGGAGGTGGTCGAATCCGAGATCGACGTCGACGAGTTTCTCCGGAAGCTCCTCTCCCGGTTCGCAAACGGCGCACATTCCCGAGGGTTGGAGCTTTCCCTTCGGGTGGGGAGAGGGGTTCCACCCCGGGTTCGCGTCGACGTCGATAAGCTGACGAGGATTCTCGAGCATCTTCTCGATAACGCTCTAACGTTTACCTCTACCGGCGGCATAGTCCTTTCGGCAGATACCCCGGTACCGGAAAGCGTCTACTCCCTGGAGCTGTCGGTGGCGGACACCGGTGTCGGAGTGCCCTTCGGGGACCGGGAGCGGGTTTTTGAGCCCTTTAGCCGTCTCGACAGCTCCTACGCCCGGGTGGACGGTGGCATCGGGCTCGGTTTGGCCCGGGCGAAGCGTCTCGTAGGTCTTCTCGGAGGGACGATCTGGGTCGAGAGCAATCCCGGCGGTGGGTCGACGTTTCGGTTTACCCTCGATACGTCGGCGCCGGAACACGAGACGAACGATTTCCTCTGGGACGGGACGCCGAAACAGGTCCTCCTCGCCGAAGACAACCGGATAAACGAACTGGTGTACCGACACATTCTGGAGCAGGGCGGCATCGCGGTTACCTGCGCTAGCAGCGGAAACGACGCCGTTCGGATGATGCAGAACGAGCTCTTCGACGCGGTGCTCTTGGATGTCGAAATGGCGGATCTCTGCGGGACCGAGGTTATCGAGGCCATCCGCGGATTCGAAGGAAAAACCGGTCGCCCGCGTCAACGGATAGTCGCTCTGACCGCCCACGCTCTGCGAGTCGGTAACGAACGGATGCTCGAGGCGGGCATCGACGGTGTGGTGACGAAGCCGGTTAAGTCGGCGGAGTTGTTGGCGTCGATTCGGAGCGCGCTTGGCTCTGCTCCGGACGGTCCGGTTTCCTAGTCTTTTTCGACGGGGCCCGGAAGATCGTATTGTAGATCTTGTCTCGCACTTGTTCTCGAATCGAAACGAATTTGGTGTGAGCAATCTGGCCCTTGTGGGAGAGCCGAAGGACCTCGGCGAAGACTCGCAAGGGCTTTCCGTCGTTCGACCTAAACTCCAACTCGAGGATGTCGCCGACCTGGAAGGCGTTCGTCTCGTTTCGTAAGCTTGCACCACCGCCGCCGAGGTCTACGAAGGTGGTCTTGAGCGGGTCGAAGTGTCCCTGCACCGGCTTGACGGTTACCGGCTCCCGGTAGTGGCGCCGAAAGAAGAGCCTCTGTTGTTTGTGGCTCAGCTCCTCGGAGTGCCGGAGCCAGACGAGGTTGTCCTCCCGTTTCTGTACCAGGGTCGCGATACGAAAGATACCCGCCGCGTTCTGATAAAACACTTCGATGCTCCGCCCCGGAGTTATCGACGGCGCCGTCGAGCCTACTTCGACTCGGAAACTATGGGGTGCGTGGGCGAGAACCGTACCCCGGATCGGAGCATCCTGTTTCGATAGCCGCAAGTAGACCGTGGTACCTTCGGGAATGCTCGCTGTCGAAGAGATCCGGCTGTTGGGATTCTTCCGGAACCCGAGGCGTACCCGCAGGGCGCTGACGGTGTCCGGCTGGACCGAGCCGTCGGCTATCGCCCGGGAAGCCGTCCGATTGAAGAGCCCTTCATTTTCCAGAAGGAGATATTTTTCCTTCGGCTCTTCTAGATAGGCGGCCATCTTCTCCAGGGCATCCTGCCAGGAGGGAGTCAATTCCAGGGAGGCAACCTGATCGGCGTAGATCTCCTGCGCCCGGCGTAGCCGTTCGGCCCGGAACTTTCTGTTCTCCCGGACCACGTAGTAGACCAAGACGCCGATGCCTCCGAGGATAAGCAGAAGGAAGAGGGTGGCCTCGATCGGACTACTTCGGTAGGCCGCGGCCACGTCGCTGATAAAATCTTGTGCCGCATCGCTGTACACACCCCCAGTATAGTCGCAGTTGGTACCGTCGGACCACCGTAGACTGGAAGGACTCCCCGGAGGTGCGCTACAGTTAACCCATGCTACTCGCAGTCGATATCGGCAACACAAACATCGTCTTGGGACTCTTCGCAGGCGAGACCATGGAGGCGCACTTTCGCATCCAGACAGACTCGGGAAAGATGCCCGACGAGTACCTCCTAACCCTCAAGGGGCTTTTCGACGCCCGGGGGATCCTCCCGGCAGGCATTACCCGGGTCGTCGTTTCGAGCGTCGTCCCCTCCCTCACCGAGACGCTTGTGGAGGCGATTCGCTTTCTCTCGGAAGCGCCGCTTTTGGCCGTTACTCCCTTTATCAAGCTGAACGTCCGGTTGGAGACACCCAACCCCGAAGAGGTCGGGTCCGACCTTATCGCCAACGCCGTAGCGGCCTACGACCGCTACGGAAGCGCCTGCATTACCGTGGACTTCGGTACCGCCCTTACCTTTACCGCCGTCGACGATTTCGGGGTTTTTCGAGGGGCCGCGATCGCCCCGGGCCTCAAGACGGCCTCCCGTGCTCTCTCGCTTCACACCGCTCAATTGCCGGACGTCGAGCTGGTGTTGCCAAAGTCGTCCATCGGGGAGAATACGATCCACGCGCTCCAGTCCGGCATCGTTATCGGGTACACGGGGCTGGTTGACCGGATTCTTCAGAAGATGAAAGCGGAGCTTACCGGAGAGGTCGCCGTCGTCGCGACCGGGGGGCTCTCGGGGGCTTTTGCGAAGGAGATTCTGGAAATCGACGCCATCGACCCCTGGCTGACGTTGGAGGGATTGCGAATTATCGACCGCCTGAATCCTTAGCCATATGCGAT
>CAZTRQ010000041.1:17561-19060 GCA_964616245.1 uncultured Spirochaetaceae bacterium | reverse complement strand
AGACTCCAGCCGACCGGGGGAAAGATCGGGACGAAGCCCTCCTCTAGGGTCTTGTGGACAAGCTCTTCTTCCACCCGCTCGACGATCCCGGTCTGCTGGAAATCCACCCCGTCGAGGACGCCGATACCCCGGGCCCGGACCCAGTTTCCGACTACCGCCGTGGTGTCCAGCTCCGCGAGGTCGGTCATCAGCTTGCTCGCCCCGTCGAAGGCGGCGATTTTGACGAAAGGCATCGCCTCCTGGGAGGCGACCCGGATACCGTGGTGGGTCGTCCAGGGAATGCCGTACTGGGTCAGAAGCTCGTCGATGCGGCTTTTGGCTCCCGGGATTAGGCAGATTCGGATTCCCGCCTCTTTGAGGAGCACCAGGTCCTTCAAGAGCCGGGGCAAAAGCGGGTGCTCGAGGGGCTCGTCGTCGATCTGGATGACGAAGGTTCCACCCCGGAAGCGGGTTGAGTAGAGAAAGACCTCTCGAATAAGCTCAACGTGCTCGGAAACGGGGTCTTCGGTCATTGGTACATAATCAGCACCGGCCGGGGTTCCAAAGCGAGAACTTCTTCCGGGGTCATCAACGGGTCGTCGTAGCCGCCGTCCCGCCACTCCTTCGGATAGAAGAGCTTAAAACCCTTCAGAGGAATGTTGGTTGCCCTCCGGTTGTAGTCCCAGGACTGGTGCTTGTCCTTCGGGGGGCCGAAACCGTCGGCGTTGTGGACCAGATCGACCCGATCAAAGTCGGTCCGGACCTCGTGGCGATTCTCTATCATCACCCAATTGAACTGATGGACGACGAACATCTTTCGTTGCTCGATGCCCTCTTCCTCGAGGTAGTCCTGGATAATCTGCTGCGCCTCGTTTATCTCCGACGCGTGGACGCTCCCGATAACCTCGTTCGGCGTCAAGGTCGACCACTCGGGATCTATCGCGAGGTGAACGCTCGGGTACTTCAGGTAGGGCAACATCTCCCGGACCGATTCCACGACGTCGTGTTTTCCCAACTGGTGGTCGAGGATGACGGCGAATCCGTTGTCCTCGGCAAAGCGAATGTACTCGGTAAGCACTTCGGAGTTAAGGACACCGACGTTGGCATCGGCGTACGCCGTCGCGTAGATAATGTGAAACGCCGGGACCACCCGCCGGTCGCCGTTAACCGCATCGTAATCCTCGGCGACCTCCCGGAGCCGGACGGCCATCTCCTCGATGGGGGTCTCTCCGAGAATGCCCATGTAGAACGAAAGGGGGTGTCCGTAAAAGGCTATGACGTCGGCGTTGTCGATGACGCCGGAAATCGGAAGGGGCTCCTGCCGGTGGTTCCAGGGGTCGGACACCGCCGGAGCGGATACCGGAGCGGATACCGGAGCGGCGGCCCGCGCGGGTGCCGGGGCTTGGACCAAGTCTGGGGAGCCGCCCTCCGCGTGGAGCACCGAAGCGGTCGAGGTGTCGGCGCTCCCCTGTCCCCCGGCCTCCCGCCCGGAATCGGCTCCGGCCTCGGTGGCTCCGGCC
>CAZTRQ010000041.1:0-17461 GCA_964616245.1 uncultured Spirochaetaceae bacterium | reverse complement strand
CCCCTGTCCCCCGGCCTCCCGCCCGGAATCGGCTCCGGCCTCGGTGGCTCCGGCCACGGAAGTTTCGGCTTCCGGGGATTCGACTTCCGCCGGCGCGGCGGCTATCTCCGCCGGATCCGTGGACTCGGCCCCGTCGGTGTCCCCGTCGGCGGCCCCGTCGGTGTCCGGGGATTCGGTTTGGGTGGAGTCGGTTTGGGTGGAGTCGGCTTCCGCCGGTGCAGAAGCAATCTCTGCAGGCTCCGTGGCTTCGGGCTCCGGTGGCTCTCCGGTAGCGCAGGCGGCCAAGGGGAGGAGAATAGCGGCAACAAGCAGAAACAACCTCATTTTCATGTTATCGGCAAGACTATAGCGAGTTTGCAAAATGCTCAACCGGCGACTATAGTGGAGAGAAGTGGTAAAACGCCTCGGGCTCACAGCGGCGGTTTTCCTGGTACTTTCATCATGTGGCCCATCCCAGAGCGAACGTCTCACCTCTCTCGAAGCCAAAGTGCGCAACCTGGCGGAGCTCCATACTTACGAGCACACGTACCGCGATGTCGTCTATCTCGGGGAACAGCGACAGTTCCTCTTTTTTCGGACGATGGACCGGCAGCTTCTCTTTTCGGTTAACATTCGGGTTCGCGCCGGGGTGGACCTTCGGCAGGGCGTCAGCGTGCTTCCGGGAGAAGGACGCCGCAGTGTCTTAGTCCGGGTCCCGGCTCCGACGATACTCTTGGTCGACGCCGACGAAGAGTCGATCTCCCAGTACTTCGTCCGGGAACGGGGGGGAGCGATCGGCTTACTCGAAGTCGGAGCAGAGATCGAGGCGGTTAAGGAGCAGGTAGCCGCCGATGCAATCGGCCGCGGTATCCTCGACCGGGCGCGGGAAAACGCCCGGGAGGTCCTCGAGAACCTGTTTCTTCAGGCAGGATTCGAAAGCGTCACCATTACCTTCGGCCCCACAGAGCCGGATGAGCTGAGAGGATAGGGGTGAAGATACGCCTGGTTACCTCGCTGGCGCTTCTCTTCCTGCTCTTCGTGGCCATTCTGGCGACCCTGGCCTACGTCGGTGTCATCGAGGCACCCATGACGCGGGTAGCGGAGAATCTCGGATTGCTCCGGACCTCCCGGGTAGCCTCTTCTCAGCTGATACTTCGGCAGCTCCGGGATGTGTTGTCGTTTCACTCCGTGGAGTACGTCTACCGAAGCGTGTTTCCCCACGACTACTACCCCGATGGAGTCTCGCTGAATCAGGTCCTTAACCGGCTGTCCATGGACAGCCGTCCGGCGTCGGAGGTTCTTTCCCCCGAGGAGCTGGAGTATTGGGAAGCCTACAACCTGGCGAACGACGTCGGCCTCCGAGTTTCCCGGGACGAGTTTGTCGTCGTTACTGTCCGGGCCCGGGGAGGCTACGAGCTGGAGGGCACGGCCCTCGACCCGGGAGCCGATAGCGGGAGGTCCGGCGTCGGCCGGGATGCCGCAGGAGTCTTCTCAGTAACAGAGGAAGAGAACGACGCCACCTCGTCGGTGCGGGTGTTGACGATTCGGCTTCCGAGGCCACAGGTTGTAGATATCGTCGTGGAGGACGTGGACCCCGAGAGCTACCGATACCCGGAGGTCGGACTCCACCCCGAGGGATGGCAACAGGTTGCAGCCTTTGTTTCCCGGCGCGTGGCGGAACGAACGGTCGAAGAGGGAATCCTCGATCGGACCCGGGAGAATACGGAAGGATTCCTCCGGAGCCTCTTCGAGCAAGGAGGCTACGATCGCGTAGAGTTCCGGTAAGTGCAAAAGACTGGACGCCGTTTTCGCTTTGCGGTATTATATAGGAAAGACGATATATAAGGAGCATTCATGCCCGAGCATCTGACAGTTCAAACATTCAAAGAAAAGGTATTCAACTACGATGTAAACAAGGAGTGGACCTACGAAGGCGATCTCCCGGCGATAATCGACTTCTACGCCGACTGGTGCGGCCCCTGTAAGATGGTCGCACCGGTTCTCGAGGAGCTTTCCGAAGAGTACGCAGGGAAGCTCCACGTCTACAAGGTAGACACCGAGTCCGAGCAGGAGCTTGCCGCCGCCTTCGGCATCCAGAGTATCCCATCACTCCTTTTTATCCCGGTGGACGACAAGCCGCAGATGGCCCAGGGTGCGCTCCCGAAGCCGTCCTTGGTAAAAGCAATCCAAGAGGTATTAAAGGTCGAGTAGGTTGAGCTTTCGGTCGATTCGGAGTATTCTGGATCGACCGACTATGGACGAGCCCGAGCACCCTCCGTCATTACCGGAGCGTACGTGGTAGTTACGCTCCTTCTTATTCTTCTCTTCTTAATTCTTTCGTCCTTTTTTTCCGGAACTGAGACTGCCTTCACCTCCCTATCGGACGCCCAGATACACGCGATGCGGGATCTCAAGGGGCATCGTGGGCGCATGGTTGGGGACCTAACCAGCAGACCGCAGGTCCTGCTGACGACGGTTTTGACCGGAAATAACTTGATGAACATCGCCCTCTCGGTGATGGCGAGCGACTTTACCATCCGTCTCTTCGGCAGCAACGCCCTCGGGGTTACCACCGGCGTGCTTACCCTCCTGGTCCTTGTCTTCGGCGAGGTAGCCCCGAAACAGCTCGCCTACGTCCACAACGAGTTCTGGGCCATCCATTCGGTACGTATCGTGCTCCTTCTGACGGTAGTCTTCAAGCCGATAAACTGGTTCGTCGGAGCGGTCGCCGTCTGGCTTACCCGCCTGACCGGGGCAACGCAGAGTGGAACGGTCACCCGGGAAGGCATCGTCTACATGATCAAGCACGCGGAATCCGCAGGCGTCCTGGAGAAGTTTCGCTCGACGATGGTTCAGAACGTCTTGCGGTTTACCGACGTTACCGCCCAGGCGATTATGACTCACCGAACACGGGTCTTTAGCCTCTCCGAGACGGACACCGTCGAAGAGGCGCTCCCGAAGATCCACGAGCAGGGCTACTCCCGGATTCCCGTCTACGCGGATCACCCGGAAAACATCGTCGGCGTCGTCCTTCTCAAGGAGCTGCTCGGCGCCGTAACCGAAGGCCGAGGTCCGGCGCCGCTACGGGAGATAATGGTCGACCCGATCTACGTTCCCGAGACGCGGCCGATCCATCAAATTCTCGCCCAATTCCACACCGAGGCGCTCAACATGGCGGTGGTCCTCGACGAATACGGAGGGGTCGCGGGAGTGCTTACCACCGAGGACATTATCGAGGAGATCCTCGGGGAGCTCTACGACGAGCACGAGGTAAAGGAACGTCAGAAGATAACTCACCTCGAGAACGGCACCTACAGCATTATGGCCGACATCCCCCTCTACAGCGTCAACGAAGCCCTTAGGCTCGATATCCCCGAGACCCGGGACGCACAAACCTTGGCGGGCTACCTGACCGAAACCGCAGGGCATATCCCCGTGTCGAACGAGGTGATAGACACCCCCTTCGGAGACTTCGTGGTCGAGAGCGTTTGGAAGAAACGAATCGTCAGTGTGCGGTTTACCCGGGGCGCCGACGTTGACGGTACGCAAGACTCTTAGCTATCATTCGCGGCATGGCCAAGTACCCCTTTCCGGAAATTGAAAAGAAGTGGCAGAAGTATTGGGAGACCAACGAAGTCTTCAAGGCGACGGAGGATCCTTCGTACCCCCCGGAGAAGCGCCGGTACGTCCTCGATATGTTTCCCTACCCTTCCGCCGCCGGCCTCCACGTCGGCCATCCTGAAGGATACACCGCAACCGACATCTATTGCCGCTACCTCCGAATGAAAGGGTACAACGTCCTCCACCCGATGGGCTTTGACAGTTTCGGCCTCCCGGCGGAACAGTACGCGATAAAGACGGGAACCCACCCCCGGGCCACCACCGAGAACAACATCAACCATATGCGGGCCCAAATAAAGGCCCTCGGGCTCTCCTACGACTGGAGCCGAGAGATTTCGACCCACAAAGTCGACTACTACCGTTGGACCCAGTGGATCTTTCTCCAGCTCTACAACAAGGGACTCGCCTACATGGCGGAGATACCGGTCTGGTACTGCGAGGCGCTGGGGACGGTTCTGGCCAACGAGGAAGTCCTCCTTACCCCCGAGGGACCCCGGTCGGAGCGGGGAAGCCACCCGGTGGAGCGAAAGCCTCTCCGGCAGTGGATGCTCCGGATTACCGCCTACGCAGAGCGCCTCCTGGCGGACCTCGATTCCCTCGATTGGCCGGAATCGATCAAGGCAATGCAGCGCAACTGGATCGGCCGCTCGGAGGGGGCCAACGTGGTCTTTCCCTTGGCGGAGGAATCGCGGCCGAAGGATGCCGCCCCCGGCGAGCCGGTCATCGAGGTCTACACCACCCGGCCGGACACCCTCTTCGGGGCCACCTACATGGTTCTCGCCCCGGAGCACCCGCTGGTAAACCGTATAACCACCGACGAACGCCGGGGGGAGGTGGAAGCCTACGTAGAGAAAGCTCGGCTCAAGTCCGACCTGGAGCGGACCGACCTGGCTAAGGAAAAGACCGGCGCCTTTACCGGGGCCTACGCCGTAAACCCGGTCAACGGGGAGCGGGTTCCGGTGTGGATCTCGGACTACATCCTTCTCTCCTACGGAACCGGAGCCATTATGGCGGTTCCGGCCCACGATCAGCGCGACTTCGAGTTCGCCCAGAAGTTCGGCCTTTCGATTATCCCGGTGGTTCAAGCGCCCGAGGATCACGATCCGACGGTAGCCTTTACCGGGGAAGGGGTCGCGATCAACTCGGAACAGTTCGACGGCCTCAGGACTCCGGAGTTCAAGAAGGCGATCATCACCTGGCTCGAGAAAGAGGGAAAAGGGACCCGGGCGATCAACTACAAGCTCCGGGATTGGATCTTCTCCCGTCAGCGCTACTGGGGGGAGCCGATTCCGGTGGTCCATTGCGGCGACGAGATCGTGCCGCTTTCGAACGAAGACCTGCCTTTGACCCTACCCGAGGTCGAGAGCTATCAGCCCTCGGGTACCGGCGAGTCTCCCCTGGCGAAGGTCACCGACTGGGTAAAGACGACCTGTCCGACCGACGGGAGCCCGGCGACGCGGGAAACCAACACCATGCCCCAGTGGGCGGGGTCCTGCTGGTACTTTCTGCGCTTCCTGGATGCCCGGAACACCGAGGCCCTCGCCTCCCGGGAGGCCATCGAATACTGGATGCCTGTGGACCTCTACGTCGGCGGGGCGGAGCACGCGGTGCTCCACCTGCTTTACGCCCGGTTCTGGCACAAGGTTCTCTACGATATCGGGGCGGTCAACACCGAGGAGCCCTTCCTTCGGCTGGTAAACCAGGGGATGATTCTCGGCCCCGACGGACAACGAATGTCGAAGTCCCGAGGAAACGTTATCAACCCCGATGACGTCATCTCCGAGTACGGCGCCGACACCCTGCGCCTCTACGAGATGTTCATGGGACCGCTACCCCAGGAGAAGCCGTGGTCGGTAAACGGCATAATGGGCGTCCACCGCTTTCTCGACCGAGTCTGGCGCCTTTCGGATCGGACAATTCTCGACCAGCCGGCTCCGGAGGCCCTCGAGCGGCTCCTCCACAAGACAATCAAGAAAGTCGAGGAGGACACGGTAAACCTGGAGTTTAACACGGCGATCTCCCAGATGATGGTATTCGTAAACGAAGCCTTCAAGGAGGAGCACCTCTACCGGTCCGCCTGGGAACGGTTTATCCTCGTCCTGGGCCCCTACGCTCCCCACCTTGCCGAAGAGCTTTGGGAGAGCATGGGAAACAGCCCATCGATCGCAAAGGTACCCTGGCCCGAATGGGACCGTGAGCTCGTTAAAGACGAAGAAGTAGAGATTGTGGTCCAGGTAAACGGCAAGGTGCGGTCCAAGCTGATGCTTCCGGCGGACCTTCCAAAGGAAGAGCTTCAGGAGCAGGCCCTTGCCCAAGAACGGATCCAGGAAATGATCGAAGGAAAAGAGGTTCGCCGGGTAATCGTAGTTCCAAACCGACTGGTAAACATCGTTCTTTAGCTCGGGCCTCTAAAACCTTCTCAGGGCGACGACGGGGGTCTCTGTCGGCCCTCCTGTGGCCTCGAAGGCGATGCTCAAAAGGCGTCGTTCCCGAATGTCGGCGTACCGCGTCCCCCGGCGGGGTACCGAGAGCTCGACCGTCGTCGGTCCGTGGATAAGGGCCATGTCTGCCCTGGGGAAGGGCTCGAGGGCGACCCAGCTCCCCGGAGGAACCGATACTTCCACCAAAGCCGCCTCCCCCTCCTTGATGTAGGTCGACCGAAAGGCATTCTCCGCCAGCTTCTCGACGATTCGGTCGATATCGATGCCCCAGGGATCTTCGCCTCCCCGGTCGCGGATCTCCCGGGAGAGCCGAGGGACGTTGAGGGCCTCGAAACCGCTCCCCCCGACCGCCAGGCGCCGGAGCACCGTCGCCGTCACCCCGTCGGCCCACGTCGCCGTAGCGGCGTTCTTGTCTCCGAGCCAGGGCACCGCGGTCCCCGCCGGGGGGAGCCGGAGGCCCCGGTAGGTCGGCCGGACAAGGACGGCGACCCCGGCCCCCTTCGGAAGCCGAAGCACGGCGGCGCCGTCCAGGTAAGAGTAGTCCCTTGTCCACCCCGAGCCGTCGGAGAACACGATCTCGACGGAAACCCCCATCTCCCCTTCGAGCGTCTCCCAGGCATCCGGAAGCGCCGGGAATCGAACCACCAGGTCTCGCTCGGAGTCGAGGAGGGTGCAGCTGCCGGCGAGGAGCACGGCGAGGAGAACGAGAGTTCCCCCGCGAGCGGTTGGCCGGCCCCTGGTAGGTGTTCGATTGCGGTTCGAGGAGTTTTGCTTCACATACTCAATGACGCGTCCCGTTTCCCTGGTGCTTTAACTCGCTTCTCAGTTTGTTGCGAATTTCGAGAAGAATTTCCTGATAGTCCCGGCTCGCGTAGTCGGGATAGGTCCAGGGGAGGGACCGGAACGCTCCATCGCGAAACACGAGGGTTACTTCGGCGTAGATACCGGAATGGAGGGGAATCCGGTGGGCGTGGGGTTTTGTCGACGCAAGAATGAGAGAATGGAGGCTCAGGAGCCCGGGGTCGAGGTTGAACCGGCGACCCCGGGCCCCCGCGTCCTCGAGTCGGTTTGTCGCCACCTTGGCTTCGGCCAAACGAGATGGGTCCCAGAGTCCGGCGATAGTAACGAAGGCCCGGCGGAGGGGAGTGCCCATCTCGCGGTCGTAATAGTTGGTGTAGTCGAAAGGTATTGGCCCGGCGACCAGCTCTAGGGGCCCGAAGGTACGCTCTAGAACCGCCGAGACCTCGTCCACCGAAGCCGAAGGCCCGAGGATGACCCCTACTACGAGTTTCGCCGGCGGAAAGGCTCCTGGGGATGCCACGTCGCGTTGTAGGGTAAGCGCTTTTTGGTAATAATGGAACTCCATGGATGAGACCGTCTCTTACGAAGAATCTCTGTCCCAGGCTCTCGAATCAAGGCGCGAGGTACTGGAGGCCAAGGCTCTTCCAGAGTTGCAGGAAAACTGCCGCGCCTTCCTCTCGGCCTACCAAGGATTTCTCAACGTCCTGCTCCGGAAGGGGTTGATTCAGGAAGACCCCTACAAGTACGACGAACGTATTTCCGAAATCGAACCGCCGCCGGAAACTCCCTTTCTCGAATCGGAGAAGCATGCCCAAGTAAGCATTCGGCTGTCGAAGCTCGAGTCGCAGATTGATTTTCTGAATAGCTACGGTTCCTTCGATATCGAGTCGATGACCCTCAAGCAGATAAAGAACATGGTGGCCCTGACCCGCTACGTAAAGTGGGCGCAGCTAAACGAAACCTCTACCCACCTCCTTACCCGAACCGTCGCGGAGTATGTCGCCCGGCTTCGCGGCGACAGCGACCCATTGTCGATAGGCATCGTCAAGGATGCGCACGAGCAGATCCTCCGGGCATCCAACAAAATAATGGAGAACCTGAAGGATACGGCCACCTATCAGAAGGAACGTTTTAAGCTGGCGCTCCGGGAAGACGTCTTGCGAGACATGAACCTTTCGCCGGAGCAGGCCACGGGCAAGCGGGAAGAATCCGTCAAACAGATGGCCAAGCGCTACGCCTCGGTTCATCCCCGAGAGCCGTTTTACCAGGAGCTCGCCGGGGAGGTGCTCGACGAAGACTACGGCCCCAACGGCGAGGCCCTCCGCCGAGAAGTCCTCGAGCGAGTTCGACCGGCCACTCAGACGGGGGAGCAGAAGAAAAGCAGCAAGGAGCGCCTTCAGCCGCTGCTCCTCGAAGCCGCAAAGACCCTCGCCGCGGCCAGCCGCCCATTGGAGGACCTGGCCGGCCGGATAGAAGACAACGTGGTGGTCTACGAGCAGAAGCCGAAGGGCTTTTTCGATCGGTTCAAGGAATGGGTGCTGAGGATGAGCAATCAAGAGACTGCTTCCCGGAGCTACGACGTGGAGTTTCTCGACGAAACAACATCCACGGTGCACACCGAGACGATAAACGTCGATCAGTTCGTGCAAGAGCTGCGAAAGCGGGCCAAGCTCTACGGCGCCCTCCTAAACCGGGCCTCTCCGCCGTACCAAAAACTGGCGCAGGCTTCCGAAGATCAGATCTTTCAGTTTCTCCAGAAGCACAGCGAGGAGCTCTTCGTGATGCACCGCCGGATAAGCTCGATCGACACCTTCGTCCGAACCGAGGTGTCCCGGGAAAAACGAAACCAGCTTCGAGCCATGCAGGTGTCTCTCTCCAATCTAAAGGACGTCTTGCTTAAGGCGAACAAAAAGCGCCACGACTATCTCTCCCGAAAAGAGGAGGCGCTGCAACTCAAGCGCCTCGGGGTAGACGAGACCTAGCCCCCGAACAAGACCATGCCCCGGGGTCGAGACCTATCCCTTGGCCGAGACCGGCTCGTCAGCCCGATCGGTAGACCCCGAGGACCCGGACGTCTTCGGCGACCTTGTGCAGCTCTTCCAAGGCACCGTCGAGGCTCTCTTCCTTTCCCCCGATATCGATATCCAGGTAGAACATGTAGCTCCAGGGTTTACCCCAGATAGGCCGCGATTCGAGCTTTTTAAGGTTGAGCGAACGGCGGGAAAACACGTCCATGCAGACCGAGAGCGCCCCGGGGGTGTCCGGAGTGCTAAAGAGAATCGACGCTTTCGTCGGAGCGGTAACAGGGGAGACCCCTTCCCGGGCGAGAATCGCGAACCGCGTGTAGTTCTGGGGGTTCGTCTCGATTCCCTCTTTGAGCACCTTCATCCCGTAGACCGCGGCGGCCTCGGAGTTTGCGATGGCGGCGTTTTCCGGGGTACCGAGCTCGGCGATGTAGGCAACCGAACCGGCGGTGTCGTAGTAGGGGACCTTCTCCCATTCGGGGTGGGCATCGAGGTAGCGGCCGCATTGGGCCAAACCCTGAGGATGGGAGAAGACCCGACGAATGCCCTCGATCGATCCCGAGGGGGTGGTTATAAGACTGTGGATAATGCGGATGATGGTCTCGCCGGCTATTCGTATGTCCGGATATCTAAGGAGGAGATCGAAGTTTTCGTGGATCGACCCCGAAAGCGAGTTTTCGAGGGGTACGATACCGTAATCCACCCGGCCTTCGAGAACAGCGCTAAAGACTCCCTCGAAGCCCGACTGGGGAGACGGAATCAGGCGCTCCGCCTGGAAGTAGCGCATCAAGGCCATCTCGCTGTAAGCACCCCGTTCGCCCTGGAACGCGACCGTACACTCCCCCTCGTCGCTTATGCCGGCCCCCGAAAAAACCGGGGAGGACTCTCCGGTCGTCGGCAGGCGATACATCTCTTTCTCGACAACCGGAGAGAGGGCTTCGACGTCTCGCATGAGCCGCTCGAACTCCTGAGGATAGAGGCTCTGGGGTCCGTCGGAGAGGGCCTTCTCCGGATCCGGATGGACCTCCACCATGAGCCCGTCGGCCCCAGCGGCGATCGCGGCAAGGCCCACGGGGCGCACTTTCGACCGAATGCCGGTTGCGTGGCTCGGGTCGACGATAACCGGGAGATGGCTCAGATTCTTTACGACGGGGATGCTCGAAATATCGAGACTGTTTCGTGTGTAGGTTTCGAAGGTCCGGATTCCTCGCTCGCAGAGAATGACCTTTTCGGTTCCGGCGGAGAGCAGGTACTCCGCCGCCATAAGCCATTCCTCGATGGTCGCGGCGAGCCCCCGTTTAAGGAGTACCGGCATTCCCGTGCTTCCAACGGTCTTGAGGAGATCGAAGTTTTGCATGTTTCGGGCGCCGATCTGAAACATATCCACGTAGTCCAGCATCATCTCTACGAGGGCCGGGGACATAATTTCGGTAACAACGGGCATCCCCGTCGCCTCGCCGGCCTCCTTGAGGTATTTGAGACCCTCTTCCCCGAGACCCTGAAAGGCGTAGGGCGAGGTTCGCGGCTTGAAGGCGCCTCCACGGAGAATGACGGCGCCCGACTCCCGCACCATAAGAGCCGTCTCCATAATCTGTTCCCGGCTCTCGACGGAACAAGGGCCCGCCATAACGACGAGACGTTTGCCGCCGATTTTTACCGGACCGACGGTTACGACCGTGTCTTCCCGCTGCAGCTCCCGGGAGGCTAGCTTGTAAGGCTTGCTGATGGGGATAACCCGGACGACGCCGGGAAGGACTTCTACCTCTCGGTGGTCGAGCTTTACCTGGCCGACGGCGCCGAGGATGGTTTCCCCTTCCCCGACAACTTCTTTTACCTTGAGGCCGTGTTTGTCGAGAAATTCTTTGAGGTGGCGCTTTTCATCCGGGGTTATACCACGGTCGAGAACAATTACCATAGGACGACATCCTACCTCATCTAGGTAGTGCCGGGGAACTCCGCAGTGATGTATCCTCGGAACCGGTCGTCGAGGCCTGCCTTGTAGTCGAGGACCCGGCCGATGTAGACCTGGGTGGTCGGCGGGATAATCCCCACCCGAACCCGGGAGTAGCCGGCGTTGTAGATGGCCAACGCAGTCGCCACGTCCGGAGCGAGATCCAAACAGTAACGCAAGTGACTACTCCCGTACTGGGCGTTGATGTCCGGCGTAAAGAAGTCGTCGTGGGTCAGCTGTCGGAAGCTCTTGGAGTTAAGCTGGAAGAGCCCCCGGTCGATGGACGTCGGATTGGCGTTCTGGGCGAAGGGATCGTACCGGCTCTCGACCCAGACGAGGGAGAAGACCAGGGTTATGGGAAGATCGTATCGATCCGCGTGATACAGAATCGGCAAGGCGATTTCCTGGGAGCCCGCCAGGCTGGTAAAAAACTCCACGACGTGATCGTGGGTAAGATCCTCCCGGTAGAGGGCGAGGGCCGGGTATTCGCCTTCGAGAAGGTTCGCGACGTTCGGGTAGGTGGCGGGGGCGACCCCTCCCATACCGCCGGAGTGCCACTCGAAGCTGTAGCTATCCGAGCGAAGCGGCCCCGTCAGGACAGAGCCGGCGCTGCTGCACCCGAGCACGGCCGCGAGGACGATGAGAAGAGCGATTTTGCTCAACGAAATATGACTCCGGTGGCCGGAGACTCTCGGTTCCATGTTCTGTCTACTCTTTTTGTTGATATGGTTGAAAATACTGAGCTATCAAGGTCTTATCAAGCTTTAGCTTAGCTTTATGAGTATTCCGTGGCCGTTCAAGTTATGGACAAAGAGGCTGTCATCCCGGAGGCGGTCCTCCCGCCCGAGAGCGGTTACCCCTTCGCAGCCGTAGAATCCGTAATCGTCGTATACCACGACTCCACCCCGGGACAGCCGGGGCCAGACCCAGTCGACGGTATCCCGGGCCGACTGGTAGACGTCGACGTCGACGTGACAGAAACAAAAGCTCCGGTCTTCTATCAGGTGTCCCGTGTCCTCGGGGAACACCCCCTCTAAGAGATCGGCGTTCGTCAGGCTTATGCTGGTGAGCAGCCCCTCGACAACCGCCGGCGATGTGTCCGCGTGTTCGCCGCCGCGATAGTAGTCGTCTTTGGGGCCCGCCTTGACGACTCCCCGGAAGGTGTCCGCGAGAAAAACAGTCCGTGAGCTTCCCCAGAGGCGCCGGGCACCGGCGGCCAAGAGGGCGCCCGTACCTCCCCGCCAGACGCCGACTTCGAGAACATCACCCTCGAGGTCTCGACACTGCTCGAGAAGCTCCCAGAGCTCGTGGCACCGGGTAATATCGACCTTGGTGTGGTTTTCGACCCTTCGGAAAAGCTCGATGAACTCCGAATCGAGATCCCAGGGCCGGTAGTCCGCCTGGGGCGTAACCAGCCCGTACCCCCGGGGGTAGATTTTCGCCATCGAGCGCCTCTACTTCTTCAACGATCCGCCGGTCCTCCCTCGAGGGCCGGCTACCAGTTCGGAGCGGCTGTGCAGAACCGCCTCGAAGGCCGCGATGGTGGCCGAGAGCACCGTTTGTTCCGCCTCCCCCCGACCGAGCCAGTCGTTGCCTTCCTGGACGTAGAGAGCCTCCAACATACCGGCAAACTCGCTGGGGCTCAGCACACCCTCCTCTAGGCGAGCAATGAGGTCATCGTGGGTCTCGGTATAGACCCGCTCGAATGCTGCTTGCTGTTGCTCTCGTATCACGACGCCTATCGATTCGACCGTACGACGGACCGCACCTCGGCGATATAGTTGTTGGGACCGCCGGGAAGGTAGCCGAGGCGCCCGAGCTCGTTGCCCTCGGAATCCATCAGAACGATCGTCGGAAAGCCTTGGACGCCAAGCCGCCGAGCCAGTACCTGGTTATCGGACTTTAGCTCTTCGGATTGCTCGATTTCTCTTGGAAAATCGATAAGGACGGGCACGAAATTCTCGTCGAGATAACTCTCGAATCGCGAGGTGGTGAGTATCTCCTTGTGGAAGCGGTCGCACCACCCGCACCAGTCGGAACCGGCGAAGTACACGAAGAGATCCTTTCCCTCCACCTCCGCGACGGCTTGGGCGGCTTCGAGATTGGTATTCCAGGTATAGATATCGAGTGCTGAGGCACTCCCGGCGATCAATAGAATAGCCAAAAGAGTCGTTAGCTTCTTCATTACGGTCGAAGGATACGCAGAGGCTTCCCCTGGGTCAACCGACGAATCCTCGGTATCATCGGAGGTCGTGGCGTTGACTCACCTAGAAACCAAGCGCCGGGCCGCGGAAGCCACCGGCCGGTTGATCGATCTTATCGACACCAATTTTCACTCCCAGGGTTTCCTACCCCCGCCCGAGCCCTTTCACCGAGGCTTCGAGGACTATCTATCCCGGAGGAGGTACCGGCCCGATCCTCAAGGCGACGAAAGGGCGCGGGAGAGTGTCGCGGCCTTCTACGGGTCCCGAGCTCTTCCGGTGTCTCCTGAGGATGTCGTTCTCTGCGCCTCAACCTCGGAGGCGTATTCCCTCGTCTTCTCGACCTTCGGCCGGCCCGGAGACTCGGTTGCGATTCCGCTCCCGGGCTACCCCCTCGCCGAGTTTCTGGCGCGGCAGAACAGACTCGAGATAACCCCGGTTCGCCGCTCGGCGGGGAGGGGTTTCGCCCTCGACGCCGAGGCACTTTCCCCGGCGGTCGGCGTAGACACGGCCTTTGTCGTCGTCGTCTCCCCGGATAACCCGACGGGGCGTATCGCCACCCCGGAGGAGCTATCGACGGTCCAGGAGGCGGCTCGAGACGCTTCGGCGTCGGTCGTCTGGGACGAAGTGTTCTGCGATCTGGTCTTCGCCGGAGCCGGAGACACGGCTCCGGCGCATCCTCTGGCTATCGAGGACGGGCCTCCGACCTTCGTCTTGAACGGTGTCTCGAAACTCTTTGCCGCCCCGGATGTCAAGGTCGGATGGATCGTCCTCGCCGGGGCACCTCGGCGGAGAGCCGCCCTCCGGGAGCGCCTGACGGTGGCCAACGATCACTACCTAAGCTCGTCGCCCTTCAGCCAAGCTATGCTCCCGTACCTCTTCGACGACCTCGGCGCCTTTCGCCGGAGAATGCGAGAGTCCGTGGCCCGGCGGCGGCGGCTATTCCTTGGATGGTGCGCAGAGGAGCCTGGAGTAGAGGTGGTGCCCCCGGAAGGCGGCGTCCACGCCCTGTGCCGGCTGACCGGACTAGATGGCACCGACGACGAAACCCTCGCCCTCGCTCTTTTAGCAGGCGATCCGCCGGTCTACGTCCACCCCGGCTCCCTCTACGGGGCGCAGGGCCTGCCTCCGACCTTCGTCGTGTCGCTCTTGACGGCGGAGAAAATTCTCAAACGGGGGCTTGAGGCGGTATCCGAAACGCTTATTCGCTTCCGGAGACGACAAGGTTTCTGAACTCGGCGGCACCGAGGCTGCGAAGAGCTATGCTCGCCCCGTTATCGAGGTCGAACCAAGTGCTAAATCGCAGCCGGTCGACCCCATCCACAGAAATCGTGATGTACCGAGTCGTCGGCTCGTAGAGGATGCCGATCTCACGAAACTCCGACAGCGCCTCGGGAACGACGGCGTCGACGACTCGTTCCATGTTTACGTCGTCGTCGGAACGGTAGATCTGCAGGTGGGTCAGCTCGTGGCCGTAGGCGTCCCGGTCTCGGGTAAACCAGATGAGCAACGACTTACCCAGGCCGTAACCCCGACGCTCCACGTTACTGACCTCGATGTGCATACCGAGGCCAACCCATCCCGGATCGAGAGTCCGGGCGGCAAACTCGTAGAGCATGGCGCCGCTGCCACCGTCTAGAGGCAGGGTCATCTTGGCGAAGAACTGGTCCGAGTCCCGCTGGACCGCTCCGTCGGCGGTAATGTCCCAATCGCCGATCTGGGGGCCGCCGGCCGAAAAGCCGGTAAGAAGGCGTTGGCTCAGCTGACCACGGGCCATCTGCACGAAGCCTGCGGTCCGATCTACGGCAAAGGCCTCGTACCCGGCGTCCATAATCTCTCTTCGAAGTCGGTCGTTCTCCTGCCGCAGCCGGGCGATTTCCTCTTCGACGCCTTCTACAGGCGGCGGGGCGACCGATCCTTCGGCGAGGTCGAGGCGCAGCAGCCGGATTTCTTCCGCCAGGCGGGAAATCTCAGCCGACAGCGGCTCCAGGGCAGCGCTTTCCCGGGGTGATCCTTCGGGAGCTCTGGTTTCCGGACCCGGGGCGCTCTTGAGGGCTTCGAGCTCTCGTCGAAGCTCCTGGTTTTCTCGGTCCAGCCGGCTTATCCGTTCCTGGAGAATCTGCCGCTCTTTCTCGAGGCGCTCTCGCTCCATCGCGAGGCCAACCTGACCGGCCGCCAACGCGTCTCGCTCGGCTCGAAGCCCGGAGAGATCGAGGATGAGCTCCAAGAGTGGATCCCCACGTTCCCGGCTGTAGAGGGTCGGGTCGGATTCGTCGAAGGAGCCGGGAACCGGTACGATGGTGCCGTCTCGACGGACGTCCAGGGTCCCGCCGTAGGCGGTTCCCTCTAGAAAGAGCCCCTCGAGCCGAATCCGCCGGTCGCCGACTCGGCTCGCCGTGGCGAAGTCGAGGATCATTCCCTCGGGTATCAGATTCCGTCCCTCGTCGAAAACCCGGGTTACGTGCCAAGAGCGGCCGTCGACGGTTTCGATTCCGAGGGATACCGTCCTGGTTCCCATACCCACCCCCCGGACGTAGAACGAGTCGGGACCCGCAAGGTGGAGATGCGCCCGGGAAAAGTCCAAATTGTCCAGCGAAATTTCCTGGGCCGGCGCCGAGGCGGCGAGAGCGACGAGTGCGAACGTAAAAAGGGCTCTGAGGGCGGTTTGTTTGCTCATCTTCTCCAAAGAGTATCGGCAGAAGAGGGCCCCTTGGTTGAATGCGGAGTCGCTGGAGTATACTTTGAAGGTCGTGAGAAGTTTTTCGTCTCGAATCGCCCTATGTGCTGCTCTCCTCCTTATCCTCCAGGGTCCGGGGAGCCTTGTCGCGCAGGAAGAAGAAGAGGACGAGCGTCGTGGACCGGACGAGTTCGTCGTCAGCTTTCTCGAAGGAAATCTGGAGCTTAATCCGATGGTTACCTACACTTCGACGGAAGCCCAGATCTATACCGCCCTCTACGAAGGCCTGGTCAGCTACAACCCTCGGACCCTCAACCCGATGCCCGCGGTCGCCCGCAACTGGGAGATCTCCCCCGACGGCCTGACCTACCGCTTCTACCTCCGGGAAGACGCCCGGTATTGGAACGGCGACCGGGTAACCGCCGGCCACTTTCGCGATACCTGGCTGGCGATTCTGGATCCGAACAGCGGCTCGGCGTATTCCTTTCTCTTCGACGTTATCGAAGGGGCCTACGCATACCGGACCGGGGAAACCGCAGACCCCGCAGATGTCGGTTTGAGAGCGATCGACGACGGTGTTCTCGAGGTAACCCTCGAGCAGCCGGCGGCCCATTTTCTCGATGTTCTCTGTCATCACAGTTTCGTACCGGTCCATCCCGAGATGCGCCGCCAAGAAGACTGGTCCGAGTTGACCACCATTCTTAGTAACGGCCCCTACTACATCCTCGAGTGGTCCAACTCCGAGCTCCAGCTTGTGCGAAACGAGCTTTACTGGGACCGCCGGCAGGTCGAGATTCCCCGTATTCGGGTGGAGTTCGAAAACGAAACCGTCTCCACTACGAGCAGGTTCAACCGGGGCGACATTCACTGGCTGGCCGGAGGCATCGCCTTCGACCAGATTCTCTACCCCGAAGACATCGTCATCAACCCGATGTTCGCCACCAGCTACTTTTTTTTCCGGTCCGACGAAGCGCCCTACAACGACCCCCGGGTGCGCCGGGCACTGGTCCTGCTCTTGCCCTGGGAGCAGATTCGGGATCCGGAAGTCTACTTTAACCCGGCTCAGACCTTGGTGCCCCCGATACCCCGATATCCCGGTGCCGAGGGGATAACTGCGAGCAACGTCGACGAGGCCCTCGGTCTACTCGAAGAGGCGGGGTTCCCCGGTGGAACCGGATTGCGCCCGGTTACCGTTCGCATCCCCGGCGGGGAGGACAACCACCGGATTGCCGACCTGATGGACGCCAGCTGGAAAGAGTATCTCGACCTGGAAGTGGCCGTCGAAGTCGTGGAGTATCCCGCCTACTTCGACTCCCTGGAAGAGGATAGTTACGAGCTGGGATCGATAAGCTGGATCGGCGACTTCGCGGATCCCCTCACCTTCCTGCAGATGTGGACCTCCGGGAGCAACCTGAACGACGCCGGGTTTTCGAGCACGGAGTACGACGCGCTAATCGGCGAATCGATGGCCCAGGCGGGCAGGGAGCGTTTCGAGACCCTCAGCGAAGCAGAAAAGATCATTCTGGAAACCGGGGTTGTTCTTCCGATCAGCCATTCTCCGGCAATTAACCTAATAGATCTGGCGCGGATAGACGGCTGGTACCCCAATCCATTGGATATCCACCCTTTTAAGCATCTGCGCTTCCGCAGCAGGCGTCCGGTGCCCGGGGTGGCATCCGGTCCGTAACTTTGACGGAAGGGCGAGCTTTTTACTATACTTCCCCCCATGGCGAAAGCAAAGAGCAGCACCACATTCAAAGAAAAGC
>CAZTRQ010000040.1:0-19194 GCA_964616245.1 uncultured Spirochaetaceae bacterium | reverse complement strand
GGAGGGCCCGGGCGCGGGCGGCTTCGAAGATCGCCGACACCCCTTCTGCGGCCGCCGCACCGAAGAGCGTCGGGACGGATTTGACGGCCGCAGTTACAGCCGCCTTGTCGCTGTCCACGGCGACGCTGTTTCGTCCCAAGGCCCCGGCGACCGCGAGGGTGGTCCCGGTGCCGGCGAAGGGGTCGAGGACGGTGTCCTCCAAAGCCGAGTACATCAGTATTAGGCGGAAGGCGATTTCCAGGGGGAAGGCGGCGCTCCGGCTGCTTGCCCCCGGGCCCCGGGAAACCGCCTGCCGGGCCCCGGTTAGCTCCCAGAGGTCCGAGAACCAGGCGTTCCGCTCCTCCCAGAAGATAGCGCTTCGCCTCCGCCGAGCCGGGTCGAGGTCCAGCCGCTTTGCCCCTTTTCGAAAGATGAGGATGTGCTCGTGCTCCAAGGTTACGTAGGCACCGGCGGGGAGCATCCCGGAGCCCATAAACTTCGTCGGGGCGTTGGTCGCCTTTCGCCAGACCACCGAGGGCAGGTTGGTGAGTCCGAGCCCCTCCACCGACCGAATAATCCGGGCGTGGTTGGGGTAGAGTCTAAAGGTTCCGCCGACGGTGCGGGTAGCGTCGCCGATATTGATGCAGAGAAATCCGCCGGGAACCAAGGCCCGGCGGCACTCCTCCCAAGCTTTGTCGAGCTGCCGGTGCATCCCACCGAAAGCCTCTTCTCCCTGACCCGACGACAGGGCTGCGGCAATTGCCGGATCCATGGCGCCAAAGGCATTATCCCACATGGCGATCATCGGATAGGGGGGAGAGGTTACGACGAGGTGAACGCTCTCGTCTGCCACCGTTGTCAGATTTCTCGCGTCCCCTTCAAAGAAGACGTGACTGGTCACGGGGCCTACTGGTCGAGGCGGGCGAGGACTGCGTCGAGCCAGGGGTCGGTGGCGGAGAAGTAGTGGTCCCGGGCCAAGAGAAACTCGAGAAAGGCGGTGCGGTATTCGCCCTGAAAGAAATGGCACTGACCAAGATAGAAGCTGACGCGGGCGGCTATCTCATCGTCGAGGGGGAGGGTGCGAAAGTTCTCCAAGAGCTCTTGGCCCTCAGCCCAATTCCGTCTTCCGAGGGAGCCGTTTACGATGGTAACCAGAGTAAAGGCGGGTCCCTTACTCGCCGACACCCGCTCCTCGGGAAGGACGACCAGCTGCGGCTCCTCCGGAGGATCGCCGTTTTGGCTGCCTCGAAGCGGACCGAGGGCTGCAACCGTTTCCGGGGAGAGCTCCTGCGGCTGGGGGAGCGGCGGCTGCCGCTGGGTACCGAGCATGTTGCCCGTCTCTATCTCCCGGTCTATCGAGAGGAGGGGCAGGGGACGTCGGCGCATGGTTCGCCGCAGAATCTCCGGGGCCGGCTGTCGCGGGGCCGACAGCGGAAGGCCGACGGCGTCGGCGGTGACGTTTTGTCCGGGATCGAAGCTTAGAAGGCCGAGGGCGACGAGCTCGCTATCGAAGACTCCGTAGTAGTAGTCGACACCCGGTACCGGGTAGTCTACGAAACTCTCCTCGGTGCTCGGGAGGGTTGCTAGACGGGTCGCCTCGGTGACGGTCTCGAGGGAGTCGAGGGCCCGGATCGACCGGTACACCACCAGGTTGCGCCCGGCCTTCGAGGCGGAAAAGGTAATCCCTACCGAATCCTCCTCCGGTTCGGCCTCGATCCGGTTAACCGATGCGGCCCGTTCCTCGGGTGGCGGCCCCGGCTCGACGGTGACCGGCTGCGCGGTGGTGTTGCGAAAAGGGATAAAGATCGGGTAGATGGCGCCGGTTTGTAGCTCCGCGGCGACGGCGTAGTAGTACTCCCCGGCGACTCCGGGGCGGTCGAGGAAACTCTCTTGCCCCGGGGCCACGCGTCCGGCGACCCGGGCCCGGAGGTAGTTGTCGGCGGATATCGGCTCCGTCGACCGGAGTACCTGGTAGCCCCCACCGAGATCCGGCGAGTCGCGCCAGGTAATCGCGACCTCTTCGCCCTGGGGCATGACGTCGAGGCGCGAGACGAAGGGCGCAAAGACTTGTCCCTCGCTATCCTGGGCCGATAGCGTCGCGACGGCGAGGAAAGAGACGAAGACAGAAAAGACGAGCGGTAACGAAAAAATACGCTTCACCACATTCACTATAGTCGGACGGTAAGGCGACGGTCTATACTATTGAGACTATGCTACAGGAACTAACTCATCCCCTTGAGGAGCTCTCCGGGCACATCTTCGAATCCTGGAGGCATCTTTGAAGACTCTGGAATTGAATCGCAGATTCAGGAGCTAGAAGCGAAGTCCGGAGACCCGGATTTCTGGAATAACCGAGAAACCGCCGAGGCCGCGCTTACGAAGCTCAAACGGCTCCAGGAGCAAATCCAGCCCTGGCGGGAGCTCAAACAGCAGGTCGAAGACCTTCAGACCCTCCTCGATTTGGCGGAGGCGGAGGAGGATCCTTCGGTCGAAGCCGAGATTCGACAGGGTCTCGAAAGGGCACAGGCGAAATACGAAGGTCTCCGGGTTCTGGAGTTACTCTCCGACGAGCTCGACGACAGCGACGCGTTTCTGACTATCCACAGCGGCGCCGGAGGTACCGAAGCCTGCGACTGGGTCAGCATGCTTCTACGGATGTACAGCCGGTGGATCGAACAGCGCGAGTTTTCCTCGGAGATCCTCGACCTCCAGGAAGCCGAGGGGGGTATCAAGTCGGTAACCCTGCAGGTTTCCGGCACCTTCGCCTACGGCTACCTAAAGGCGGAGACGGGGATACACCGCTTGGTCCGGATTTCCCCCTTCGACTCCGGAGGCCGACGGCATACGTCCTTCGCCTCGGTGTACGTCTCCCCGGTTATCGAAGACGATATCGAGGTCGACGTGCGTCCCGAGGACATCCGGGTGGATACCTACCGGGCGAGCGGCGCCGGCGGTCAGCACGTAAACAAAACCGACTCGGCGGTACGGGTTACCCACTTGGAAACGGGTATCGTCGTTCAGTGTCAAAATGAGCGGAGCCAGCACAAAAACCGGGCGACGGCGATGAAGGTGCTGCGCTCGCGGCTCTACGAGTACTACCGTCAGCAGCAGGAGGCGGAGCAGGCCCAGAGCGCCCAGGAGAAGAAGGACATTTCCTGGGGCAACCAGATCCGGTCTTACGTCTTTCAGCCCTACACCATGGTCAAGGACCACCGCACCAAGATCGAGACCGGAAACATCTCGGCGGTTATGGACGGGGCCCTCGACGAGTTTATCGAGGGGTACCTCCGCAGCCAGGTGGTGCCTGCCTAATGCCCCCCCGGGTGCTCGTCGTCGACGACCTGCCGATGATGCGACAGGCCCTCCGCGCGGTTATCGAAGAGGCCGGGTTCGTCGTCGCCGGCGAGGCGATCGACGGGAACCAGGGCGTGGTTTGCTACATGGAGATGAAGCCCGATGTCGTCCTTCTGGACATCGTGATGCCGAAGCTCGACGGCATCGCCGCTTTAAAGCAGTTGATCCGCATCGACCCCGGTGCGCGGGTCATTATGTGCAGCGCCCTCGGGGAGCAGTCGCTGATCTTCCGGGCCATCCAACTCGGTGCCCGGGACTTTATCGTAAAACCCTTCCGACCCCAACGCGTCGTCGAGTCGATCCGCCGGGTAACGTCCCATGCATTTCGATAGATCGACGACGGCGCTCCTAGGGCTCCTGCTCTGCCTAATAGTCCCGGTAACGGTCTACGCCCGGGGAGACACAGAACCCCCTTGGGCGGGGCTCCTCCCGGAAGACCAAGACGAGGAGGTTGTCGTCGCCTTCGCGGAGCTTCGTGGAGAGGAGCTCTCACGGGAGTATCTCTATCTCCGGTCGAGTATTCCCCGCGTGATCCTTCAGCGCGTGGAGGTCTTGGAGGAGCACACGCTTCCCCGAGAAGAGGCGGACGCCCTCCGGCAACGGCTCTTCGAAGACGCGGTAGCCGACTTTGGGGTCGAGCTCGACGTGCTTCTCGCCGAGCGGGACGCGGTGGCCTTTTCCGAGGCTACCCGGGACGATCGCCGGGCCCGCTACACCGAGCTCCAGGGAGACATCGACGACCTTCGAGAGCAGATCGACGCCCTGCTTCAGGCGGACCCCCGCCTGGTCGAATTGATCGAACCGAAGAGCATACGCTTTCGCCGGGAAGAACCGAGCCTGCTTCCGGCGGAGCGCCGCTTGGCGGTCCTTGCTCAGGAGCATTCCGCGGACTTCGTTATCGGCGGGGCTCTGGAGGAACGAGAGGGGTACGTTTTTCTCGAAATGGAAGGCTACAACGCGATCACCCGAGAGCGGGTCTCCCTCGGGGGTACCGCCGGAAGGGTGGAGGAGATCTACGACCTTCTCGACCCGGTGGTCGACGAAATAGCCACCCTCCTCCTCGGGCGAGCCTGGGGCCGCTTGGAGGTAGCAACGGGCCTCGACGACGCCTTGATTCTCGTCGAAGGCCAGGCGGCGGGATTCGGCCGGGCGGCCCTCTCCTACCTCGAGCCGGGAAACACGAAGGTCCGGATCCTCTTGAGCGGAGAACAAGTTTACGAAACCGATGTCGTCGTCGAGCCTTTCGGAAGCGTTCTGGTCGCACCGGAGCTCGCTCTCCCGGAAGGAGAGCAGATTACGCTGGTGTCCGATCCTCCGGGTGCCGACGTCTACGTCGACTCCATATGGACCGGACGGACCCCGCTGCTTCTCGACCGACCCCTAACGCCCACCGCGGCCATTCTCTCGAAGGAGGACTACCTCCGGGGCCGGGTCCTCCTCGGCCCCGGGAGCCCGGAAATCGTGAACAAGCCCCTCGTCGAAGACATCGTGGACTGGGGGGAGGAGATCCAGATGCGTCGGGATCGTTTCTACCGGAGCCTCGGATGGTTCGTCGTCTCGCTCCCACTACCGATCTTGCTCAACGGAATGTACAGTAACGTCGCCTCGCTGTATGTTGACGGGAGACCGCCGGGGTTGACGGACAACGCCTCGGACGAGCTCGTGGGACGTGCCAACACGCTTCTCTGGGCTACCCGGGGAACCGCCGCGCTGTCGGCGGGTCTCTTCGTCAATATGACCGTGCAGCTCGGACGATACATTCGGGCGGGGCAGTCGTTCCACGAGCGATAGAATCGAGATAAGAGGATAAGGAGACTGCGTGGCACCGCGGAAAGGATTTGGCGCTCGCCTCCGGGCGCTGTTCGGAAGGGGCAACCGGGACGAGGAGTTCTTCGAGGACCTCGAGGATATCCTGATCGAGGGAGACATTGCTCCGGCCCTGGCGATGAGTTTGGTAGACGGCGTAAAGGGCCACCGGGAGACCGAAGACGCCCTGGCGCGTCTCAAGGAGCTCCTCGGAGAGCACGTTTATGCGACAACCGTCGACCTCGATCCAGCGAAGACCAACGTCCTGCTTATCCTCGGGGTCAACGGAGTCGGCAAGACGACCACCCTGGCGAAGCTGGGGCACTACTATCGCACTACAAAAGACCCGGGAGTCGTCTTCGCCGCCGCAGACACCTTTCGCGCTGCTGCCGTCGAGCAGTTGGCTACCCACGGTGAGCGCCTCGGTATCCGCACCGTCCAACAGGGGAGCGGCGCCGACGCGACCTCGGTAATCTTTGACGCCATCTCCAGCGCCCAATCCCGGGGAGAACGGCTTGTTCTCGCCGACACGGCGGGACGGATGCACACCAAAACGAACCTCGTGCAGGAGCTCGGAAAGGTCGACCGCGTCATCCAGAGTAAGTTTTCCGACATAAGCTACCGGAAGCTCCTCGTCGTCGACGCGACCACCGGGCAAAACGCCCTTCACCAGGCGGAAACCTTCCACGGCGCCGTCGGCGTCGACGCGATCATCCTTGCCAAGTACGACTCGACCGCTCGGGGCGGCATCCTGGCGACCATCGGCGAAAAGATAGGACTTCCTTGCGCCTTTCTCGGAGTCGGGGAGCGCTACGAAGAGCTCCTTCCCTTCGACAAAGAGCGCTACCTCGACCGACTCTTGGGAACCGAATGACCGCATCCCTCCGGCCGAGGCTCCTCGTCGGCGCGCTTTTTCTCTGCGTCCTAGCGCCGGTGGTACCCCAGGATAGCCTTCGGGAGGCGCCCCCGGGGGCCCTCTGGTATCGAGCCGACCGCCTTGGAAACGCGGCGGAGAGAGTCTCCGCCGAGTCGGCGGCCTCTTTGGCCCACGCGCTCGAGCGCTTTACCGAAGGAACCACCCGGGTCGAGCGACTCTACGCCGAAGGGGTGCTTCTCGAAGAGCGACGGAGCGGCGGGGATGTCGACGAGCTGAGGGTGTACCACCCGGACGGCAGTCTCGATTACACGGAGCACCTTTTCGTCTACCCCGACGGCTCTCCTCGGGAGGTACGACGCCGGACCGAGGAGAGCCTGCGTATCTATCGCTATCGGCGGACAACTGGGCTTCCTTTCGAGGAGTGGTTCGAGCACGGCGAGGAGCGCAGGGTATGGCGTTTCGGCTCCGCCGGGGCTTTGAGCGAACGGGTCGTCTGGGACGGGGAAGAGATGATACTCCGGGAGCAATCGACTTACTCCGACGAGGGAGCCCTCGTCGAAACCCTCCGAGAGGATCTCGAAGCGGGGGAGGAGCTCCTCCGGCGCTTCGACGACGGGCTGCTGGTCCGGGAAGAGCGCCGGAGAAGCGGAAGCCTCGTCGCAACCACGAACTACTCCTACGGAGCACAGGAGCGCCTCCTTCGGGAAGAGCGGCAGACCCCCGACGGCTCGGTCGTAATAGAATACGAATACGACGAGGAGGGCCGCCTCGCCTCGGTTCGCCACCTGCGCAACGGTGCCGTAACCCTCGTCCTTCGCTACACCGACGACGGTAGGGTCGAGGACCGATACCGAAACGGCTCCCTGGTTCTCCGATCCTATTTCCGCGGCGAAGACCGGATTCGAGAAGAGCTCTACCGAAACGGCCGCCTTATCGACGTCCGGGGAACGGAATGAGACGCTACGCCTGGGTCCTCTTCGTAAGCCGCCGCTACCTCGGCTCCGCCCGGAGGAGTCGCCGCCGTGCGGCGTCGGCCCTGTCGATTCTCGGGATCGCCGCCGGCGTAACCACCCTGATTACCGTCCTGTCGGTGATGAACGGCTTCCAACTCGGGACGATCGAAGACATCCTGGAAGTCGAGTCCTACCATCTGCGTCTCTCTCTCCCGGAGGCTGGGGGCGCAGCCGAGTCCCAGGCTGTGGACCGACTTCGGGGCCTCCCCGGGGTGGAGGCGGTCGTCCCCTTTACCGATACCGAGGGCCTCGTTCGAGGCTCCTTCTCCTCCTTCGACGCGGCACTTCTGAGGGCCCTTCCCCGAAACGTGGTGGCCCTCGACCCGGGCTTTGGCAACACCGTCGAGATTGTCGCGGGGCGCTTCTCCCTCGACGGCCCGCGCTCGGTGGTCGTCGGCTCCGAGCTTGCCCGGAGCCTTGGCGTCGGGGTCGGGGAGGGAATCCGTTTCGTCGCCCTTTCCGGTACAAACCTGGAATCGATGGAGCCCGAAGAGTCGACCCTGGAGGTGCGGGGAGTCTTCCGCACCGGCCATCTCGACTACGACCGTCGGTGGGCCTTTATCTCCCAGCAGAGCCTCGACGATCTCCTGCCCGCGGGCTCTGTCTCGACCGTCGGCATCAAGCTCGTGGACCGCTTTCAGGATAGACAGGGCGCCGCCGTCGTCCGGGAGGAGATTCGGAAGGCCGCTATCCCGGCCGGAGAAATCGAGTCCTGGCGGGAATACAATCGAGCCATTTTCGGGGCGCTGCGGGTCGAGAAACTCTTTATGACCGGTCTCGTCGGGTTGGTCTTTGTCGTCGTGGCCTTCAACATCTACCAGTCCCAGCGTCGGAGCATAGTCGAGCGATACGAGGACATCGCGATTCTGAAGGCGATGGGCGCGGGACCTCGCATGCTTCGCGGGGTCTTCGCCTTGGAGGGTTTTATGCTTGGCTTCGCCGGGAGCGTATCCGGGTTGGTCTTGGGGCTCCTTCTCTCGTTCAACGTAAACGAGATATTCGCCCGATTCACGATCTTCTCACCGGCTTACTTCTACATCTCCGAGATCCCTACGGTTCTTCCCTTTCGGGAGGCCTTCGGCGTCGTACTCTTCGCCCTGGCGTCTGCGACGGCGGCGGCATTCTTCGCCTCGAAACGGGTGGGTACGTTGCGCCCCGCCACCGTCCTGCGGTATGAGTAACCCATGCTTGTAGAGCTAAGGAACGTGGAGAAGAGCTACCGGACCGGCGCCGAAGCGCTAACCGTCCTCCGGGGGATAAGTCTCGAGGTCGAGGCCGGAAGGGTCGTGTCGGTAACCGGCGAGAGCGGGTCCGGGAAAAGCACCCTCCTCAACGTAATCGGCGGCCTCGACCGCCCCGACGGCGGCAGTGTCGTCGTCGGGGGGCACCGGGTCGACGCCCTCTCGGAGGACCAGATTACCCGGTATCGAAGCCGGGAAATCGGGTTCGTCTTTCAGTTCCACTACCTGCTGCGAGACTTTACCGCGTTAGAGAACGTCTCCCTTCCGTCGATAATCGCCGGCGAGAGCAGGAAGACCGCCCGGGAGCGGGCCGCGGCCCTTCTCGCCGACGTCAACCTCTCTCAGCGTATGGATCATCTCCCCTCGGAGCTCTCCGGCGGCGAGCGACAGCGGGTAGCCGTCGCCCGGTCCCTGGTCAACGACCCGCTCCTCCTCCTTGCCGACGAGCCGACGGGAAACCTCGACGAGGACAACTCCCGCCTGGTGCAGGATCTTCTGTTCCGGGTCGTCCGGGACCGGGGAAGCACCCTTATCCTCGTTACCCACGACCCGGAGTTCTCCCGCCGGGGAGAGCTTCACTTTCGCCTCGAGCACGGTCGCCTCGTCGGCACCGGAGACCCCAAGCCGTGAACTCCTTCTGGCCCCTCCGGGTCGCCTTTCGTCTTGTAGCAAAGAACGGCACCCGGGAACTGCGGTCGGCCATCCTCGCCATCGGCTTGAGCCTCATACCGCTGATCCTCGTGCTCCACGTCTCCGACGGGATGATCCGCGGTATCGTCGACCGCTTTATCGAGGCCGGCACCTACCACATTCAACTGCGCCCTCCCCGGGGCCTGGACCCCCTGGAGCTCCTCGAGAGCGCGGAAGCCTGTAATGCCCTGGAGGAGGTCCGTCTGTGCGCCCCGGAGATCCAAGGTGTCGCCCTCGCTTATGCCCCGGAGGGGAGGGCGGGAGTGACGGTTCGAGGGGTCGCCGCGAACCTCTGGGATCAGGATCCCGGGCTCCGGCGGTATATCGACGTTATCGAAGGCTCCTTCGACTTGAGCGGATCCCGGAACGCGGTCCTCGGTATCGCCCTCGCCGAGCGTCTCGGGGTCGGTCCCGGGGATAGGGTTCGCCTTTTGACGGCGAGGGTCGCCCAGACCGGAGCTCTACTACCCCGGGTGACGACCCTCGACGTTGTCGGGGTCGCCTCCTCCGGTTACCGGGAGCTCGACCGGCTCTGGGTTTTTCTTCCCTTTTCCACCGCCGTTCGCCTTCTTCCGGAGGCTTCGTCTCGGAGTCTTATTGGGGTCAAGATAGACGCCCCCTATTCCCTCGAGAATCCTCTGCTTCGGCAGGGGGATGCGGCGGAGGGACGCAGAGTGCTCCGGCGTCTCCGGGAGCTATCCGGAATCGACTGGGCGGTTTATACCTGGTTCGACGCCGAGCGAGCCCGGTACATGTCCTTTTTGACGACCAAGAACTTGTTGCTCTTTATTATGGCGCTCATCGTCGTCGTCGCATCCATCAATATTTCGTCGAGTCTGGTCATCATGGTTCTCGATCGGCAGTGGGAGATCGGCATCCTCAAGTCCACCGGGGCGACCCCACGGGATATCGTCGTCCTTTTCGTCTCCGGGGGCTTCTTGATCGGCGGACTCGGTGCGGCCGTCGGGCTCCTTTTCGGCATTTTTCTTTCGGTAAACATCAACGCGATTCTCCTATCCATCGAGTGGACCCTCGATCGCCTCGCCGCCGTGGGGGCCTGGCTCCTGAGCCCTTTTCGCAGCGGCGCCCTCGAAGCCGTCGATCTGTTGAGCCAAGATTTCTATCTCGAATCGATTCCGATAAGCCTGTCCTTCTGGCCCCTCGGAATTGTAGCCGGTGGAACCATCCTCCTCGCGACCGGGGCCGCTCTGGTGCCGGCGCTACGTGCCGCAGCGACTCGACCGGTGGAAGCCCTCCGTCGCCATTGATTTCGAGGCGGTTATCTGGTATATCAAGGGTAATGCGACGAGGTCCACATGCCCATCTGTGACTGCTGCGGGGAGCGCCACGCTGAGTTCCACGTTTCCATCGCACGACGCAAGACCGTGACAAGGCAATACCTCTGTACCGCCTGCGCCGAGGAGCTCGGCATCCTTGTCGGGCCGAGCAGCCTTCCGCCGTCGGTACCCCATATCTTCGAGCCGCTGTTGAGCGGCGAAGACGAAGAAACCGAGCGCGTATGCCCGGAGTGTGGAACCTCTCTTTCTACCGTAACAGCCTCAGGCCGGGTCGGATGTCCCACCTGCTACGAAACCTTCGAGATAGATCTGGCATCCATCTTGCGAAAAACCCGCGAGCGCGCCTACCGTGGGAGACTTCCCCGGCGGCTGGCGAGGTACCGCCGGCTTCTGATGGAGGGGAGCTCTCTCCGAATGGAGCTCGAGACAGCGCTGCAGGTCGAGGACTTCGAAGAGGCTGCGCGACTCCGGGATGCCCTGAACAGCATCGACCTGGAGGAGTAGGGGATGCCCACCAAGCAGTGGATGGTGGACTTCGACGGGTGGAAAACCGGCCCCGGACCGGACAGCGACGTCGTTATCGCGTCTCGAGTTAGCATCAGTAGAAACCTCCTCGGCGAAAAGTTTCCTGGAAGCCTCGACGTCGACGCTCTTACGAAGGTATCGGAGCGGATCTTCTCCTTCTTCGAGGCGGACGAGGACACCTGGTACACCCTGGATCTCGGTGACGCTTCCCCGCTCGAGCGGCAGTTTTTGATGGAAGAGAGTCTCCTTCCTCCGGAAACCGAGGCTACCGGGCGGTTCCTCTTGGTCCGGGAAGACGGGCAACTCTCGGTCTTGATCAATGTCGACGATCATCTACGCCTTGGATTTCACCGCCCCGGACTGGACTTCGGACAGGCCTACACCCCATTGACCGACCTGGAAGACCGAATCGAAGCAAAGTTCCCTTTTGCCTCTTCTCTCCAATTTGGTTATCTTACGTCTGACCCCCGGCGGACGGGTGACGCAGTCGACGCCGTCGTAACCCTCCACCTCCCCGGATTGGTTGCCCTCGACGCGGAAGACGAGATCCTCGGTGGCCTTCTCGACGGAGGCGTATCGGTGCGCTGGTTTTCCGGTGGCGGGAGTCATTCCCTTGGTCACCTGTACCAAGTCGCCGGCTCTCACCGAGTGTCATCCGAAGAGGCGCGGTTGCAAAAGGTTGAAGACGCGACCCGGACGTTGGTACATTATGAGCGAGAAGCGCGGGCCGACCTCTTCTCCGGGAGCCGAAGCGAAACCGAGCACAAGGTTCTTCGGTCCCTCGGCCTCCTTAGATGCTCCCCGGCCCTCACGGGTGTGGAAGCCTTCGAGCATCTTTCATGGTTGCGACTAGGTGTTTCCATGGGGATTACGACGGCGGCCTCCTTGGAGGAGGTGACGTCGATGCTGTACTGGTCCCAGAACGCACATGTGCTGCATGCTGCGGGCTCAACGGACCAGTCTCGGGTAGAAGAGGAGCGTGCAGCTCTGCTGCAGCGTCGGTTAGAGGCTGAGCGCTTACACGAGGAAGGGATTTAGATGTTTAAAGGTCTGACACAACGGGCACAGAAGGTGCTTACGATACTCGCTCAGGACGAGGCAAAGCGGTTCCATTCGGATCAACTCCTCCCTGAGCACATAATGCTCGCCCTCTTGAAGGAGGGTGGCGGTCTTGGATACAAGGCCCTCGAAAAACTGATGGTAGATCCGGCGAAGATGCAGCTGGATCTGGAGAAGGGCGTCCCGAAGAAGCGGGGCGGTTTTATTCTTGGCGACGTTCCACCGTCACCCCGGGGCAAGAAGGTTCTCGAAGATTCCGCCGAAGAGGCCCGAAACCTCGGCCACGAGTACATCGGCACCGAGCATTTGCTTCTGGCGTGCATGAGGGAGACCACCGGCGAGACGGCAAAGTACCTCGCCAAGCAGAGCATAACCATCGAAACGCTCCGAGAAGTGATCGGCGAGCTGAGCGGAAGCACCGGTGGCGGGACGGCGAAGCTGCCCCAGCAGAAGCGACGGATTGCCCAGGGCTCCGGCGGCGGAAGCGGCAAGAAGGCCACTCCGACCCTCGATGAGTTCTCCCGGGATCTTACTGAGTTGGCGCGGGAGACCAAGCTCGACCCCGTCGTCGGCCGGGACCGCGAGATTCAGCGCGTTATCCAGATTCTCGCTCGACGAACGAAGAACAACCCGGTGTTGATCGGGGAACCGGGGGTCGGAAAGACGGCGATCGTCGAAGGACTCGCCCAACGGATTATCGACGGAAGCGCCCCGGACGTACTTATCGGAAAGCGGGTTATGACCCTAGACCTCGCCTCCCTTATCGCCGGCACCAAGTACCGTGGGGAGTTCGAAGAGCGCCTCAAGCGGGTGATGAAGGAGATTATCGGCGCCGGGAACGTCATTCTCTTTATCGACGAGCTCCACACGATCATCGGTGCCGGCGGCGCCGAGGGCGCCATCGACGCCTCCAACATGCTCAAGCCCGCCCTCTCCCGAGGGGAGATTCAGTGTGTCGGTGCGACGACCCTCAACGAATACAAGAAATACATCGAAAAGGATGCGGCCCTCGAGCGGCGGTTCCAAACTATCTATGTCGAAGAGCCGACGGTGGAGGAGACCCTAGAGATTCTTAAGGGTATCCGAGAGCGCTACGAGGACCATCACAACGTGTCCTACACCCCCGGTGCCCTGGAAATTGCCGCGGTTCTCTCTCGGCGCTACATACCGGACCGCTTTCTCCCGGACAAGGCCATCGACCTTATAGACGAGGCCGGGTCCCGGAAACGCATCCACAACAGCGTCCGGCCGACGGAGATCGCCGATCTCGAGAAAGAGATCGAGAAGCTGAACCAGGAGAAGCTCTCCCTGGTCAACTCCCAAAACTACGAACGGGCGGCGGCTGTTCGCGACGAGGTGCGACAGCTCAAGGCCAAGGTCGAAGAGATGAACAACGAGTGGAAGGTTACCCTCAAGACCGAACAGAACGTCGTAGACTCCGAGGATATTCAGTACGTCCTCTCGGACATTACCGGCATTCCCCTCGCCCGCATTGCCCAGAGCGAGCAGGAAAAACTCCTCAAGATCGAGGGCGAGCTTCATAAGCGGGTCATCGGTCAGGACGATGCGATTGCCGCGATCGCGTCGTCGATTCGCCGGTCCCGAACCGGGTTGAGCGCCCCGGAGCGCCCCATGGGCTCCTTTATCTTTCTCGGTCCCACCGGTGTCGGTAAGACGCTTCTCGCCAAAACGCTCGCGGAGTTCCTCTTCGGGAGCGACGACGCCTTGGTTCGCATCGATATGTCCGACTTTATGGAGAAACACAACGTCTCTCGGTTGGTCGGTGCCCCTCCGGGGTACGTCGGCTACGACGAAGGCGGCCTTCTTACGGAGAAGATTCGCCGGAAGCCCTACAGCGTCGTCCTCTTGGACGAGATCGAAAAGGCTCATCCGGACGTTTTTAACATCCTGCTTCAGGTCCTCGAAGAGGGGCAGCTCCAGGACAACCTGGGGCACACGGTTTCCTTTCGGAACACGGTGTTGATTATGACCTCCAACGCCGGGGCAAGAGAGATTACTCGAGAATCGATGGTCGGTTTTCAGACCGACGAAGAGATGATGGAGTATCGCGAAATAAAGTCCTCGGCGATGAACGAGCTGAAGCGGCTCTTCCGTCCGGAGTTTATCAACCGAGTCGACGAGATAGTCGTCTTCCATAGCCTGCACCGGGACGAGGTGCGGAGGATCCTCGAGATTCTGCTCGCGGATGTCCAGACTCGCCTCGCCGAGAAGGAGATTATCCTCGAGGTCAAACCGAAGACGAAGGATTTCTTGATCTCCAAGGGCTTCGACGCGAAGTACGGTGCCCGACCCTTGCGGCGGGTCATCCAGAAAGAGATCGAAGACCCGCTGTCCATGGAGATCCTCCGGGGACGATTCGGAGCCGGGGACCACATAGTCGTCAGCGTCAGAAGCGACAAGATTCAGTTTCGTGCCAAGGCGAAGCCGTCCAAGAAGGAAGAGCCTGTCGCCACCGCGACGAACTAGGGTAGTCGGCCTCCGGTAGCTCGGTAGGCGTACACGAGGTTTAAGAGTGCGTCTCGGTCGGGCTGCGACATCGTATACGAGCGACTCTCACGAGAGCCGACAAAGGTGACGGTAACATCCCCACCGGAGTCGGCTCTTGTTATGTCGCTAACCAGGGCCCGATGCTCGGGACCGAATCGCTGAGAGAAGATCTCGATTCGCTCTCCCCTGACGAGGTAGCGACGCACCTCTCCTTCTCCTGCCTCGAAGAGGTAGCGGTCGGATTCGGTAAGGACGACCATCGAGCGCACCAACAGTGGCGGCTCATCGTCGGAGTACCGCGCGATCCCCCAAAAGGTCAAATCGAAAACGTTGGCACCGGGCTCCATCCCGAGAAAGAGGGGCGAGTCGCTCAAGAAGTTTGCGCGGTGGTCCACGTAGGCTATCCGGCTATCGTCCACGAGGCGCAGCGGTATGACGTCTCCGAGGGGCGCCCGCTGCCGGGCGGGGATCGATCGTGGGGGCAGGGCGAGGATCTCGGTTTCGAGAAAGCCGTCGCTTCGTGGCTGGGGTGTCGGTCTGGGGATGGGCTGCGGTTGCGAGGTCTGCCGCGGCGGGGGCGGCTGCGGTGCAGGGGGCGGTGGCGGCTCCTCCGGCAGTCCCTCCCGGCGGCCGGTCAGGGTCCCCGGCGGCAGGTCTGGTATCGGCTCGCTCCCCCGAGGCGACGCGCGGTCGAAGGCGCCGAGGGTATCGAGGTAGAGAAGCTCGTCGATAACCCTGCGAAGCGCTTGGTTCTCCTGCCGGAGCGCCCGGGCCCTCCTAAGAAGCTCCCGCTGGGAGAGACCTGTCTCCTCCGGTGCTACGCTGCTTCCGAAGGCCGTCTTTAGCTCTTCGAGGGCCTCTCCGGAGGCCGCGGCGCGCCGGGCAAGCTCCCGGTTTTCCCGGCGAAGCTCCGCTACCTGGGCCTCGAGCTCCTTGGCCCCGGCCGCTTCGGCCTCGGGGCCGGCTTCGGAGGGCTCGGCAGTCGGTGTGGATTGACATGAGACGGCAAGAACAACAATGATCAGGGGCAACAAAACGCGGATGCGCATTCGTATTCCTTCATAGGACAAACTACTCTGGCACAACGGCACTACGACGAGAGTTCAGTACAAACCCTCAGCTCCATCGAGCATATCAGGCTTCGGACCGGGATGTACATTGGCCGCCTCGGGGACGGGACTAGCCCCGACGACGGCATCTACATTCTGCTCAAGGAGATTATCGACAACTCCATCGACGAATACATCATGGGGCACGGCAAGCGGATCGACATTACGATCGCCGACGGCAAGGTCGTGGTTCGGGATTACGGCCGGGGAATTCCCTTAGGTAAGGTGATTGAGTGCGTCTCGATCATTAACACCGGGGCGAAGTACAACGACGAGGTCTTTCAGTTCTCCGTGGGCTTAAACGGCGTCGGGACCAAGGCGGTCAACGCCCTCTCGAAGCACTTCCGGGTCGTCTCGTTTCGGGAGGGGAAGTTCTTCGAGGCGAAGTTCGAAAAGGGGACCCTCAAGGACTCCAAGAAGGGCGCTTCGGCGAAGGAGCCGACGGGAACCCTCGTCGAGTTCTTCCCGGACACCGAAATCTTCGGCGATTACTCCTTCGACGAGGAGTTCGTCGAGCAGCGCCTCTGGTATTACGCCTACCTCAACCGGGGTCTTACCCTCAAGCTCGGGAAGCGCAGCTTCCGGGCGGACAACGGGCTCAAGGACCTTTTGACCGCCGAGGTAGGGGAGGACGCCTCCTATCCGATTCTTCATGGCCAATCCGAGCGGCTCGAGTTCGCCTTTACCGGGACTCAGGAGTACGGAGAGCGCCACTTCTCCTTCGTCAACGGCCAGTACACCGCCGACGGTGGAACCCACTTAAGCGCCTTCCGGGAGGGGCTGTTAAAGGGGATCAACCAGTTCTACAAGGCCGCGTACAACGGCTCCGACGTCCGGGAAGGGATGGTCGGCGCCATCGCGATCCGAATCCAGAACCCGGTCTTCGAGAGCCAGACCAAGCACAAGCTCGGAAACCCGGAGATCCGCTCCTGGATCGTAGGCGAGGTCCGGGATATGGTCACAGACCTGCTCCACAAGACGCCCGACGCCTCGAAGGCCCTCAAGGACCGTATTCTCCAGAACGAGCGCCTCCGGAAGGAGCTTAACGCGGTTCGCAAAGAGGCCCGGGAAGCCGCCAAGAAGGTCAGCCTGCGGGTGCCGAACCTCAAGGACTGCAAGTACCACCGGGGAGACAAGAAGCTCGGCGAAGAGTCGACGATCTTTCTGACCGAGGGACAAAGCGCCTCGGGCCCGATGGTCGCCGCCCGAAACGTGCTAACCCAGGCCATCTTCTCCCTCCGGGGGAAGCCCCAGAACATGTACGGGAAGAAGCGGGGGGACATCTACAAGAACGAAGAGCTCTTCAACGTGATGGTCGCCCTCGGAATCGAGAACGGCGTGGAAGAGCTGCGGTACGAACGGGTCATTATCGCCACCGACGCCGACTACGACGGGTTCCACATCCGCAACCTCCTCCTTACCTTCTTTCTGACCTACTTCGAGGAGCTGGTGATGGGGGGGCATCTGTTTATCCTCGAGACGCCGCTGTTCCGGGTGCGGAACAAGACCAAAACCGTCTACTGCTATTCGGATCAGGAGCGTCTCGACGCCCTCGAGCGCATCAAGTCCCCGGAGATTACCCGATTCAAGGGCCTCGGGGAGATCTCCCCCCACGAATTCGGACAGTTTATCGGGGAGGATATTCGCCTTATTCCCGTGTCGATTAGATCCCTCAAGCGCATCCCCGAGACCCTCGAGTTCTACATGGGGAAGAACACGCCGACACGAAAGAACTACATCATGGAGCATCTGGTCTAGTGGCCTACGTTCGTACCGTTTTCGACCACAACTTCCTCGAGTACGCCTCCTACGTTATCCGCGACCGGGCGATCCCCCACCTCGACGACGGCCTTAAGCCGGTTCAACGGAGAATTCTCCACTCCCTCTTCGAGATGGACGACGGCAAGCTCCACAAGGTGGCCAACGTCGTCGGGCACTGTATGCGCTATCACCCCCACGGAGACGCCTCGATCTACTCGGCCCTGGTCGTCCTGGCGAACAAAGAGCTTTTGATCGACAAGCAGGGTAACTTCGGCAATATCCTGACGGGGGACGAGGCGTCGGCGGCGCGCTACATCGAATGCCGGGCGCATCCGATGGCCAAGGACATCCTCTACAACCCGGAGCTGACAACCTTCGAGGAGTCCTACGACGGCCGTAACAAGGAACCGGTAACTTTTCCGGCGAAGGTCCCCCTGCTCCTCCTCCACGGCGCCGAGGGTATCGCCGTCGGTATGTCGACGAAGGTCTTGCCCCACAACTTTATCGAGGTGGTCCGGGCGGTACAGGCTCAGATCGAGAATAAGCCCTTCGTTCTCTACCCCGACTCGCAGACCGGAGGCTTCCTCGACGCCGGGGACTACGAGGACGGCAACGGCCGGGTCCGGGTCCGGGCCCTCCTGGACACCAGCGACCCGAAGCGCATCGTCATCCGGGAGCTCCCCCTAGGGACCACGACCGAGACGCTTATCGCCTCCATCGACGCCGCGGCGAAACGGGGGAAGGTAAAGGTCGCGGCTATAAACGACTTTACCACCGAGAAGGTGGAGATCGAGTTGGCTCTTCCCCGGGGGATCTACGCCAAGGATGTCGAAGAGTCCCTCTACGCCTTTACCGACTGCGAGGCGTCGATCTCCTGTAACCTCTTAGTAATCCAGGACAACCGACCCCGGCAGATGACCGTAACCGAGGTAATCCAATATCACGCGAAGCGGCTCGTCGATATCCTCCGGCGAGAGCTCAGCCTTAAGCGGGACCATCTAAAGGAACAGATCCACGCCCGGACCCTGGAACGCATCTTTATCGAGGAGCGGATCTACAAGCGCATCGAGGAGGAGCGGACCCAGGAAGGAATCTTCAAAACCGTCCGGGAGGGTTTCAAGCCGTTTCTCAAAGAGATCCCGGACCCGATTACCGACGAGGACATCGAGCGGCTCCTGCGGATTCCTATACGGCGGATTTCGCGCTACGACATCGAGCGGGCCCAAGACGAGCTTCGGAAGCTCGGCGAAGAACTCGCGGAAATCGAGAAGACGCTCAAGAATGTCCCGAAGTACGCTGTGGGCTACCTCGACGGTGTCCTCGAGCGCTACGGTGCCGGCCGGGAGCGGCGGGCGAAGCTTATAAGCTTCGAGAAGACCGACGTCCGGGACGCCGCCACCCGGGGGCTGAAGCTGCGCTACGACGGCGAGTACCTCGGGTACGGTATCGAGACCGGGGACGAGCTTTTCGCCGTCAGCGAGTACGACCGGATCGTCGTTATAAAGGAAGACGGCGTATTCTACGCATCCGACGTCCCGGAGAAGGAGTACGTCGGAAACATCCTCGCCTGCGTTCTCGCGGATAAGGAGAAGCTCTCGGGCGTCCACTTCAGCCTGGTCTACCGGAACGCCGAGGGCGACACCTACTTAAAGCGCTTTACCATCGAGGGCTTTATCCTCAAGAAGAGCTACGACCTCGTACCCCCGGGGGGCAAGGTCCTCTCCTTCTCTACCCGGAAGAAGGGGACCGTCCGGTTGGACTACGTCAAGAAGCCGCGGATGCGGGTTACCACCGAGGAGTTTCCCTTAGAGGACTACCGGGTGTCGAACTACCGGGCGAAGGGCTACAAGCTCTCGGGGAAGGCCGTCCGGCGGGCGAATATTAAGGCCTAGTCGATCAGCTTCCGCGTCAGTCTTTTAATACCCCAGGCTCCGACGAGAAAGATCAAGAGCCCAACGTAGAGGGCGTCCCACC
>CAZTRQ010000039.1:12756-19230 GCA_964616245.1 uncultured Spirochaetaceae bacterium | reverse complement strand
GTTATACCGGTATTGTTCATGATGTTACCGGCCAGGATAAAGAAGGGCAGCGCAAGCAGAACGTAGTTGTCTATTCCTGCGAAAAGTTTCGACGCGATCGCGATCAGCGGGAGCCCCCGGTAGAAAAACAGATAGATAAGGGGCACGAGGCCGAGCACGAAGGCGATGGGGACACCAATAATTAGAGTAAAAACGAACAGAAAAATTATAAAATAGATGGACAAATCCATAATTGCTCCCCCCGCCTCAGACTTCGTGTCCGCCGCTGATCACGTAGTCGCGCGTCTCTTCTTTCTCCGTCAAGATGCCCACGGAAAAGTAGATCATGTGGATCAGCATGAACAGTGAGCCTACCGGAAGATTCAGCTTTACCCATATCATCTGAACCCGGAGAATAGATCCGTACTGCCGCTGCGCGTGCAGGGAGGCCTGCCAACTGACGATAAGCACGACCATCAGAAATGTGATGATGGCAAGGTAGCCGACGATGATGGCTATCTTTCTGAAGGTACTGTTCATGTTCATAATGAAGTACTCAATCCCGATATGGCTTCGTTCCTTCAGCGCCACGGAGGCCCCGATGTATCCGATTCCGATAAGGAACCAGCGCATCAACTCCTCGTTCCAGGAGAGCGACATGTTGGCCATGCGAAAAACCACCCCGACAATTGCCAGAATCGTAACACCGATTACATAGGCAAACATGATCCATTTCGCGATATCGTTTACGAGATCACTCGCTTTCTTCAGTATTCCCAGCATTGTTTTCCACGCATTCGTGCTATCTCTCTTCGCGTATATAACGATGGCAGCCCGCCGTTAGACGACGGACTGCCATCACCGTTTTCGCAACTATTCCGGCAGGTGTCTTCCTACCGTCTCCAGCCCGTGCTGGCTTCGGTTTCCGCCACAGCCTGAAGGAATCCGTTGACCATTTCCTCACCAAGTTCTCCTTCGAGATACTCGATGACGGCCGGCTGTGCGACTTCTCGGAACTTCGCCTTTTCGGCTGCGGTCGGGAAATAGACCTGCATCTGCTCGGCAACGACCTCGAACTTTACGATGTTGGAGACCATTCTTTCGGCTACGTTGTTGGCCCGGGCGCCGAGCATGGCACCTTGCATGATGATCTGCTGAACACCGACGGGGAGACTGTTGTATCTGTCGGAGTTCATAACCATGACGTTTTCGCTCCAGACGTGTCCGTCCATGGTCAGGTACTCCTGTACCTCGTAGAGCTTTCCGAGGGCGATCGACGAGATCGGGTTCTCTTCGCCGTCGACGACACCGGTCTGCAGAGCGGTGTAGAGCTCGTTCCAGGCGATGGGAACCGCGCTCCCGCCCATGGATTCGATCATCCGAACGTAGACCGGGCTCTGCATAACGCGGAACTTAATGCCATTGAGGTCCTCGGGTGCCCTGATCTCCCGTACGTTGTTGGTGAAGTTTCTCCAGCCGTTCTGACCCATGGCCAGATACTTCATGCCGGTTTCCTCTTCCATGTCGTCCATCAGATCTGCCCAGAACTCGCTCTCTTCGAAGAACGCCGTGGCGACGTCGTCGGAGCTAAAGAGATACGGAATGGTGAAGATCTGGAACGGGGCGTAGAAGGAGCCAAGGGACCCGGTTCCGATGTTGATGTCGAGGGAGCCGTTCTGCACCATCTCGAGGGTCTGTCGGTAGGTTCCGAGGGATCCGGCTCCGAAGAGCTCGATTTCGACCGCACCACCGGTCTGGCTCTCGACGTAGTCCTTGAAGAGCAGCGCGAATGCATGCTCGGGATCGGGCACGTTCGCCTGTTCCGGCCACAGCACGGGGTCGTCATAGCTGAGCCGTAGGGAGATCGTCTGGTCCGGCATGGACATGTCGATCATGCCGGGCACTTCCGGACCATAGCCGGTCTCTTCCATCCCCTCTACGTCCTCCGGCTGCTCAGCCGGGGCCTCGGCCGCCTCTTCCTGGCCGCAGGAGACTGCGAGCAGAACGAACGGGATAAGGAGTAGCAGGGCTAGCTTCCTAAACGCGAATTTCGACATAATTCTTTCCTCCTTGGAATGCACCGCTTGCGGCTTTCGTAATGTCAAACTAAACAGTTAAACTGTGCGTTTCGTTATACCACGCAACTACTCAGCTGTCAAAACATTCTGTTTCGGGCCGGCACTTCTCGTTTTGGGGAAGCGGGGGTGGTGAATAGATAGTCTTGTATCGACGAGACAAAGAGCAATAGTCGGAATAAGCTTCAGGTGTGGCGTTGCACTCGTCTATCGGATGATACCTCATCGATGATTCGGAGATCGCGGGTATAGGGGTTGGAATACTCGGCACCCTCTTCCCAACGGCAACCGAGCGTGACAACCAACCAACGAGCGCAGATGCTCGAAGCTGCCCTAAAGGCAACCTTCGCGACGCCCGTCGGACTCCTCCGGAGCGTTAGTGTTCGTCGAGAAGCCACTCCCATACGTTTCGGTGACGGATGCCGTTGTGCTCGGCAGGAAAGAACTTGTCGAGGGATAGTACGAGCTTCGGGTAGCTATCCGGTATGCGCTCGAGATTGCCGAACTCGCGATCGATTGTCGTCCGATCACTGAGGAGGTACGCAACCTGGACGTAGAGTCGAGACGAAGTCGACCCATCTGCTCGATCGGCTACAAAGTCGATCTCAACATCGTCGATAATCCCCACGGCCACCTCGTAACCTCGCCTCCGAAGCTCCATGTAAACCACCGCTTCCAGGAGCCCACCGATGTCCGAATCACGGTAGCCAAAGAGACCGTGGCGCAATCCAATGTCGGTCGGGTAGTATTTGTCCGAATATTCGAGGTGGCGCTTACCTCTAAGCTCGTACCGCCCGACACGGTGCACCAGGAGTGCCTCGCTAAGATAGCCGAGATAGTTGACGACGGTATCTACCGTCATGCCGAGCCCTTGATTTCGAAACACCCCTTCGATTCGCCTGGCAGATACGAGACTGCCGATGTTGTCGTAGACGAAAGCCAGAATCCGCTCCAGGTGTCTCACATCGCGGATCGAGTGCCGTCGCACGACGTCTTTGAGGACTACCGTGCTCAGAATCGCCTCGAGGTAGGGAAAGACGTGTTCGTCGGAAAGATCGAGGGCATGGATACCCGGCATCCCCCCGAGGCGGAGGTATCGTTTAAACTCCTCTTCGGTATCGGCGGATACTAAAGCGCCAAGCTCGGCCCTGAACGACAAGAACTCGGCAAAGCTCAAGGGGTACATCGGGATTTCTACGTATCGTCCGGATAGTAATGTAGCCAGCTCGCCGGCGAGAAGATGCGAGTTTGATCCCGTGATAATGATATCCGCCAGTCCTTCCGCAAGATAGGAGTTTACCGCTCGCTCCCATTCTTGGATCTCCTGTACTTCGTCGATGAAGAGCCACCGGGGCTCTCCGACGGACAAGAGCCGAGGGCGCACCTCCCGGTCAAGATCGCGATACGTGCGAAGGTGATCCCATTCCAAAAGGTCCTTGTTGACCGTAACGATGTTCGATTCCCGAACCCCACCTTCGATGAGGTCGGCCCTAATTTGGGCGAGGAGTGTGCTCTTCCCTACACGCCGCATTCCGGTAATAATCTTTATGACCGGTTTGCGGAGATAGCGTTTGACGACGCCGGAGTAGCCGGGCCTACTTACCATACTTGTCGATTATAATCGACGAAATTCGGCCTGTCATCAAATTTGTCGATTGTGATCGACAATCTACTCCCCCAACGCCTCCCGGAGCGCCGTGCGGTTGTACCGCAGGACGTCGAGCATGGTCCGGGTTCCGTCGTGTCCCGGGAAGTTGACGAAGGATACCACCGGGACCCCGGGCATCGTCTCCTCGAGGGGTTGGGCTACCTCGTTGTGCCAGTTGTCGACAACCACCCCGGCGCCGCTTCGAGACAGCCGGACGATCTGCTGCGCCTCTAGGGGCCCGGGGCCGAAGGTCCCGACGACGTTTACCCCGAGGTCCCCCATCAGCGCCGCCTGGAATCCGTGGACGACCACCGGAGTCTCGTCGAGGCCGAAGTCCCGGAGCTCCCGGCGCCACTCTTCGAAGAACTCCCGCATCTCCGCCAGGTTGCGGCGGGCCGCCGCTTCGGTGCCGAGGGCCTCGGCGATCTTTATCGCGGATTCCTCGATCGTCTCCATCGTGTGCACGGTGGTAATCTGAACCGAAGAAACGTTGGCCTCCCCAAGGGCGCGCTGGAGCCGCTCCATCATCCGCTCGTACCCTGCGTAGACAACAAGATCGGCTTCCTCGACACGGCGAAGGTCCGTCGCCCGGAGCTCGTACTCCGGCGGGTGCCGCATCTCGTAGGGCGCCAAGAGCTCGACGTCTTGCGCCCCGGCGACCCGGGCGAAGGCGGCGGTCCAGGGCGTCGTCGCCAGGACTTGCTGCTGCGCTTCGGCGGTGCCGCCGGCGGCAAATAGCAGCACCAGCGCGGCCACTACCGGCGCCATCCGGGCTCGAACTCGAGGCCTCTGGGGTGTTCGTATCTGTTTTGTCATCACGTTCTCCTTCTTATGCGTGAATGGATTGCGGTTATACCAAGGGTCGCCGCTCCCACGAGGGTGACACCCGAGCTGACGGGAATGTCGACCCAGATCGCGGAAAAGAACCCGGCGACACTGATTATGAGTCCGTAGACCGAAGCACGGATAAAGAGCTCCCGGGTGCTCCGGCTGTGAAAACCGGCGATCAACGCCGGCAGAATAAGGATTGCGTCGAGAAGCAGCGCCCCGATCAGTCCCATCACCAGGGTGATCGTAAACCCGACGGCAAAGAGCACCGCGACGTAGACCATCCGGTCGTCGATCCCCGAGGAGAAGGCTATTTCCCGGTCGTAGAGCACCGCCCGGATAAGGGGAAACATCCCGACCACGAAGAGGAGCACCAGCCCCGCGAAGACCGTCGTAATGACCGCGTCGCCGGGGGTCAGGGCAAAGATGTTTCCCCAGAGGAGGCCTAGCGATTCCCGGGCCGGGACGTCGAAACGGTAGAGGATCGCGAAAGCGAGGCCCACGGTAAAGACCATAAAGAAGGTGGTGATGTACCCGGCGTTGCTCTCCGACCGGGCGCCGACCGTAGAAACGACGACGACCAAGAGCGCGTTCGCGATCATCCCGGCGACCAGGGGGCTCGAACCGACGGCGAGGGCCACCGATGCGCCCAAGAGGGCGCTATGCATCAGGGCGAAGCGAAGCGTAATCAGGTTGAGCCGCAAGACGAATACCCCGACCAGGGGAAAGAGCGTTCCGGAGACCAAGAGCACGAGAGCCCCCCGGAGGATCGGGGGATAGGAGAGAACCTCCACCACGCTCATGCGCTGCGGGCCTCGGTGTCGCTCACGATGCGTCCGTTCTCCAGGGCAATCCGGCGCCACCCGGACCGGCCGAAGTGCGCCGACTCGTGGCTTACCAGGAGCACCGTAATGCCGAGGGAGGCGGATACCTCTTCGGTTAGGGTAACGATCGCCTCCTTGCCTTCGGGATCGAGGCTCGCGATGGGCTCGTCGAGAACCATCACCGCCGGATTCTGACAGAGACACCGGGCAATCGAGACCCGTTGTTTCTCGCCGCCGGAGAGAGGCGCGTAGGTCGCCTTCCGCAAGCGGAGGCAGCCGGTCAGATCCATCGCCCGGTCCATCCGTTCGTGTCTTTCGCGGCGGCTGTGTCGCTCGGTGGAGAGCCCGATAGAGACCACCTCGGACACGGAAATCGGAAAGTCGGTCTGTACCGCGTGCTGGCTTACGTAGCCCACCCTGCGGCGGTGCCCCCGCCACACGGAGGAGCCGACCGCCACACCGTCGAGGAGAACGGTCCCGGAGCTGTAGGGGAGAATCCCGAGGATCGCCTTGATCAGCGTCGTCTTTCCCGCGCCGTTACTCCCGGTTATGGTGGCGAGATCGCCGGAAGAGACCTCGAAGGAGACCCCGTGGAGGATCTCGGTGCCGCCCCGGTCCACCCGGAGGTTGGAAACCGCGACCGTCACGCCTGGGCTCCGGGCTCTCCGCCCCCCCCGGCGAGGGCCGCGTAGACCTCCTCGGTCGCAACCACCGAGAGCTCCCCGAGGACGCCTCGCTGAGAGACGACCCTCCGGGCCCAGGCGTGGACCTCGGCTCCGGAGCCCTGGATTACGAGAGTCTTGAGGGTTACGTTACCCTGGAGGTGGAGCTGCAAGTTCGCAGTAATCTGCAGCGAGGGGTAGGCTGCCACCGGCGCATCGATTAGCTTCCGACCGTAGGGATAGAGAAGCGTCACGATTCCGGCCACCTGCCGGTCGTCCCCGGGGCTTGAGTCCCGGGCCAGCTCCTTCCTCACAAGGGAGCGTAGTGCCTCGGACCGGTTGTCGTACCCCTCCCGGTCCGCAAGCTCGTCGAGGAGCTGTACGAGCTCCTCTTCCATCGAAACGCCGAATCTAACCAGGCTCATGGCGACAAGATAGCACGATTTTATCTTATCGTG
>CAZTRQ010000039.1:0-12656 GCA_964616245.1 uncultured Spirochaetaceae bacterium | reverse complement strand
CGCCGAATCTAACCAGGCTCATGGCGACAAGATAGCACGATTTTATCTTATCGTGTCACCCCCGGCCCCTGGGGGTCCTGCCCCGGCCCCGGGGGCCCCGAGCCTTAGCCAAAAAAAGAGCCTGCCGAATGGCAGGCTCTTCATCGATTGAGAGGCGTCGCTACATCGAAGCCTCAAAGGCGGCCATAAAATCGTCGATAATCTCGGCGTCGACGGCCTTTATCGTCATACCGTAGGGGCCTCCGCCGGGTCGAACCACTTGCTTCGCCGGTTCCCCGGTTACCAAGAACTCTTCCAGCTCCTCGGTGCCGGTCTTAAAGATCCACAGCCGTCCGTCCTCCATCCGGGCAAAGAAACCCGGGAGGGTAAACATATACTCGTCGATCGTCGCACTCTCAGTTGACTTGATGGTGATTCCATCAGGGCCTCCGCCGGGACGAACCACCTGCTTGGCGGGCTCTCCGGTCTCCAAGAACTGCTGGTAGTCCTCCGAGCCCTCGTGGAAGACCCAGAGTCTGCCGTCGTCCATCTCGACCACGAAGCCTTCGCGTTCGTACGCCGAGAGATCCACCATACCTTCTTCCGCTTGGCCTTCCTCTTCCGCCTGAGGCGCCGCGGACGCCGAAGAGGCGCATCCGGCGAACAGTAACATTGCAGAAATTGCGATTGTCCCTAAGACAAAGAACCGTCCCTTGACCATTGCATGCTCCTTCTATTTTCTTGCAGGTCCCCGGGGTTTTGGGTTTTTCCCTGGGGCCCCCTTTTCTACCGCCCAACCAGTGACGTAACCCGCCACGAGTTGGGGTCAGTCACACCTTAACTAGCCGAACCGCCCCGAAATGTAGTCTTCCGTCTCTTTTAGCAGAGGTTGGAAGAACACTTCGGCGGTCGGCGAGTACTCCACGATTTGTCCCAGATACATAAACGCCGTGTAGTCGCTGACTCGCGACGCTTGCTGCATGTTGTGGGTCACGATCAGTATCGAGTAGTCGCCTTTCAACTGATGAATAAGCTCCTCGATCTTGCTGGTTGCAATCGGGTCGAGGGCCGAGGCGGGCTCGTCCATAAGCAGCACCTCCGGTTCCGCGGCAATCGCCCGGGCAATGCAGAGCCGCTGCTGCTGACCGCCGGAAAGACCGAGGGCGCTGTCGTTGAGCCGGTCCTTTACCTCGTCCCAGAGGGCCGCACCGTGGAGAGATTTCTCGCAGACCTCGTCGAGGAGCCCTTTGTTTCCCTCTCCGTCTATTCGCAGGGGATAGACGACGTTCTCGTAGATGCTCATGGGGAAGGGGTTCGGCTTCTGGGAGACCATCCCCATGCGCTTTCGGAGCTCTATAACGTCGACACCGGGCTCGTAGATAGAGTCGCCGTTCAAAAGCATATCGCCCTCGATGCGGACGATATCCACGAGGTCGTTCAGCCGGTTTACCGACCGCAGGAGCGTCGACTTCCCGCACCCCGAGGGGCCTATCATCGCCGTCACCTTTCCGTGGGGCACGTCGAGGTTGATGTTGAAGAGCGCCTGGACGGCACCGTACCAGAGGTTAAACTCCTTGATAGAGAGGACAATCTGCTCGTCCTGTATCGCGGGGTGGGTCGCCGGGGTAACCAGCTCCCCCGCGGCAATCTTTGCCAGCGCGTTGCCTTCGATTACTGTCGTTGCGTCGCTCACGTTTTCCTCACTTTCTGCCTAAAACTGACTCGTTATGAACTTGCGGCTAAACTGATTCCGAAGCCGTATGGCCGTCAGGTTCAATACGACGATAATAAAGATCAAGAGCAAGGTCGTCGTAAAGACCATCGGGATCGCCGCTTCGCTGTTCTGACTCTGAAAACCTACGTCGTAGATGTGGAACCCTAAGTGCATAAAACTTCGCTCTAAGTGCACATAGGGGAAGTAGCCGTCGATCGGGAGCTCCGGGGCAAGCTTGACGGCACCGACCAGCATCAGTGGAGCCACCTCTCCGGCGCCCCGGGCCATCGCCAGAATCGCCCCCGTCATTATGCCGGGAAGCGCCCGGGGCAGGACGATGCGCTTTATGGTCTGCCACTTGCTCGCGCCGCAGGCGTAGGAGCCTTCGCGCATCGACCCTGGGACCGCCGAAAGGGCCTCCTCGGTCGAAACGATGACCACCGGAAGGGTCAGAAGCGCCAGGGTCAGGGAGGACCAGAGAATACCCCCGGTCCCGAAGGTCGGGCTCGGAAGCTTGGCTTCGAAGAAGATGGCGTCTATCGAGCCGCCGACCAGATAGGAGAAGAAGCCCAACCCGAAGACCCCGAAGACGATACTCGGAACGCCGGCCAGGTTGTTTATCGCAATACGAACGGTGCTGACCAACCTCCCTGCCTTGGCGTACTCCCGCAGGTAGAGCGCGGCGATAACCCCGAAGGGCACCACCATCACCGACATAATCAGCGTCATGACGACGGTGCCGAAGATCGCGGGAAAGACCCCGCCTTCGCTGTTGGCTTCCCGGGGATTCGTGCTAAAGAACTCCCACCAGCGGCTCAGGTAGATACCCACCTTGTCGAAAAACCCTAACCGATTGGCAGGATAGCCCCGGACGACCTCGCCAAGAGGGACTTCGATCTGCCGTCCGTCGGAGACCTCCACCAGGATTCGATAGCGGTCGTTCTCGGCGTTCAGCTCGTCGATTTCGGCCCGGATTTCGTCGTAGGCGGCACTCGCCTCGGCCTCGACCTCCGCGGCACGCTCCTCTTCGGCTTCCAGCCTCGCGACTGCTTCCGCGTACTCCGGAGAATCTATCCCGAATCGGTCCCGAGCCTTTCGAACGTCGAGCTCCCGAGAACGGACCTCGAGACGCGCCGATTCGATCTCGTGGTTGACGCGACCGATGTCCCGGTCCTCCAGCTTGCGTCGCTCTTCTCTCCGGCTGGTAACGTCGGGATGATAGCGGCGAAACTCGGCCCAGGCAGCTTCGGCGCCCTCGGCCACCCGCTCGCCGTCGACGAGGAACGCCACGGGTACGCCGTAGAAGCGGCCCCAGGTTAGGCGCTCGAAGACCACCGCCCATTCGGGGAAGGAGCGATCCTTTATCTGAAAGTCGCTGACCCAGTTAAAGTGCTCACCGTAGATATCGAAGTTGCCGGTTCTCGCAAGGAAACGCTTGGAGACGCCGTCCTGCTCCGCCAAGAGTGTCCGGGCCTGGTTGATCCAATCCGCCGGAACCTCTTCGATTACCGCATCGGAAGGTGTGTAGCTACCCGTACGCGTTACCTCGCCGAGGTGCACCCCTCCGTCGGCGGTTTCGAAGCGCTCGATGGGCAGGGGCCAAAAGGTAATCGAACCCCGGAAGAAGATGAACGCGAGCAGACCGACTATCATGGCGACGGAGACGGCGAGCATCCCGGCGGTAAGCCAGACCAGGGGAAGTCCCTGCGCCGGAAGCGACACCGACAGGATTCTCCTCGGCTTTCGTCCGTCCGGCTTCGGCGTCTGCTTCGCCTCGGCGGTTGTATCGTGATCCTGGATGGTGCTCATAGCTGGTAGGCCCTCTTTCGGAAGCGTTGGCGTACGACTTCCGCCACGGTGTTTACGGCAAAGGTCATGACGAACAGACAGAGGGCGGCCAAGAACAGTACGCGGTAGTGCGTGCTGTCGACGGCCGCTTCGGGCAGCTCGACGGCTATGTTGGCCGCGAGGGTTCTAAAGCCGTTAAAGATATTCCATTCCATAATGGGCGTGTTTCCCGTGGCCATCAGAACGATCATCGTCTCTCCGACGGCTCGGCCGAGACCGATCATAACCGCGGAGAAGAGGCCGCTCATCGCGGTGGGTATTACGACCCGGATGGTTGTCTGCCATTGGGTCGCCCCGGAGGCCAAGCTTGCCGACCGCAAGTGGTCCGGGACACTCTTTAGCGCGTCGTCCGAGATGGTAAAGATAATCGGAATGATCGCAAAACCCATTATGAAGCCGACGATAAGCGAGTTCCGCTGGATGTAGGTGCCGAAGACCGGTCCCAGGATCGGGAAGGTCTGCCGGGAATCGATCCCCAGTGCCACGAGAATGCGAGCGAGCGCTACGGCAAGGCCAATCGTAACTAGGGCACCGCCGACGAACTTGCCGAGCTCGAGAGCAGCGACCGTCGTCTGTGGCATCGACCGGTACTTGTCCCGGAGGTAGGGTCCAAGCCTCTTGGCCATGGTCAAGAAGACCAGAACCGCGGAGCCCGGGAGGAGCATTAGAATCCAGCCGGCCCCGCCGTCCCCCACCCGACCGTCGAGCCAACCTTTGATGTCCCCGTTAAAGAGAACACGCTCCATCGCCGGGCCGAGAAGAATGGATATGCCGATACCCAGGGGCAGCACCAGAAAGGCGGCAATGATAAACCGGTACTTCGAAAGGATAATCGCCGTCTTCCGGGGCAAGAGCTGATAGACGTAGCCGGCAAGGACGAAGGCCCCGGGGATAACCACGAAGGCTACCAGAACCGTCGGAACCACGTTCTCGACGAAGGGTGCGAAGACCAACCCGGCGAGAAATCCGAGAACGACGCTCGGAAGGCTCGCCATCATCTCGACGGCGGGCTTGATTTTGCCCCGGAGCTTCGGATTGAGGAACTCGCTGGTATAGATTGCCGCTAAGAGGGCGATCGGAACACCGAAGAGCATCGAGTAGAAGGTTGCCTTGAGGGTTCCGAAGATGAGGGGAATCAACCCGTACTTCGGCTCGAAGGTGTCGTTTCCGCTCGAAGACTGCCAACTGTGCTGGGGTTCGGGATTCCCTTCGTACCACACCGGGGTAAAGATCGACCGAAACGACGCTTCGGGGTGCTCGGCTTCCAAGGATAGCAGGCCGAGGCTCCCCCCCGAGAGTGCGGCAACGCCGTCGTCTTTCGGAGCGACGGCGAGTTGATCGACACCCCGGCCCTCGAAGAGAGTAACCGTACCGAGATGCCGGGAGGAGGTAACGTAGTAAGTGGCGACGCTTCCGTCGGCATGACCGACAGCCATTACCCGCTTCCGAGAGGAAGAGGCAATTGCCGTCACCGGCGATGCGGGACCCTGGAACTCCGACGCGTTGACCAACGACAAAGCGTCCGGCGTTTCGCTTTCCGGGTCGCGAGCCAGAAACCAGGTGCGTACGCGTCCGAGGCTGTCGCCTACTGCCATGTTCCCGCGCCCGAGAAGAAAGGTCACATAGGTTACCTCGGCGGATCCATCCTGTTCGAGGACCCAGCCGCGCTCTGCAATCTCCATATTCTCGAGATCCCTCGAGCCGACACGGATGTAGTACCCGTCCGGCCAGACCAGAAAGACGTTCCCGCCCCGGGCGGTAATCAGAAGCCCGGTCGGGTCCCGGTGACCGGCGAGCTCCGCCGAAAGATCGATCTCCCCGCCGCTCAAGGTAGTCGTAACGACTCCGGTAAGGATGTTGCGCCGCTCGGAGACGCTGTTTACCTGGAGGACACCGTCCGCGGAATAGGCGGCGATGATCGGGCCGGCCGAGGTAATGGTTTTGTCGATAAGCCGGATGGGTGCGGTCCTACCGGCGGAGACGGCGTCGCGGACTTCGATAGCCGGACGCTGGACACGGATCTGACCGACGTCGGTTCTCTGCGCCGCGTTGCCCTCAAAAACGCCGACTTCTCCGACCTCGAGGCCCGAAAGGTCCGATACCCGGGGGTCGTCAAGCTCGAAGAAGTCCGTTTCGAATCGAATCTGTCCCAGGGAGGTCGTCCCGTCGGAGAAACCGGCGGCGAGCCATCCGTCCGCTTGGGTATAGGAGAGGACCGTAGGAGCGGAAGCAAGAACATCGAACTCTCCGATAATCTCTCCCGTGTCGAGGCGCACGTGCTTTAGCCGTCGCCCACCGTCGTCGGAAACGAGGCCGGCGATCAAAAACTCGTCGACGGTCAGGTAGCTCCGTTTCGCGCCGCCTTGGACGACCGCGACGGAGCCTTGACCGACCGAATGGACCGCTTCGGGCTCGACGGAGGCGCCCTGGAAGAGCGGAAATACGACCGAGGTAAGAAAAACGAAGACTAAGAATACCGCCGCTATTACGCCTATGCCGCCGACGGTAATAACACCGCGCATCGCCTTCTCGCCTACCAACACGGAGGTACGGGTCTTATGAGCTCTCTTGTAGCCGGTAAAACTGCCCTTTTCCATCTTCTCCCTCTTCTTGCTGGTATCGCGAGAACGCGACGGCCGAGCGTTGGTGGGCGGCACGAGGGCCCGCCCACCGAAACACCCGGCAGTCTCCTACCCTACCGTGCTACCGAATGCCGAGCTGGGAGAGGGTCTCCCGGGCAATGGTGTTGGTAATGGGGTAGTAGCCGTCGCGAACGACGTCCTGTTGTCCCTGGCTGCTAAACATGTACTTGATAAACTCCCTTCGAAGGGGGTCTATGTCGCTACCGGGGCGGTGGTTAACGTAGACATAGAGGAACCGCGCCAAGGGGTACTGGCCGGTGTAGGCGTTCTCGGCGATGGCTTCGACGTAGTTGGTTCCGGAGGTCGCAAGGGGGACCGCCCGGACGTCGGCGGTAATGTAGCCGATGCCGCTGTAGCCGATGCCGTAGCGGTCGCTGGCGACACCCTGGACGACCGAAGAGCTACCCGGCTGTTCTTTGACTTCCGGCTTGTAGTCGCCGTCAAACAGCGCGTTGTCCTTGAAGTAGCCGTAGGTGCCGGAGGCGGAGTTACGCCCGTAGAGGCTAATCGGCCGGTTGGCCCATTCGCCGGTCAGCCCCACGTCTCCCCAGGTCCGGATGTCGGTGGGGTGTCCACCTCGACGGTTGGTGGAGAAGATGGCGTCGACCTGCTGGAGGCTCAGACCGGTCCGGGCAATCGGATTGTCCTTGTGTACGTAGACCGCGAGCATGTCGATGGCGGCAGGCAGCGGCGTCGGGGGATAGCCGTACCGGGCCTGGAACTCGTCGACCTCGGAGCTCTTCATCTCCCGGCTCATCGGGCCGAACTGAGAGGTGCCGGAAATAAGGGCCGGGGGAGCCGTGCTCGAACCCTTTCCCTCGATTTCGATCCGGACGTTGGGGTACATGCCGAGGTAACCTTCGGCCCAGAGCGTCATCGTGTTGTTCATGGTGTCCGAACCGACGCTCTTGATGCTACCGGATACGCCCCGGGTCGGGCTGTAGCTCGGAAGCGCGGGATCGACCTGTACCTGGGCGGAAAGCATCACAGGAACCAGCAGGATCAACGCGGCCAATCCGAGTTGATAGATACGCTTAAGATTCATAGTCCACTCCTTATAGGAATTGCTTCTTGGCACTCGAATGAGACCAAGTGTTTCGTGGGCTTAATATGATGCGCCTGTGTTAGAGTACGGTTAGGTCTTCGTGATATTTTGCTGAAATTGTTCTGTCGACCCCGGTTGGGCCTTAGAGATTGCCCTAGAGATAGGGAGCAGCGAGGCGCACGAACCCGTCCCGGAGCTTGATCGGCAACGGGCGTCCGTTGACCTCCTCCCGCGTAAGGGCCCTGGCCCGGGCCATCCGCTCGTCTATGAGGGCTCCTATCCGGAGCGCGAGGTCGGCATCGTAGCACTCGACTCCCAACTCGAAGTTCAGCCGGAGGCTCCGGGAGTCCCAGTTCGAGGAGCCGATAAGACTCAAGGCGCCGTCGACGACCATCAGCTTAGCGTGGTCGAAGGGCCCGGAGGTAAGCCAGACCCGACAGCCCCACTCGAGAACCTGCCACATCTGCGCCATCGCCGCCCAGGAAACCATCCGAAGGTTGTTATGCTCCGGAAGAACGATGTCCACGGACACTCCCCGGAGAGCGCAGGTATTCAGGGCGGCGATCAAGGGCCGCTCCGGAAGAAAGTAGGGGGTGACGATCCGCACCGAGTGACGCGCCGAGGCAAGGGCGCCTTGGAAGGTCATGCTCATCTTGTCCATGTCCTTGTCCGGACCGTCGGGTATCGCCCGGGCCGCGACCCGGCCCCGGGTTGCTTCGGGGACGGGGAACCACCGGTCTCCCGAGAGGAGCTCCCCCGTCGCAAACTGCCAATCCTCGACGAAGGTCGCCTGCAGCTGGTGGACCACCGGTCCGGCCAACCGGAAGTGGACGTCCCGGACCGGGTGAGCGGGAGATTCCGAGAGGAGATGCCCTGTGCGAATGTTTATCCCACCGGCGAACCCAACCCTGCCGTCGGCGATAAGAATTTTCCGATGGTTCCGTAGGTTGAGATACGGGGTCCGCCAGAGAAAGAAGCGCGGCATAAAGGAGGCCGTCGGGACACCGTGTCGGCTCAGAAGCGCCCTCATCGGTGGCATCGAATAGCGGGCCCCGACGGCGTCGATCAGCACCCGGACCTCGACGCCCCGGTCGACGGCCCGGGCGAGGGCGTCGAGAAACCGGCGGCCGACGGGGTCGTTATCGAAGATGTAGGTCGCCATGCTGATCGACTCGCCGGCGTTCTCGATCGCTTCGAGCATGGCCGGGTACGCCTCGTCGCCGTCGGCCAGCGGTTCGACGGTGTTGTGCTTTAGCAGCTCCAAGCCGCTGACCGATTTTCCGAGGCGGTACATCTCGAGAAGGTGTTTCCGGTTTCCCGGGAGCATCGAGAGAAGCTCCGAGGGGGAGCAGTGGAAGTGGTCGAGGGCGGAGATGTGGGTGCTTTCGTGGCCCCGCTTCCCGGCGACCCGTCTCTTAACCCGGTTTATCCCGAAAAGCACGTAGAGGACCGGGCCGAGGACCGGCACCAGCCAGATAACCCCGACCCACCCGACGACGGCCCGGGAATCCCGCTTGTACAGAATCGCATGGGCGGAGGCGACGATCGATAGGCTTATACCGGCGACGGCCGTAATGAGGGATAAGGGTTCCATTTAAGGCTCGGCCATTGTACCCCCTTCGGCGGCAAAGGGAAACGCGTCGCGGCACCGAATGCCCTAAGCGATTGACTGCCGAGGACAATTGAAGCAGGGTAGCAGTTAATGAAGATCGATCCGATTGTCAACAGGCTTGTAGATACCCTGCAAGGCGATACCCCGGTGGATCATATCTGTCTCTGCCCCCTCCCGCACCTCGACGACGCCGGTAGGCTTCTGAATAAGCTACAGCAGCTGCTGTTTCCCGGCTTCTTCGGTCGGCGCCCCCCGGATATCGATCGGCTCCGAGAACACATCGATCGGACCGTCGTCGACTGTTCCGAGCTTCTCGAGGTGGAGATAACAAAGTGCCTGCGCCACGACCGGCGTTTCGACGACGCCTACGACGAGGCCCGGGCGTCGAAGGAGGCCGCAGGCCAGACCGAAGCCCTCCTCGCCTCCCTACCGGAGCTTCTCGGGCTTATCGACGGCGACGTCGAGGCGGCGTACCTCGGAGATCCGGCCGCTACGGGATACGAGGAGATAATCGTCGCCTACCCCGGATTTCGTGCCGTTCTGATCTACCGCATCGCCCACTGCATCTATCTTCAAGGCGTCCCGCTCCTCCCGCGGATAATGACCGAGTACGCCCACAGCGTAACCGGCATCGACATCCATCCGGGCGCGAAGATCGGGCGGAACTTCTTTATCGACCATGGAACCGGCGTGGTCATCGGCGAGACCACCGAGATTGGGGAGAACGTCAAGCTCTACCAGGGGGTAACCCTCGGTGCCCTCTCCTTTCCAACGGACGATGAGGGCAACCTCCGCCGGGGTTTCAAGCGCCACCCGACCATCGAGGACGATGTCGTTATCTATTCGAACGCCTCCATCCTCGGTCCCGTAAGGATCGGGCGAGGGTGCGCCATCGGGGGAAACGTCTTTCTGACCCACGACGTGGAAGCCGGGAGCAAGGTGACGATCGAGAAGCCGGAGAATCGGATCCGGCGGCGGCCTACCGAGGCGGCGGGAACACCCCGGTCGAGAGGTAGCGGTCCCCCCGGTCGCAGATAATCGCGACGACAAGCGCCTTGTCGAGCTCCCGCGCCAGGGCAACGGCGCTAAACACCGAAGAGCCCGAGGAAATCCCCGCAAAGATGCCCTCCTCCCGGGCGAGTCGCCGGGCGGTCTCCTCCGCCTGCTCTTGGGTTACGTACATGATGCGGTCGACCCGCTCGGGTTCGTAGATTGCCGGGAGGTACTCAGGCGGCCAGGCCCGGGTGCCGGGGATCTTCGCCTCCCCTTCCGGCTGCACGCCGACTATCTGAATAGCCGAGTTTTTCTCCTTTAGGTAGCGGCCGGTTCCCATAATGGTCCCGGTGGTCCCCATTGAGGCAACGAAGTGGGTAACCCCACCCCCGGTGTCCCGCCAGATCTCGGGTCCCGTGCCGGTGTAGTGGGCCCGGGGGTTGTCGGGGTTTCCAAACTGATCGAGGATGCGCCCCCTCCCTTCGGCCTCGAGGGCCCGGGCGGTGTCGATGGCGCTTTCCATCCCGCCGTCCGCCGGAGTCAGAACGAGCTCGGCGCCGTAGGCCGCCATTCCCGACTTGCGCTCCTCGGAGGCGCTCTCGGGCATCACCAGGACCATGTTGTAGCCCTTTATCGCGGCGACCATCGCCAGGGCTATCCCCGTGTTGCCGCTCGTGGCTTCGATAAGGGTGTCGCCGGGACGGATATCTCCCCGGCGCTCGGCCTCGGCGATCATGCTGAGAGCCGGACGGTCCTTTACCGACCCCGCCGGGTTGTTGCCCTCGAGCTTGGCAAGCACCGTGCTCGTCCCGGTGTCCTGCCGTTGGAGCCGCACGAGGGGCGTGTTTCCTATCATCTGGTCTATCGTAGGGTAGCTCATCGGTAGTCGACCTCAGTGGGGAAGATAGGGACGCAACACGCCGTAGGCAATCACCCCGGCAAGGGCGCTTGCCAGGACGAGGGCGATGACGAGGTACCCGGCTCCGAGCAAGGCATACAGAGGCCCCGGGCAGGCGCCGGTAAGGGCCCACCCGAAGCCGAAGATCACTCCCCCGAGGACATTCCCGACGCGGTTAAACGGTTTGGGCGCCAAGTCGATCGCCCCGCCGTCGGCGGCCCGGAGGCCTGCAAGGCGGATAATCGTCACCGAGGCCAGGCCCACGGCGATGGCCGTCGCCAGAACTCCGTACATGTGGATCGACTGAAAGTGAAACATCTCCTGGATACGAAACCAGGAGACAACTTCCGCCTTTATCAATACGACCCCGAAATAGACGCCGATAACAAAAATTTTGAGTAGTCGCATACGCGGTCTCCTTAGTTTGCTTAGAGTGCCATGATGAGAGGCACCAGATAGTTCGACACGACGAGCCCCCCGGCGAAGAAGCTAAGCGTCGCAACCAAGGAACCGAGGCTCAAAAGCGATAGGCCCATGATCGCGTGCCCCGAGGTGCAGCCGTTTCCGTAACGGGTCCCGAAGCCGACGAGAAACCCGCCGCCGAGCAGCATAATGAGGTACCTTGGGTCGGCGAGGCTCCCGAGGGAGAAGATCTCCGTCGGCTGCAAGGCCGAAAACTCCGAGAGCCCCCAGGAGGCGAACATCCTCCGGGCCTCGTCGCTGATAGCCGGCATTCGATTGCCGCCAAGGACGAGGGCGGCGATTGCGGCGCCGACGACCATGCCGGCGACCATCACCAGGCTCCAGGCCTCCTCTTTCCAGTTGTACCTCAAATAAGAGACGCGGAGCTTTGGAAAGGCGGCGGCGCAGAGATGACGGAAGGAGGAGGAGACGCCGAACTGTTTGTTACTCGAGAGAAGGAGTATCGGAACCATCAGCCCGAGGAGGGGGCCGGATACGTACCAAGGCCAGGGCTGCCTGAGCAATTCAATAATGTTCATACACATCTCATACTAAAATTAAGTTGCAGATACAAGAGAAGAGCGCTATGTTCCTGAGTATGAATGATGACCCACGAGTTCGGCAATTATTGATCCTCGCGACGCTCCTCCTGCTCCCAGTGGCCGCCGCCCTGTCGGCGCCCCAGGCGGAGCTCTGGCCCCGGTGGGAGGCTCACGATGCCGCCTCCGCCGACGTCGTCGACCATTCGGAGTGGCAGTCCTTCCTCGACGCCTACCTCGTTTCCGGCCATCCCTCCGGGGTAAACCGGGTTCCCTACGGCGAGGTTTCCGCAGCGGACCGTCGCGCCCTCCAGGGCTACCTCGACGATCTTCAGGCGGTGTCGGTGTCCGGGTTGAACCGAGATGAGCAGCTTGCCTACTGGATAAACCTCTACAACGCGGCGACCGTAGACGTAATTCTCGACAACTATCCGGTCGACTCGATCCGAGACATCGGGGGAGGCTTGATGGCGAAGGGCCCCTGGGACGAGGCGCTTTTGAGGGTCGAGGGGGAGGACCTTACCTTAAACGACGTGGAGCATCGGATTATCCGGCCGATCTGGCAGGACGAGCGAATCCACTACGTGGTCAACTGCGCGAGCATCGGCTGCCCCAACATCTACCCGGAGGCGCTAAGCGCCTCGAACTGGGAACGCATCTTCGAGGAATCGGCGGAAAGCTACACCAACCATCCGAGGGGCGTCCGGTTCGACGGCAATCGGTTGGTGCTTTCCGAGATCTACAACTGGTACGTCGCCGACTTCGGCGGAGACATCGACGGTGTCGTCGCTCACCTGGTCGAATACGTCGACAGCGAGACCGCAGAGCGCCTGCGAAGCCACTCGGGACGGGTGCGCTACGAATACGATTGGAGTTTAAACGAGCCCTAGGGTGTTGTACGAGGGCCGGTATTCGTATAAGTTG
>CAZTRQ010000038.1:0-19343 GCA_964616245.1 uncultured Spirochaetaceae bacterium | reverse complement strand
TACTCCTGAAAAGGGGGCAAGAGCACTGCACCTCCGGCGGGCCTCCGGCTGTGCTAATGTCGAATGTCAGCGAGTACCCGGCGACAGTCGCTCTGCGGCTCGACAGGAGGGAGGGATGCCCGGACGGCTCGGAAAGTGTCTGATTCCAGGCGGGACGGAACCAAGCTTAACCGGCTACGCGCTCTTCGCGACAGCCACGGTGATGGCGCCGATCACGATGGAAAGTGCAGACGCGCCTCGGTGGGCGACGAGCGCGAGAAGTGCGAAGCCCGAGGCCGGGCGTCACTCCGGCGTGTACCGAATGCGAGAGTCTGTCTGGTAGAGATCCGGGTTGCCGCCTGCGGCCATTCTTAGTCCCTCGGAGAGCTGCGTCAGTTCCATCAACATATCCGGGGAAACGGACTTACGGACCGCTTCGAGGGTGTCTTCAAACTGTCGCGGGTTTCGGGCACCGACCAGGATTGCGTCAATAAACGGACGCGAAAGGGCGAATTGGATGCTAAGATCGAGGACGGAGACGCCGGCCTCGGAGGCCAGACGGTGAAGCTCGTCAAGAAGCCGCTGGCTCTCCTCTTCCATTCCTTCTTCCTGATGGCGGATCCCCGGGCGGGAAGGGCCAAAGTGGCGGGTCCTGGCGCGACCGTCGGGAAACCGGTCGAGGTCTCTGTAGCGCCCACCGAGGAGCCCGTGTAGCAAGGTGCTGTAACCGATAATCCCCATGCCACGCCGATCGGTGGCTTCGACGATTTCTTTCTCGATAACCCGCCACATGATATTGTACGGAAGTTGGTTGCTTACGAGGTCGAGGTCTTTCGTTTCCTCGAGGTCGTATACGCCGAAGTTGCACACGCCAACCCAACCCACGCGCCCCCGAGACTGGTGTTCTGCGAGCCACCCCAGGGCACGACGGCTTTGCTCGGGGTCGCCTGGGGGCCAGTGAATCTGCATCAAGTCGATACGGTCGCGTCGGAGCCGCTTTCTGCTTCCGTCGATCAACTCACCGAGACCGGACTCGTCCAGGTTGTCTACCCGACACTTGGTCGCGACCACGACGTCGTCGCTCCGTCCTTTTAGCGCGGTGCCAAGAATCTCTTCGCTGAGTCCCTCACCGTAGGTCGGGGCTGAATCGAAGAACGTGACTCCGGCGTCGAGGGCCGCTCGGACGGTATCTTCGCAGTTGCGGGTATCAGTCTCACCCCACATCGCCCCCCCGGCGAAGGTCCATGTTCCCAGGGCAAGTCGAGAGACTGTTGGGCCGTGCTCTCCAAGTCTAGTGTGATAAGATTGCATGTGGTTCCTCCTTGCCATAGGCGACGCTTATGCCCCGGCGTAGGACCTGGGCGAAACACCGACTTCCTTCTTGAAGGCCTTGCTGAAGTAATTGGGATCGCTAAAGCCAACGGCCTCTGCTGCATCCCGAACAGTCACCCCCGGGCTCTGTAGCAGTTCCTTAGCCCGCTGCATCCGGTACATCATCTGGAACTCCTTAAATGTCATCCCGGTCTCTTCTTTGAAACTCCGGCTTATGTAGCTTGGACTCAATCGAAGCTCGTCCGATAGTTCGGTTAGTGAGAAGGCTTCCGAGAGCCGGCTCTCGAGGGACTGTTTGACCGACTCTACCACCCGCTCTCGTCTTGACCGTGGTGCGGTGGTTGCCTGAGACACCGACCGCTCCAGCGAAACCTCCAGCACTTCGACAATTTCGTCGACGGTTACCAGAGACGCGACGGCTTCTCCGATCGTCCGAGGATGGATCTCGGGGAAGCGTCGGGCGAAAAGGGTGAGAAGTCTGCGGTCCACAACCGTAGCGATCTCGGCTGCATACGAGCGCGCATCGGCAAGCGAAAACGGCCCGTCGCTTCGATCCTGAAAGAGCTGTCGGACGCTTCTGCTGATTTCCGTTACATCCCCGGTCACAATGACGTCGCAGAGTCTTTGTTCAGCCTTAAATCGGGAGAGCTCCCGGGTTTCCTGAGCGCCGTGTGCGTATGCCTCTCGGGAGACGACGGCCTGGGAAAGCGCTGCGAGGGTGTCCGTCGGGCCGGCGATTCTGACTGCCTCGGCGTCATTCGGGCAGAGATCGCGAACCGTACGTGTCACCACCTCGGGTGCGGAGGCGCATTCATCCGATGACAATTGAATTAAGAATTCCAGGTGCCCTCCGAAAATTGCGCCGAAGCTCCTAAATCCACGCGACGAAAGACGGTTCCCTATTCGTTCGAAGAGAAACGATCCGGCGTCGTGGCAGACGCGGGGAGGTACCGAAAGGTGGAGGTAGCTCGCCTTAGGCAGACGAAGTAGGCCGGCGAGGTCGGCCAAGGCCCGAGTGGTCGCGGGGCCCGGATGTCGCAACTGCCACAAGAGCTCTCTCTCCAAGGTTCCGCGGCTCGCTTGGAGAAGTCTGTCCTTTTCCTCCGTGTTAACAGCAAGACTCTTGCGTGTTTCAATTCGGTCGATAAGCGACACGATTGTCGCTTTTAGCTTCGACCGCGACACGGGTTTGAGCAGATAGTCGTTTGCTCCGAGGCGAATAGCCTGTTGGGCGTAGGAGAATCTTCCGTAGGCGGTCAGGATTACCGCCTCGGGTAGAACTCCACCGGCTCGAATTCTCTCGAGGGCCTCTAGACCATTTAGCTCGGGCATCTCGATGTCTATCAGTATCAGATCTGGCTTTTCTCGGAGCGCAGACTCCACCGTCGATAAACCGGTGGCGCATTCCGCGACGACCTCAACTTCGCCGGGAAACTCCGCCTGGATGAGCGTAAGAAGAGCGCGCCGTTCGAGTGGCTCGTCTTCTGCGATCAGAAGAGATATCACGTCTTCGCGTGCTCCTTGGCCGGTATGCGGATCGTCACTGTCGTGCCGTCCCCGGGAACGCTCTGTATGGAAAGGAGGCTATCGGTGTCGTAGGCCAGTTCGAGGCGACGCGCCACGTTATGCAACCCGATGCTCGTCCTGCCTGTATCGTTCTTGCGTCGGCCGTCGAGCACCTCTCCGACGCGGTCGGGAGAAAAGCCCTTGCCGTTATCCTCGATCTCGATCAGTACTTCTCCACCGTCTGAACGTACTCGGAGGGTAACAGTGCCGCCGTCCCTCTTGTCTCGGAGACCGTGGATAATCGCGTTCTCCACGAGGGGCTGCAAGAGCATCGGGGGAACCTGGGGATCGTCGATCGTCTCGGGCATGTCTATCACAAAAGAAATCCGGTCTCCGAACCTCGTTCCTTGTATGAACATGTACGCCTTGACGATCTCGACCTCCATCGAAAGCGGAACCTCATTGGCTTCGTTTTCCAGGCTGTAACGCAGAATGCTCGACACGGACTCCACGAGAGAGATCGTTGTCTCCTTGTCCTCGAAAAGCGCGCTCCGAGCGATCATGTTCAACGCGTTGAAAAGAAAATGCGGGTTCGTCTGAACCTGGAGGGCCCGGAGCTGTGTCTCTCGAAGCAACCGATCTTGCTCTGCCTTGTCTTCTACTTCCGAGACAAAACGGACGATACTGTGCTTCATCTCGTTGAACGCATTCGCCACTGACGAAAGCTCGCGGTACCTACTCTCATCAATATCCGGAATCTCCCAATTGCCCCGGGAAAGCTCTTTCGCCGACTGTTCCACCGAGGATAGGTGAGAGGAGAGGTCTCGCAACAATACGAAGACCGCCAGAATATCGATCAAGAAGATCCCCACGATCCCGAGGGCAAGGCGACGCTGCAGCACTTCGAATCCGTCGAGAAACTGCTGGTGTTGGGCACTTGTCGCGTCAAGGTAGGCCACCACGAGCTGTTGGGACCGGACCACCATGTAGTCGGCTAAAATCCGCAAGTAGCTGAGCTCTACGTAGATTTCGCTGTCGAAATGCCGGAGTCGCATGAGGTTCCGCCCCGATTCGCGGTAGTAGTCGAGCATCCCGTCCAAGGTCCGGCGGAAAGCAGAAAACTCCCGCAGCTCGTCGTCTGATAGTGCCGGAACGTCCAAAGAGACGATGGTTCGATGTGCCTCCGCCCCGAGCTCCTCGAACTCGAGCTGCGCATCGGGACTTCGTCCGACCACGAAGGACCCGAAGGCCCAGACCGTTCGACTCAACAGAATGGGAAGCCGGGCGACCTTCGTGTTCTGTTCGACCATTAGTCGATAGCGATCGGCCACCCGGAAATACTGGACAATCGAGAATCCGAAAACTGCCACGATCGTGAAGGCGCCAATCAGAAGCACCGCGAGGACTCGAGCCGGAATGGAAGTTGCTTTTGCCATGACCCGCTCAGTTTACCTCCATTCGCAGTCCTCGTCTCAGTAGAAGAAATCCGGTAGGGTCATGACGATCTGTGGGACGAAGGTTATCGCCATAAGTACGACAATCATAACCAGATAAAAGGGCACCATAGCCTTCGAAAGATGCTCGATATTGATGCCCGAAATGGCACTCCCTATAAAGAGCACGCCACCGACCGGTGGGGTAATCAATCCGATGCCCAAGTTTAGGATCATGACGACTCCAAAGTGCACCGGGTCCATTCCAAGGGTAATGACGATCGGCAGGAGAATCGGCGTCATAATGACGATGAGGGCCGACATTCCGGTTAGTGTTCCCAAGAACAACAGCAAAAAGTTAATCAGGAGTAGAATGATTACCCTGCTGCTGGTAAGCCCGAGCATCGCTTCGGCAAACCGTGTAGGAATCTGCAGGTACGCAACAAGCCAGCCGAAGGCGCCGGCGGAGGCGATAAGAATCATCACGATTGCAAGAGTTCGCAACGCTGTCGTAAGGATGTCGAAGTATTGCCGGAGCGGAATCTCCCGGTAGATCACGAATGTTACGAAGAGCGCCCAGACGACGGCAATTGCCGCCGCCTCTGTAGCCGTAAAGATGCCTCCTACGACTCCGACCACGACGATCAGGACAGTGAGTAGTCCCCAGGAGGACTCGAAGGTGGACCTTACCGCCAGCTTCAGATCGAACTTGTCACCTTTGGGGTACTTTCTTACCACGCTCACCGCATAGCTATAGATCATCAGTGCTATTCCGAGAAAGACGCCGGGGACCAAGCCCCCGAGAAAGAGCTTGCCGACGCTAACACCCCCTGCGGCCATCGCGAAGATGACGAAATTGTGACTCGGCGGCACAAGAAGCCCCTGGATGGAGCTCGCCATCGTGACAGTCGTGGCAAAGTCGCCGTCGTAACCGTCTTTCTTCATCATGGGAATGAGAATCGAACCGATGGACGAGGTGTCTGCCGTCGCAGATCCAGATATTCCTCCGAAGAACATGCTCGCGAGGATGTTTACCATGGCGAGACCGCCGCGCATCCAACCGATGAGCGCTTTGGAGAGCGCAATGAGGCGGTTGGAAATGCCTCCGGCACCCATAATAGCGCCGGCCAGGATAAAGAATGGCACCGCCTGGAGAACGAAGACGTTTGCTCCCTTTACCATGTTGATCGCGATTGTCGAAACGGGTATTTCGAGATAAATCGTTGTGAGCACCGCCGCGATACCCATTGCCAGGGCTATTCGCTGCCCGATCGCGATCATCACGACGAAGCTGCCAAGGAGTATCGCGATAGCGATAGATGGATTAGGCATCGGTGGCCTCCCGGGGGGAGCGGCCCTCGATAAACTCGTAGACGAGCTTTAGCCCCAACATCAGGATGATAAATACCCCGCCGGCTGGGACGGACATATACAACCATCGAAGGGTAATTCCGATCCCAGGGCTGATCCTATTCCAATTCAAGAGAACGATGTCCCAGCCCTTGAAGACGAGAAAGAAGGCGAAAGCCATAACCGTCAGGTCATTGAAAATGGATATTCGGTTCTTCCACACCTGAGGAAGCACGCGTTCGAGGAGCGTAATCCGAATGTGGTTCTCGTTTCGAATACCGATGGCGACGCTAAGCATGGAAAACCAGACCATGCAGAGCAACGAGAACTCCTCGCCCCAGGGGGGGCTGCTGTTTAGCACGAATCTGCCGAAAACCACGATGGATATGACAACTATTTGTACCGTCAGGAGGATGCTACACACGGCGTTGTCAAACCGATACAGCCGCTCCATAAGCGCGCGAATCCTCTTGCGACCCTTGTGTTCGATAGCCATGCCGACCTCATAAATGCGAAGGAGAGCCGGCCGACGCAATCCGTCGACCGGCCCTTCCGATAAGTTTTGGCAACTAGGTTGGACGAACCCAAATACTCCCCAACGGAGAGCTACCGGACTGCCTGAATCCGCTCGATTAATCCTTCGAGGCCTTCGCCGTACTTGAGGAAGACCGGGCGAGCGGCCTCGATCCATTCATCCTTGTCTTCTACCTGGTAGAACTCGACACCTTCCGCTTCCATCGCGGCGATGAACTCTTGGTTCTTCTCCATCACAAAGTCCCGAACGAACTCGGTGCTTTCGACGGCAGCCTCTTTGATTATCTGTTGGTCGCTTTCGCTCAGCTTGTTCCAGGTAATCTCGGAGATGTAGATAAGACTCGGTGCCATGGTGTGTTCGTTGTAGGTAAAGTAAGGCGCAACTTCCCAGAAGTTGTTGGTGTAATAGCCTGCGATCGGGTTTTCCCCGGCGTCCACAACCCCGGTCTGGAGCGCGGAGTAGAGCTCGCTGTAGGCAATTGGCGTCGCCGACGCACCGAAGGCGTCCATAAGGTCGACGAACATCTGGATGTTCTGGACGCGGACCTTCAGGCCTTGCATGTCTTCGAGCTCGGTTACCACTTCGTCCGTAAAGAAAAAGCTTCTCGCCCCGTCGGAGTAGTAGCAGAGCGCCACCATCCGGGTGCCCGCTTCTTGGACGCCGGACAAGAGCTCTTCGCCGATCGGACCGAGCATTACGTCGTAGAGGTGATCTTCACTGCGGAAGACGTAGGGAAGCTCGTAGACGTAGGCATCTTGGTAGCCCATGTCGGCCAGGGTTCCCGGTTTGGAAAAGGTAAAGTCGAGGGCTCCGACCTGAACCGACTGAACCATTTCGGAGACTCCGCCTAGCTGGCTCGAGGGAAAAAGCTCGATGGTAATGCGCCCGTCGGTTCGCTCGTTGACCAGTTCGGCAAAATGGGCCGCACCCTGGAGAAAGGGGTGGCTCAAGGGATTGACCGCACCGAAGCGAAGCGTCATCGGCTCCATGCTCGGTTCCCCGCCTTCTGCTTCGCCGCCGGCAAAGGCGGTCGAAAGGGCAACGACGGTCACTAACAGAACTAAGAGAATTCGTTTCATCGCAATTCCTCCTTGTAGAATTGTGTCTGTACTACCTTCAGCCTACCACCGCCGGCCAACCGCGCAAGGGTAAGATTCGGGACAGGTCTGTACTTTCTTGACATTTACTCGAATCGGAGGCGCTTGCCCGCCGTAGTGTGGGGACATGCGTGCGAAGCGATCGCTGTTTCTTGCCGGCTGCCTCCCGGGGCAGCGGTCTTATCCCTTTGTCACGCCCTGAGCGTTAACGACGTTTGCCTGGTGGAGCGACATCCGGTTAAGCTGGTAGGGACCTTCGTAACCGCTGTCGCCGAGAACCATCGTTACCAGCGCTATCGATAGCGGGTAGAACCAGCTCCCGAGCATAATGTGGGTCCGGGCGGGATCTTCGTCCCGGTATTCGGCACTGACCGTGTCCGCGCCTTCCTTCCAGATCCAATGGGGTCTGCTCTTCCATTGCTCCGGTGTGCTGTCTCGGCGATGCAAACGCCAGCCGACTCCGTCCGGGTCGCGATGCATAAGAGCGTGATCAAGATACTTTCGGGCGGCGGCCCGCACATCTTCGGCTCGGTAGTCCGTCAGCCGAGCAAGATTGAGCAACATGTAGGCGCCGTCGAAGTCCGGGCAATCCGAGCCGGCGGGCCAGAAAGACCCATCGTCGAGTTGAGTTCGAATGGTCGTGTCTACACTCGAATCGAGGAAGCGGACCGGCCAGTTCTGGGTAAAATAGATTGGAAGAACGTGAATCGTTCCGAACTGGGCGTTCCAGATGTCCGCACCGAGCTGGGTTCCCCAGTAACCGGTCTCCGGGTCGATAATCTCTTCCAGGGCCGGGTACATCTCCTTGGAAAGGATGTCGTCCACCTGTGATTCGCCGAACCAGTCTCGGGCCCCTTGCATGGCGGTAGCCAAGGCGCAAATCTGGTTTCCGGCAGCCCAGGAGTTGGACCAGTCGTATCGCTTCACATATTCGTAGGTGTAGCCGGAGTCGAAGAAGGGCTCCAGGAAACTAAAGGGGTTCTCCGGTTTTTCCCCGAGGAGGCGGAGTGCCCAGATATTTCCCCGGGTGTAATGCCACACCGGATCCATCTCGTACGGGGAGCGCCCCTTCTCGGAGGTCGGCCTCGGGGAGAAGTATCCCCATTCGGTTTGCAGCCGCTTGAAGATCTGGGCCCATTCTCGCCGGGTCTCCTTCTCCGTCGGGGCTACTCCGAAGAGGTCGAGGACGTGTAGCCCGTGGTAAGAGCCGTAGAGGCTCGCCTCACCACCCGGTTCCTTGGCATAAACACCAACCTCGGTACCGATCTTCATTCTTTCTACGAACGCGACGGCCGCATTCTTGACGTCCTCGTACCCCGGCGTCGGACTCGCGGTGCACACCTCATAGTTACCTCGTACTCGGGACTCCACTGCTACCATAGTGGTGACATCATAGGGGCAACGCGTTCGGACCACCATGGTGAATTTGATGCTTCTTTGCACAATCCGCTAAAGCTCTTCCCGAAACCGTGTACTCGGGTAACCGTAGTCACACGATAAACAGAGCCTTTGAACACATCGTATTGGTTTAACGGTGGTGAGGGACGTTCCGGGAAAGATGGTGTTTCTTGCAGACAGCCGGGGAGGACTCCATGGTGATGCTTCGCGATCGAATGCAGACGTCTACTTCATTCGGTGGAAGCTCTCGAACTCGAGATCCTGAATAACCACGTAGTCGTTTCTCGTTAGCACAAAATAGACGACTTCCGCGACATCCTTGGTGGTTAGAAAGGTCTCCCGGGGAACCGGCCTGTCTCCCCAGAAGGGGCTGTCCACCGCGGCCGGGCAGACATTGGTTACCTGAACGTTCTTTTCGAGTGCGTTTATCTGGGTGGCCTTCGAAAGCATGGTAACCGCGGCTTTCGACGCGCAATAAAGGGGAGCTGTTCCGTTCGCCCGCTTCGACGCCATGGAGGCGAAGTTGATTATCCTGCCGCCGCTGTCTTCTTCGGCGAGTCGCAGATAGTGCTTCGAGGTCAGAAACGTCGTCTTGACGTTTAGATCCATCATCGTCGAAAAATCCTCGACCGAAAGGTCCTGAACCTTCCCCGGGACGCTCGCGCCGGCAAGGTTGATGATTACGTGGAGATATCCAAGCTCTTTCTTCGCATCGGACAGAAAGGCAGCCACGGCGTCTTCGTCCGTCGCGTCGAGCTCTCTGGAGAAGACCTTTCTCCCACGCTCAGTTTCCCTGGTAACCTGCTTCTCGAGCTCTTTCTGCTTCGTAGACGCCAACGCAAGGTTAACCGTGTCCTCGGACAGCTCTTCGAGGATTGCCGAACCGATTCCACCGGTCGAGCCAATCAGTACTATCGTTTCTCCGTTTAGCTTCTTCATTCTACAAGCCTCGAGAAAAGTACTCCGCTCCTCCATGAACGATGAAACGAATCTTTGTACAAATCGAGTACCGTGGCCACCGGGAGTGCTCTACCGCTCCAGAACACCGTAGAGCTGGGCCGCGAGACCACTCCCCATCTGCGAAAAAACCCGGTAGCTGCTGCGTTGCAGCGCCTCTCCGCCGCGGTTGCTCTGGGCGACGCCGCCGAGGAGGCCGTCTTCGGCAATGTGGGGATCGAGGCCGTCGGCGACCCGCTTGGCAAGGCTCCAATACTCGCTTTCGACTATTCCCGCCTGGGCGGCCATCGCAACAGCGGCGCCGATGCCGGCGCTACCGCTGGTATCCGGCGGGAGCGCTTCGTTAAGGAAGCAGGCGAAGAGCCCGGTTTCCGAGACCAGCGCCGCGGACGTCTCCTCGGTAAGCCTTCGGGCCATACTGCGAAGCTCCGTAGCAGATTCCAACTCCTCTATAAGCGGAACGGCGTACGCGAGGCCGAGCATAAACCAGGCGTAGGCCCGGGCCCAGCCGCGGTAGGTTTCGATGGGCCCCCTACTAAAGCGTAGCTGCAGCGCGTGGGGCGAACGGAGCAGTCGCCAGCGTATCTCGAGCTGCCGCTTCGCTAGTCGGACAAGGCCGGCGTCCTCCCGCAGCGTGCCGACAAGAGCCATCGGATAGGCAAGGGTGTAGCACCCCTCGGCAGAGACGAACTCCTCGTCGGTGACGAGGCCATCGCCGTCGCATTCTTTCTTCCAGAAGGCGAGGGCAGCCTCGACGGCGGGGGATGCCGGGTCGACGCGGGCGAAAGCCGCGGCGGGCAAAGTGTACTCGATGCCGGGGTACACCCCGTGCTTGGCACGGCTACGAGCGTCTTCGTAGTAAAGCATCCCCGAGTCGTCCGTGAACATCGACAGATGCTTGCGGATTATCTCTGTGGACTCTTTCTCGGAATAGAGATTCCTTATACCGTCGAGGACGCACCCCTCCATCCATCCAAACGGTTGCAATGCGAAAGGAGACGAAAGAAGTTTCTCGAGACGGGCACCGGGATCGGCCGCCGGTTGATGAGTGCCTTCGAAATAGACACCGGGACCCCATCCTGGCTGTGGTTCCGGGCTCTGCCAGGGCATTTCCTCGGCATCGCTCTCGTTCAAGAATTGCAGACCGCCGGCTTGCGAAAGCAGGCTTAGGCGAAGGCCCCGGGACAAGACCTCCGTAACAAGGTCCGACGGTATTTCCATCCGAAAGGGCTGAAGCGTGTAACCGTATCGGAGATCGAGCTCTCCTATGCGCTCCCCGGGGCCACTTTCAGGTATGGTCCGCGCTTCTATGGTGTAGGTTTCTCGGATGTCGAAACCCACGGTAAGCTGCAACCATGCATGGTCGTAGCGCTGAGGAGGCATGACCGCGGACGCGTCGGACCCCGGAACCAGATCTACGTCTCGCTCGCAAGTAATCTCGAAGGTGGGTCGGCCGAAGATAGTTCTCTTTTCCGGTGGCAGGGCCGGTGGCGAGGGGCTCAGAGGAGTCAGCGGGATGTACATGCCGGCATTCTAAGAGAAGTCGACCAGCTGTACCACTAAATCAGGTCTACCGCTTTAGATACTCGGAGGGGTTGATCCGGGCGACCCGCTTGAAGAGCCGACTGAAGTAGTAGACGTTATCGAAACCGAGCTGGAACGCCGCCTCGCTGACGTTACACTCTCCGGAGAGAAGGAGGTCCTTGGCCCGATTGACCTTTATCCAGTGCTGGTATTGGACCGGCGTGTAGCCGGTGACCTGCTTGAAGAGCTTGCGGTAATAGGGCTCGCTCAACGACGCCCGCTCCGCCAGCTCACCGACTGTAAAGCTCCTCTCGGGATACTGCTCGATCAAGCGCGCCGTTTTCTCGATGCCGAAGACGTGGGGAACCCGTTTTTTCTGCTCCTCTCGATCTACAGCCCGGATGACGGAGAACAACACTTCCTCGACGATGGATCGGCACCGAAGAAGGTACGCGAGACGTTTGCCCGTCCATTCGTGGACTAACTCTTCCAGCAACGCCCCTATCTGGAAGTGATTGGAAACGCGTACCCGATTGGGAACCGAATCCAAGACAGACAGACCGGAATCTCCCAGGTCCGTCAGCGTGAACCCCACGGAGCAGAACTTCCAGGGATCCTCCGGGTCGCTCGTAGCCGTGTGCACCTTCCCCGGAGGAAACCAGACAAGGTCGCCCTGAGAGACCGTGAAGGGCGAGCCGTCGACCTCGTAGAGCACTTTTCCACGGTGGGCAAAGGCGATTACGAAGAGCTCCGGATGCGCGAGTCCTACAATATGCCAACCAGGATCCGGTTCTCGCTGCACGACAAATCCGAAGCTCTCGACTGAAAGGTCGAATCCCATTCTTATTCCTTCTCTCCGGCGAAGAGGCGCGAATTGTGCAAATCAACGGCGATTCTACCATGGTTGAAAGAAGGACGCGAGAATAGAGTTGTCCCATGTCGATGAAACTGGACAAGCTTCTCGAGTCCCGCAAGGTACAGCCTCCGAAACCCTTCCCGGTAGCCCTTTCCGAGGTATGCCAGCGCTTCGAGGGACTCTACACCGGGGCCGTCAACGACGACATGCGAGTCCGTGGCGAGATGCTCGACGCCATTACGCCGGACTCGGTAGTAGTCTGGGACACCTCGGGGGACGACCTTTCTGCCCAGTGGGGCGAGGTAATGACGATGACCGCTAAACGGCAGGGAGCCCGAGGAGCGGTGGTGGACGGTGGAGTTCGCGACACCAAGCTCGTACTATCCCAGGGCTTCCCACTCTGGGTGCGTTACCGCACGTCCAACGCCATGATGGGCCGGTTCCGAATTACCGGGTGGAACCTCCCCGTCGAGATCGGCAGAGTACACATCTTTCCCGGAGACATCGTCTTCGCCGATATCGACGGCGCGGTCATTGTCCCTCGTCCGATCGCCTACGACGTCCTACTCCGGGCGGAAGAAGTCGTCCACGGCGAGCAGGAGATTAAGAAGTGGGTTACGGACGGCGTTCCGGTAAAGGAAGTCATCGACAGGGGAGGGTATTTTTGAGCTCCCTTCTACACGACCCGATGCGACGTCCGGTACTCCTGGGGCGTCATACCGGTCATTCGCTTGAAGAGGCGCGAGAAGTAGCTGTGCCGGGTATAGCCCGCCTCTTCGGCAATTTCGCCGACGGAGAGGAAGGTTGTCTTTAGAAGGCCCTGAGCCCGGGAGACTCGCAACTCGTTGACGTAGTCGACGTAGCGCTTACCGATGGTCTTCTTGAAGAGGCGAGAGAGGTACTCGCTGCTGACCCCGAGGCGCTGTGCCATCTCTTTCTGGCTAAAATCCAGACGCGAGGATTTCTGAAGCTCCGACAGTGCACGATGGACCAGATGGTTGCGGCGAATGCGTACCGCCGAGGCCGTGGCGGTATGGCCCAAGATGAGCCCGGCGTAGGAAAGGGCATGGAAGAAGAGCTCTGCATGTCCCAATAGCTCGTGCTGCGAAGAATGAACAAAGTGATCGCTCAGCTGATCGACCGAGTCCCTGTCTAGGTCGAGTCCTTTTGCGGTCACGCGCTCGGCAAGGTAGGAAACCGTTCTGCGCCGCTCTGGGAACCGTCGTATCTGCCCGAGGGAAAGTGTCGCCACCATACGATCTTCGCTAACGATCGGAATTACCAACTCGTTGACGCCGAAGTCGCACTCGTCGACGAAGGGACGCCCGATCTGTTGGGCGCGAGCGTTCCGCCTTGTGTTGCAGCAGAGCAGACAGGTCTCGAATTGAAGCTTCTTCATGGTCTCGCAGAAGGGGTTCTTGTGGCCCATTCGCCTTAGGAGGAACGTATTGCGCTCCCTGCTTTTTTCCTCGAAGTAGATAACTCCGGTGAGTCCGGTCAGCCGCTCCATCGAGCTTATGAGTCTTTCGAGAGTGTGGGATCCGTCTTCGGTAAAGAGCTTCCTCGGGTCTTCTGCGGCTATCATCAGCGTCGCGATAATACGACGTATGGGCGGCGATGTCAAAAAAGTGCAAAGAAGCCGCCGTGTTTACGCACACCGGGGAATCACAAGGGGTGTTAAGCTACTATCAAGGAGCACACAGACAATGAGCGTGGAAGACTACAAGAAAGAAGTGGCGATGATGAATATCGAGAAGCTCGTCGAAGAGCGGGAAGGACGCCCGGAGGTAACCTTTCCGGTTCCCGAGAAAGAGGTGCTCGCCCGCTACGAGCAGCTCTACACCGGGGCGGTAAACGACGTTCTTCGGGAGTTCTGTCTCCTCGACCAGGCGCTTCCGTACAATATAGTCCCTCTGCGGGAGTACCGTACGGTTGCCGGGGTCGCTTTTACCGTAAAGAGCTCTCCGAATGCGATGATTCGCGGTGAGATGACCTTTCGCACCCAGATGCTCGACGAGATGCACGAGGACGCCTTCGTAATGTGGGACGCATCCGGGGACCAAAAGGGGACCCTCTGGGGCGGGGTCATGACCCACACCGCCAAAGGCAAGAAAGTGAAAGCCTCCTGCATCGACGGTGGCATTCGTGACACGCATCAGATCCTCGAAGCTGAGTTTCCAGTCTTCTACAAGTACCGCATCTCCAACGGCAGCCTTGGCCGCTGTCTGATTACTCACTATCAGATAACCCTCAAAATCGGCGACACCACCATCAAGCCCGGCGACATCGTCGTCGGGGACATCGATGGTGTGCTCGTGGTGCCCCGGGGGATCGCCTACGATGTCTTGGTACGGTCCGAAGAGATCAGGGAAAACGAAAAAAAGATCTTCTCCTGGGTCCACGAAGGGCAGTCGATTCAGGAGATCACCAAGAAGGGCGGCTACTTCTAATGAAACTTGGCCTTCTCCTCTCGGGGCACTTCAACGAGAAGTGGGCCCTGGCGCGGCAGATCGGGGTCCGCCACGTGGTTGCCAAGCTCGCCCCGGAGCTAACGGGGATGAACCCTCCCTGGGACCACGCCACCCTGGTGCATTTCCAAAGCGCTTTCGCCGACGCGGGCATGGAGCTCGCGGGGTTGGAAGGAGACCAGTTCGATATGTCCCGGATCAAGCTGGGGCTTCCGGGACGAGACGAGGACCTCGACCGTTACCGCCACATGGTAACCAACATGGGTCGTCTCGGAGTCGATTTGCTCTGCCTAAACTTTATGGTGGGTCTCGGATGGTTGCGGACCTCTACAACCACGCCGGGGAGGGGAGGCGCTTTGTGCACCACCTACGACCACGGGGCGATGAAGAGGGCCCCGCTGACTTCCGCAGGAGAGATCTCCCAAGAGCAGGTGTGGGAAAACCTGAAGTACTTCCTCGACGCCGTCGTACCGGTGGCAAAGGCCGAAGGAGTTCGGCTGGCGTTTCACCCCGACGACCCTCCCGTATCGCCGCTCCGCGGAATCGGCCGAGTGCTCTCTACTGTCGCAGGCTACCACCGTCTCTACGAAATGGGACCCCCGGAGGTTGTGGGGTGCACCTTCTGCCAGGCAACCTTCTCGATCATGGAGGATGTTACGGACCTGTCGGCCGCTGCCCGGGACCTGGCTCAGAATGGCCGGCTCTTCTTCGTGCACATTCGGCAAGTCGCCGGAGACCGGTGGAGCTTCGTCGAGCGTTTCCATGACGAAGGCCCCGTGGACCTCCGCAAGATGTTGGCACTCTACCACGAGCTCGGCTTTTCCGGGGTTATCCGTCCGGACCACACACCCACGATGGCAGGTGAGGTCCACTTCGACCCTTCCCAGGGAGCCCTGGCCAGTGGGTACGAAATGAAGGGACGACTCTTTGCGATCGGCTATTTGAAAGGGCTCTTGGAGGGCCAAGGAATTGCGTATGAGTAGCGAAACAGTAAGCACCCGAAGTATCATCCACCCCGACTTCCTGCTTTCCTCGACGCGGGGGAGGGAGATCTTCCACGGAATCGCCGAAGGGCTTCCGATCGTCGACTTCCATTGCCATGTGAATCCGAAAGACATTGCCGAGGACCGTGCCTTCGAGGACCTCGCGGAGGTGTGGGTTGTAAACGACCCATATAAGCATCGAGCGATGCGCATAAACGGTGTACCAGAGCGCCTGATTACCGGGGACGCCGGCAACCACGAGAAGTACCTTCAGTGGGCCAAAACGGTTCCGTACACCCTGGGCAATCCGCTGTTCCACTGGAGCGCTTTGGAGTTGAAGCGCTTCTTCGGCGTCGAAGAGATGTTGGACGAAGCGACTGCGCAGGCTACTTGGGAGAAGGCCAACGGCCGGCTCTCAGAACCCGGTCTGCGGATGAGAGGGCTCCTTACGGGTCTAAAAGTCTACTACCTCGTCACCTCCGACCTAATCTCTTCCGACCTCGCGGACCATGAGAGAATAGACTCCGCGGAGACCGGCTTCCACGTCTTGCCCTCCGTCCGGATAGACGAGGTCGCCTCGATCGCCGACAACCCGGGAGAAAGACCGGCGATTCTCGACACCCTTTCGGAGCATACCGGAGTGGCGGTGAAAAACCTCGCTTCGTTTCGAGAGGCGGTGTCGAAGAAGCTCGATCACTTCGATCGGTTGGGGTGCAAGCTCTCGGACGTTGCCCTCGCGGACTTCGTCTTCGTCGAGCCGGAGGGCCGCCGTGCCGAGGCGGCATTCGACCGCTTTTTATCCGGGGGGACACTCTCGAGGGAGGACCGGGTGGAGCTGCGAAGCGCGATCCTCCTCTTTCTCGGGGAGGAGTACACAAAGAGAAACTGGGTGATGCAACTGCATATCGGGGCCCAGCGCCAGACCAGCAGTCGCCTGCGAAAGCTCGCGGGGGGCGCCGGCGGATTCGCCGCCATCGGTACGCCGACCGACATCCGGCAGCTCGTAGGGCTTCTGAACGGCCTGGAAAAGAGGGAAGCCCTACCGCGCACCATTCTGTTCAACCTAAACCCTACGGACAGCGCCGCTTTTGCCTCTTTGACGGGGTCCTTCGTTGCCGACGGTGTACCGGGAAAGACCCAGTTCGGACCCGCCTGGTGGTATAACGATCACGCCGAGGGCATTCGGGACCAACTGGTTACCCTTTCTCATTTCGGGCTTCTTCCGCGATTCGTCGGAATGACGACCGATTCTCGGAGTCCCTTGTCGTACATCCGCCACGACTACTTTCGCCGGATCTTCAGCAATCTGATCGGCGAATGGGTCGACTCCGGACAACTGCCGGATTCGGATAGCCTGATAGAACGAGTGGTGACGGATATTTGCTATCGAAATGCCCTCCAGTGGGTAGCCGAATAAAGGAGCACAAAAGATGAGTCAGAAGAAATATCAAGACAGAGTCGCGGTTGTAACCGGTTCCGGGGGAACCCTCTGTTCGGCAATGGCGCGAGACCTCGCGGAACAGGGTGCCAAGGTGGCACTTATAGGCCGGACGAAAGAGAAACTCGATCGCACCAAGGCGGAGATTGAAGAGGCCGGGGGAGTAGCAGAGTCCTTTTCCGCCGACGTCACCGACGAAGCGCAGATTAGGGAAACGGCCCGGGCCGTCGAGGACGCCCTAGGAACTCCGTCTATTCTGATAAACGGTGCCGGGGGCAACCAGATGGACGCCATTACGACGGTGGACACCTTCGAGGCGGAGGAAATCGGCGGCACAAACCCCGAGCTTCGGGGCTTCTTTAACCTCGGCATGGACGCCTTCCACCGCGTCGTCGAGATAAACATCATGGGGACGGTCATTCCGTGTCAGGTCTTCGGAGGGCAGATGGCGGCCGCCGGAAGCGGAGTAATTCTGAACATCGCCTCGATGAACAGTTTTCGCTCCCTTACTCGGGTTCCCGCGTATGCATCGGCGAAGGCGGGCGTCGAGAACTTCACTCGGTGGCTTGCCTGCTACCTGGCGCCCCTGGGCATTCGTGTCAACGGAATCGCTCCCGGCTTCTTCCCGAATGAGAGGAGCCGATCGCGGCTAATGACCCCCGACGGCGGTTTGACGCCCCGGGGTCAGAAGATTATCGGCAACACGCCCCTCGGGCGTTTCGGCGAGGCGGACGAGCTTATCGGCTGTATGAACTGGCTTATAGACGAACAGACGGCGTCTTTTGCAACGGGTATTACGGTGTGCATCGACGGGGGATTTATGGCAAGTTCCCCGGTCTGATGCCGGCTGCGAAGGAAGTGTCTATGGATAGGCCCAATATTCTCATTCTGATGACCGACGAGCACCGGGCGGATCTGTCGGGTTTCGGCGGCAACAATGTGGTTCGTACTCCGGTTCTCGACACTATCGCCGCAACCGGCGTTGTCTTCGATAATGCCTACACGCCTTCTCCGGTGTGTGTTCCCGCCCGGCAATGCCTTATGGCTGGGCAACTGCCAACGACCTGCAGATGCACCGGATGGTACGACCTTGCACCCAATTACTACACCTTTGCCCGGCACTTTAGTCGCTATGGGTACCACACAGTCTGTGCCGGTAAACTCCACCACGAGGGCACCGACCAGATGCAGGGATGGATGCAACGAATCGGGGACGAGTGCAAGGTCGCGCCGAGGTATCTCCACGACCGAGACGAAGAGTCCTTCCGCCACCACAGCCGCCCGTTTGGTGAGTACAAGTGGTCCGACGTCAAGGAAATTGCCCGGGCCGGGGCAGGGGAAGCGTTCTATCAGAAGACGGACGCCTACAACGTCGTTGGCGCGAAGAACTTCATCGAAAGCTACTTCTTGAGCCCCTACTACGACCGGGAAAAGGGCAACCACCAGCCGCTGATGCTAAAGGTTAGCCTGAACCAGCCGCACTACCCATACTTCGCCGACGAGAAGCTCTTTAAGTACTATTTGAACCGCGTGGAGCCCTACCTCGACGAGCCCCTTTTCGAACACCCCTTCCTTTCGGAACGTGCCGTCCGGCCCGGAGTCGACGCATCGCCCCGGGAGCTGCGACGGGCCACCGCGGCCTACTACGCGATGGTGGAAACGATCGACCGTCACTTCGGCGAGGTCCTCGGCGCTTTGGAGGACGTGGGCCAGGATCTCGACGATTGGATCGTCGTCTACATGAGCGACCACGGAGAGATGCTCGGCGAGCACTCTATCTGGGAAAAACAGAAGTTCTTCGAGTCGAGCGTTCGGGTGCCGATGGTCCTCCGCCCCCCCCAAAGTGGGCCTGGCGCCCCTGGTCGAAGGCGGGAAAACGTCAGCCTTATCGACCTCTTCCCGACTCTCTGCGAACTCTCTAACCTGCCCGTTCCTTCGGGCCTCGACGGCCGTTCCCTTGCTCCGCTTCTCCGCGACCCCAACGGACCGCCACCCGAAAGCTGGAACAACGAAGTGGTGTCGATGTTCTCCAAGTCGAACCAACCACTTCTTCCGGAGGAGAGGCGTGCTTGGGATGAAAGCCCGATCCACGACTACGGCGGGATGAACCTGATGATCAAACAGGACGACCTAAAGTACCAATACTACGGCGAGCATATGCCGGAAGTCCTCTTCGATCTGGTGGCCGACCCCACCGAGCGGCGGAACCTTATTGAGGAAGCCACGTACACCGAAGCGGTAGCTTCCTTTAGGCGTCGCCGGGGAGAGCTGGGGTTCGGGCCGGGGTAGCGGTCGCGCCTGCGGTTATTGATTCGCCCAGGAGGATCATCGATTTGACGAAGTTAAACGGCAACACGCACGTCCGGAGCAAACTACAATTACCCCACGGCAAAACCCAGGTAACCCTCGGGTTGCCTCCCGGCGCCCGGGTGCTCGAGCCCGCACAAGCGCCCCCGGCTCCGATACCGCAATCGGCGCTCAAGAGCT
>CAZTRQ010000037.1:0-19360 GCA_964616245.1 uncultured Spirochaetaceae bacterium | reverse complement strand
CCAACTCGCAGCGCTCCGCGAGGCCCGCGGCGACGATGTTCTTTGCAACGTAGCGGGCCATGTAGGCCGCCGAGCGGTCGACCTTGCTCGGGTCCTTCCCGCTAAAGGCGCCACCGCCGTGGCGTCCCATGCCGCCGTAGGTGTCGACGATAATCTTGCGCCCGGTGAGGCCGGTGTCGCCGTGGGGTCCTCCGATAACGAAACGGCCAGTCGGGTTGATGAAGTAGTTGGTCTTCTCGTCGAGGAGCTCGGTACCACCGAGAACCGGTTGGATCACCTTCGAAATGAGGGTCTCCTTGAGCTCTTCGTACCCCACGGCGTCGTCGTGCTGGTGGGAGAGGACGACGGTGTCGATGCGGACGGGCTTGTTGCCGTCGTACTCGACGGTTACCTGGCTCTTGGAGTCGGGCCGGAGCCATGTGATCTTGCCGTGTTTGCGTACCTCGGCGGCGTATTCGAGGAGCCGGTGGGAGAAGGTAATCGGCGCCGGCATGAGGGCGTCGGTCTCGCTACAGGCGTAGCCGAACATCATCCCCTGATCTCCGGCCCCTTGTTGGCCCTTGTAGAGACCGGTGCCGCTGACCCCCTGGCTTATGTCCGGGCTCTGGGAGTGGATGGTGCTCATGACGCTCATGCTCTCGTAGTCGAGGCCGTATTCCGGGCGGTCGTACCCGATGGACTTCGCCACGCCCCGGGCGATCTCCTGGACGTCGACGTAGGTGGTGGTGGTAATTTCGCCCCCGACGAGGACCATTCCGGTGGTGGTAAAGGTTTCGCAGGCGACCCGGGAGGTGGGATCGTCGGTCAGGCAGGCGTCGAGGACGGCGTCGCTGACCTGGTCGGCGAGCTTGTCGGGGTGCCCCTCGCTTACCGATTCGGAGGTAAAGAGATAGGATCGGCTCACTGTCGGCTCCTTAGTACTTGTAGTATCCCGGCTTGAAGGGCCCTTCGGTCGGCACCCCGAGGTAATCTGCCTGTTGCTTGGTCATGGTGGTAAGCTTTACCCCGATTTTCTCCAGGTGGAGCCGGGCGACTTCTTCGTCCAAGGCCTTAGAGAGGGTGTAGACCCCGGGCTCGTAGGTGCCCTTGTTGGTCCTGAGGTCGAGCTGTGCGAGGACCTGGTTGGTAAAGCTGTTGGACATGACGAAGCTCGGGTGACCGGTGGCGCAGCCTAAGTTTACCAGGCGGCCTTCGGCGAGCATAAAGATGGCGTGGCCGTCCTCGAAGTCGTAGCGGTCGACTTGGGGTTTTACGTTGATTCTTGCGGCGTCGGTGGCGTCGTTGAGCTTCTCGACTTCGATCTCGTTGTCGAAGTGGCCGATGTTGCAGACGATGGCCTGGTCTTTCATTTTGCGCATATGCTCTAGGGTGATGACGCCGAGGTTGCCGGTGGCGGTAACGTAGATGTCCGCCTCGCCGAGGGTGTCCTCGACCGTCTTGACCTCGTAGCCGGCCATGGCGGCCTGGAGGGCGCAGATGGGGTCGATTTCGGTGACGATAACCCGGGCACCGAGGCCCCGGAGGCTCTCGGCGGAACCCTTTCCGACATCACCATAACCGCAGACCACGGCGACCTTCCCGGCGATCATTACGTCGGTGGCCCGCTTGATGCCGTCGACCAAGCTCTCGCGGCAGCCGTAGAGGTTGTCGAACTTGCTCTTGGTTACCGAGTCGTTGACGTTGATGGCCGGGACGAGGAGAGAGCCGTTCCTGGCCCGCTCGTAGAGGCGGTGGACGCCGGTGGTGGTCTCCTCGGAAACCCCTTCCCACTCTTCAACGACGCGGTGCCACCAGGTGGGGTCGGATTCGTAGACCTCCTTAAGGATGCGCATAAGCGCCTTCTCGTCGGGGCTCGTCCCGGCGTCCTCGAGGAGCTCTGGCTTCTTTTCGATCTCGTAGCCGAGGTGGATCATGAGGGTGGCGTCACCCCCGTCGTCGACGACCTGCTGGGGCCCGAGAAACTTCCCATCGGGTCCCGGAAAGCGCAAGGCGTCGAGGAGCAGCGCCCAGTACTCTTCCAGGGTCTCTCCCTTCCAGGCGAAGACGGGGACGCCGGCGGGGTTTTCCGCAGACCCCTCGGGTCCGACGACGGCCGCCGAGGCGGCGTGGTCCTGGGTCGAGAAGATGTTGCAGCTTGCCCACCGGACGTCGGCCCCGAGCTCTGTAAGCGTCTCGATAAGGACTGCGGTCTGGATGGTCATGTGGAGGCTGCCGGTTACCCGGACCCCGGCGAGGGGCTTGTCCGGACCGTACTTCGACCGGGTCGCCATAAGGCCGGGCATCTCTTGCTCGGCGATGGTCATTTCTTTCCGGCCCCAGTCCGCGAGGGCGATGTCCCGGACGCGGTAGTCTAAGGCGGTTGCCGTGTTCGTGCTCATTATGGTGCTCCTAACTGTTTACCAGAGGCTCCCGGCGGAGTGCCGTATCTGTTCGGCCTCCCCGGGTGCCGGGCTTGGTTTCGACGAGAGAATGGTTCTGAGGTAGCCGTGGGACTCCCTTTGGTGATCTTCCGGCTCTTCGTAGTTTTCGCTGAAGAGAAAGTATGTTTCTCGCACCGCTTCGGCAAGCGGAGGGCCTTGTTCCCGGGGGGGCTCCGGGCCCGGTGCCCGGCCGTAACGGACGCCGAATTTGCCGCAGACGTGTTCGACGACGAAGTCGAGGGCGCTAGAACCGACGAGGTAGAGCTCGGAATAGCCGAGTCGTTTAACGACGATCACAAGCTCCTCGATCGCTTCCTTGGAGTCGACGACGCTGCGTATGGTGCTCTTTAGGTAGCGGACGCTTCGTTTCGCCAGCGCCTCCATGCCATCGGAGGATACAGCGTAGCGGATGTTCCGGTTGTTGACTTTGCGGACGGTAAGAAGCCCCTTCTGGACGAGGCGCCGAATAATGGCGTTGGTCATCCCCACGGATATTCCGAGGATGTGAGCCAGGTCGCGTTGCTTGATGTGGCGCCGGTTGTGGATGGCTTCGAGAATGTTGAGCTCTCGTTCGTGGAAGGAGGGGTTCATGATAGACCTATGTCAGGTGACGGAGGAGAGGAGTTGCCGAATCTCTTGGGACCGTACAGCCGAAACGTGCTACGAAAAGACCCGGCACATGTTCAAGGATTGAACAATAGTGAATGGCGATGTCGGGGTCAAGACCGACGGGGGCGTGGGCCCGAGCTACTCTTCGAGGCCCTTCGTGTATTCCTCGTAGTCGGCGGCGGCAAGGAGGTCTTTCTCTTCACCGGGGTCCGAGGCCTTTACCTTAATGAGCCACCCCTTCCCGAAGGGGTCTTCGTTTACCAGGCCTGATTCGTCGTCCAGGGCTGGGTTAACTTCCACCACCTCGCCGGATAGCGGCATGTAGACGTCGCTCGCCGCCTTGACGCTCTCGACGACGCCGAAGGGCTCACTCCGTTGCTTAACGGTCCCGACTTCCGGAAGCTCGACGTAGACGACGTCTCCGAGGCTGTCCTGGGCGTAGTCCGATATACCGACGATATAGACATCGCCATCCTTCTTTGCCCATTCGTGGGATTTTTGGTAACGAACCGACTCATCAAAGGTCATTTCTATCTCCTCTGGACTCTGTAGAAAGAGAATACCGCAGGGCCCGGGACTTCGCAACTGCTATGGCGCGCCGGAAACGGTCCATCACACAAAAAACCCCCGAGTTATCCACAATTCGTGAACAAGCACGAAAAGGGCCCAGGGAAGGCCGAATGTTAAGAATTCTCAAATTTAGCCTGGTAAGTAGTCAGAACATGCCACGAAACGCTATCTCGATGCATAAATGGGAGGTTTTAGAGCCCTGGCAGGAAGAGACACGGTCTTTCGATACTTTTGGTCCTTTTTCTACACAGATTATCCACAACCACCCTCTGTTGAGGGTTAGCCGCGTTTGTCAATCCCTTTGTAGAAAATTCTCACTTGTTTGTAGAGTCCCTCGCCTTCGCTCTCGGTACCGAGCTCCGATATGTCGTTCAGTGCCGTGTGGATAAGGCGTCGCTCGAATGGATTCATCGGCTCGAGAAGCCTCGAGCTCCGGGTCCGTTTTACCTGGTCTCCTACCTTGTGGGCCAGGCGGACGAGGTTTTCCTCTCGGCGAGCTCGATAGTTCTCGCTGTCGAGAACGATCTTTACGTCGCTGTGGTCGAGCTTGCCGGCGACGATGTTGGCGAGGAGCTGCAGCGCGTCGAGGTTCTTTCCCTTCTTCCCGATAAGGATGGATGAGTGCTCCGTGTCGAGCCGGACGCCGAGCTTAGCCGGCTCCCGGTACATTATCTTGGCTTCTGCCGAAAAACCCATCTTTTCGGTGACGTTCTGTAGGAAATCTACGATCGCGTGCTCGAAGTCGTTTTCCGGTGCCGGGTTTCGGGTAGCCGTCGTGACCGGGTGGGCGTCGTGAAGGTGGACTCGGATCCGCACCTTCTTTTGAATGCCGAGAAAGCCGCCCTTCTGTGTGTCGAGATGCTCGACATCAAACTCGTCGGGCTCCAACCCGAGAGTATCGATCGCGAGATCGATGGCGTCTCTCTCTGTTTTTCCTTCGAATTCGTGAACCATCTGTTGTCTCCAGCATCACCGGCCGATCTAGGCCGGATGTTTTTTAATCTTGTTGAAGTACTGCTGCCCTGCGGTCAAAACGTTTGTGACGATCCAGTACACCAGGAGCCCCGACGGCATGTTGTACAGGACAAAGAAGAAGACGATCGGCAGCATGTAGGTCATCATCTTCATGTTTCCGGCGCTCGCTTGGGGCGTTTGCATGGTCTTGCTGGTAACCAACTGCGTTGCAACGAAGAGCACCGGCAAGAGCCTTAGGTCGTTCCACCCAAGGAAGGGCAGGGTAAACTCCCCGAAATTCCAGATCGACTCCGGCGACGAGAGGTCGGTTATCCATCCGGGAATAAAGGTGGCACCCCGAAGGTCGAAATGGTTGTTAAAGAGCCCGAACATGGCGATGAAGAAGGGAAACTGAAGCGCCATCGGAAGACAGCCGCCGAGGGGGTTTATCCCTTCCTTTTTGTAGACCGCCGCCATCTCGGCGTTGAGCTTCTGAGGATTATCCTTGTGCTTCTCCCGGAGCTCGGTAATCTTCGGGCTCATCTCCTGCATCCGAGCGGTCGATTCGTAGCTCTTCTTGGTAAGGGGGAACATCAACACCTTGACGATGATGGTCAGGATGATGATGGCGATACCGTAGTTGGGAACCACCTGGTAAATAAGATTCAACAGGAACTTGAGCACGTTTTCGAGCCACCCGAGGAGGAACCGGGAGTCGATCGCCGCATCGAGCTCCTCTGAGATCCCGAAGGCGTTGTCTTCGGTATCGGTGTATCGAGCGAGAACCCGGTTTATCTTGGGGCCGAGGTAGAAACGGAAGGTGTCGCTGTTTACGCTGCTCCGGATTGGCGGCCGGGCAAAGAAAACTTGGGAGGCCTCGGGGACGCCGGAAACCGGTTCGGTGGTAACGGTAACGTCATACTGGGTAACCCCGGGAATTCCGATAAAGCTAAAATATTTGCCGACGACCGCAACCCAGTCGACGCGCTCTTCGATGAGCTCGGTGTTGCGGCGGTTAAGGTTGATGTTGTCCCGATCGCCGTCCCGGTAAGAGAAGTAGCGCCGGTATTCGTTTCTGTTGTCGAGCTCCCGGAACTCGGGCCCGATTTGGGGTCCGAAGCTGAGGGTGTAGGCGTACCCCTCTTCGGAGGCAGGGAGAAACTCGTTGACGCTGTTCGCGAAGGCCACCTCGAGCTCGAAGAGATATTCGCCGTCGGCGAAGCGGTAGATCTTGGTGATGGTAAAAGGGGTGTCTTCCCGGCCGGGGATGTAGAATTCCCGAAAGAACTCCACCGTTTTTCCGTTATCCCGGACCCGGACGTCGTAGACGGCGTCGATAGCCGGCGTCTCGGGACCCCCGAAGTGGAGGCGGAAGGCTCCCGGGGTGTCCCCGGGGTTAAAGACCATATCTACGGGACTCCCCTGGGAGGTGTCGGTGTGCTCCTTGAGGAGAAACTGCGTTACCTGAGCACCCCGGCTGTCGATAACCACCTGTAGAAGGTCGGTGGAAACCGTCACGTCCCGGCGCCGGATCGAAGGATCCTCTACAGGGAGAATCCGGGAGGCAGATACGACACGGCCTGTACTCGGTGTTTCGGTTTGGGTGCCTTCGCCGTTTCGGGTGTCCTGGGTACCGGTCTCCGAGGACGTTCCCGCTTCGGGTGCCGGCCGGGCCGTGCTCTCCGGAGGGGCGGTTTCCGGTGGGTAGAGCGCGTTTTGAATCATAAAGCCGGCGGTAATTACCACCACCGACAGCACCACCGCCAAGAGCGTTTGTTTATCCATCTAACCGTTCCATTTGTCCGTTACCAGGCCGAGACGCAAGAGAGCCGCCTGAAGCTCTTCGAGCTGCCGTCCAAAGGGAGTTTCCGCCGAGTCCACCAAGAGCGCGATGTCGAAGCCAGGGCGCACGTCTTCCTTGACGTGGCGATACAGCTCCCGTCCTCGACGGCGAAGTCGGTTTCGCTCCACCGCAGATTTGGTCTTTCGGCGCCCAGCGAATACCGCCCGGCTTATCTCCATCCCATTGGGGACGCAGCGAAGGCGCAAAGCTCCTACCCGGCAACCGGAACGGCTGCGGAACACCCGTTGAATGTCGCTTCTGCGCCTAAGGATCTCGTCCTTAGTAAGGCTTTTTTTCGTCGGCAACGGATAGCTTCTTGCGCCCCTTCGCTCGACGTCGTTTTAGAACCATCCGGCCACCCTTGGTGTTCATTCGTGCTCGAAAACCAAGGCTCCGGCGGCGCTTTCTTCTACTAGGCTGATATGTTCGTTTCATGGTCTTTGTCCTTGCGAGATAACCGGCGAAGTATACTAGCCGGCTTCGGTGGTGTCAATCGCGCTCTTCGAGGTGGTCGTCGAGGTGATCCTTGAGACGCTCGAGGGATCGCTTGAGGTTCGATTCCGGTAGGCGATCGAGGGCCTCAGAAGCGTTTTCCGTGTAGCGCGCCGGGTGCGGGGCTGCGTTCCCGTCGGCTGCCGGGGCGGGTGGCGGCCCGGGGCTCCCGTTCGTGGTGGGGCCGGCGGACCGGGGGCTGCCGGGTGCAGCGCCGGGACTCCGGGGCGACGCCCTTCCTTCCCCGGCCATGCGAAAGTAGAGGTGTTGTATTCCCAGGTTCGGAAAGCGGCCCTGGATTGCTTTGAGAATGTCGGCTTGCTTGGTGTGGAGCCGCTGGAGCCAGGCGGGGTGGTCGACTTCCAGGTAGAGTGCGCCGTTTTTGATATCTACCGGGTCGGCGTGGGCAGCCAAATCGGTTCCGACGAGGTCCTGCCATTGGGAAAAGAACCCGATAAAACCCTCGTCGTCCCGGTCCACGTAGCGTCCGAAGAGCTTTCTGAGTATCGCCTCTGCCTTATCCATTTCGGGTCAAAACGCCTCTCTCTACCGAGTATACCAAGCGGTCGCCGCTTACGTCCTGCGGGAGCCGCTCCTGGGGCAAAAAGGTGTAGTACGCCTGGTCGAAGATCGGCATTCGAGAGAGGAGGCGATCTCGCTTTCCGCGGTCGAGCTCCAACAGGACATCGTCGATAAGCAAAATGGGCGGCTGTGGGTGTACTTGGTAGTAGTAATGCACCTGTCCGAGACGCAGAAGAAGCGAAAGCAGCCGCTGTTGCCCCGTCGACGCTGTTGAAACGTAGTCCCGGTCCTCGTAGAGGAACAGCAGGCGGTCCCGGTGGGGTCCGGTCGTCGTTGTTCCGAGGGCGAGATCCCTTTCCCGGCGCGAGAGCAAGGTCTCCCGGGGGTCCTCGGCGGAGGGCCCTCGGTGGTTCCAACTGGGCCGGTACGCCAGGCGGACCGCTTCGGTGTCCTCTGCGACGCCGCGGTAGAGGTCGCCGAGGACCTCGTTAAAGCTCTCTACCGCTCCCTTTCGTCGGTCCATCATAGCGAGCCCCGTAGCGACGAGCTGAATGTCTAGGGCTTCGAGGAGCTCCTGGGCTCCGCGTTTAAGGGCGTCGTTTCGTTGCCGGAGGACGCGAAGGTAGCGCCGCCGGGTATCAACGAAGGCCGGATCGTAGAGGACAACGGTCTGGTCGAGGAAGAGGCGTTGGAGCTCGGGTGCCCCGGAGACGAAGCGAATATCGTCGTGACAAAAAACGATACAGGGCTGAATCGACAAGAGCTCTCGGCGATCTCGAACAACAGTTCCGTCGACGGCTATCTCCTTTGCGCCCCTAAGGGTAACCGACACACTACGGCTTAAGGGTTCCTGGGGGATCTCTCCGGTTACCCGAGACTCCTCGGCACCGAAGCGAACCATCTCTCGGTCTCGGGTGGTTCGAAACGAGGATCCATAGCAAAGAAGATGAATCGCCTCGAGAAAGTTGGTCTTTCCTTGGCCGTTTTCGCCGATAAGCACTATTTCCCGGGCGCCGGTATCGAGGACACCGTCGGCGAGATTCCGGAAGGAGTAGAGACGTAACCGGCTAAAAGCCATTTGCTTCGGCGGGACGCCCTAGTCGAGCTGCATCGGCATTACGATGTGAAAGTAGTCTTCCCGGGGTACCGAATAAAGCGTCAGCGCTCTCGTCGCCTCGGTAAAGTTGATGGTAATGTTATCCGACCCGATGACCCGTAATGGATCGAGGACATAGGCGTAGTTTACGGCAATCTTGGTTTCCGGTCCCTCGTATTCACAGCTAATCTCTTCGTGGGCAACGCCGACTTCGCTCTCTTCGGAGCTGAGGGTTAGTGCTCCTTCGGCTATGTTTAGATAGATTCGTTTGGATTTCTCGACGAGGAGGCTGACCCGGCGGAGCGCTTCGAGAAGCTCTTCTCGAACAAGGGTGGCGGTGTGGGTTTGGCTCTCTGGGATAACTCGCTGATAGTTGGGAAACTGCCCCTCTATGAGAGCCGAGGAAATCTTTTGGTTTTCGAACTGAACGAAGAGATTCTTCTCGGTTACCGCCATCGAGAACGTTCCGTCCCCGCTGGCGAGCTTCTTAATGATCTGAAGCACCTTCGGTGGGACGATGATCCCGTCGAACTCCTTAAGCTCTTGTTCCGGTGTCTTTCGAACGAAGGCGAGGCGGCGGCCGTCGGTTGCGACCATCACCAGATCCCCTTCGATATTTTCCATGTAGACACCGTTCATAAAATAGCGGGTTTCGTCGTCGGATACCGCGAATATGGTCTGGGAGACCATATCGAGAAACTCGCGTTGTCCGACCTCGAAGTAGGCCTCGTCGGCGATGAGTTGTAGCTCCGGAAACTTTTCGGCCTGGATGCTACGGAGTTGAAAATCGATATTCTTAAACAGCGGTTTGATCGTAAGAGACCCGTCGGAGGCGAGCTCGAAGGAAACCTCTCCTGATGGCAGTGCCCGGAGAATACCAACCAGCTTGTCACAGAAGACGGTCGTTCTGCCCTGCTCGGTCACCTCGGCTGGAATCTTCGTCTCGAATCCGATCTTGAGGTCTGTGGCTCGAATAACGAGGGTTCCGTCTGCGGTTTCTATGAGAACGTTGGAAAGAACCGACAAGCTGTTTCGAGAAGAAATAATCTCCTGGGAGAGCGAAACCTCTTTGAGGATGGTATCTCGTTCGACTTTAAACTTCATAGCTCCCTATCCTTCTTCCCACAGTCTCTTTATAAGTAAATTCTAGTCGTAGTGGTAATAGGCTCTTCTAACATGTGGATAAGCCCGATAAACCACTATCTAATCGAAGCATACAGTGAGAATAGCTCTGTGAAAAGCATTATCAATCGGTCCACACTGTCCACAGGGTAGCGACTTTTGCACAAAAGACTCAGAGACTATTAAGACTTTGTGCTCTGTTCTTTGACGTTTCGGATAAGGAACTGGATGGTCGGCTCTAGGGTCGGATCCGTTCGCATTCTGCTCTCAATGCGCTGACAGGCGTGCATGACCGTCGTATGGTCCCGACCACCAAACTCCAGCCCCACCTCCGTGGTGGAGTATTCGGTCATCTCTCTTGTTATGTACATCGCGAGCTGTCGTGGAAAGGCGATAACCTTGGTTCGCTTTTTACCCTTCAGCTCCTGATTGGAGAGGTTGAAATAGTCGGCGACGACCCGTTGGATGACGTCGATGGTGACGTTTGTCTGCTGAGGGCTTGCGAAAAAGTCCTTGAGTTGCTGTTTAGCAACTTCTGCCGAGATATCCTTATCGACGAGCTCGGCGTAGGCGACTAGCTTCGTAAGAGCCGACTCTATATCTCGGACGTTGGTGGTTACGTTGGTACAAATAAGCTCGACGACCTCTTCCGGGATTCGAATGGACGTCTGGTCCACCTTTTTCTTGAGGATGGCGTACCGGGTCTCGTAGGAGGGAGGCTGGAGGTCGACGTTAAGACCACGCTCAAAACGACTGCGAAGGCGGTCGGTAAGGTCTCGAATTTCGGACACGGGACGGTCGCAGGTAAACACCATCTGCTTGTTGGCGTCGTAGAGGGCGTTGAAGGTATGGAAGAGCTCTTCCTGGGTTTCCGGCTTCTTCTGAAGAAAGTGAATATCGTCGATTAAGAGGACGTCGGCGTAGCGATACTTGTTCTTGAAGGCTTGGGTGCGTTTTTCCCGTATAGACTGAATAAAATCGTTGGTAAAACTCTCCATCGTCACATAGACGATCTTGAGGTTGTCGAACTCCTGATGCACCGAGTTTCCGATCGATTGGATAAGGTGGGTCTTGCCGAGGCCTACGCCACCGTAGATTAGGCAGGGGTTGTAGCCGGTGCCGGGATTCTTGGCGATGGCCATGGCGGCGTTGGCGGCGAAGGAGTTGTTCTGACCGATTACGAAGTTGTCGAAGGTGTACTCTACCCGGAGGTTTGGATGCGGTGTCTTGGTCTTCGGCTTATCGAGAACTGCCGCGGAGGTTTTGGGTTTCTGGCGGGGCTGAGCCGGCGTTTCGAGACGACGGATGTCGAAGTCTATGTCCAACCCAGTCCCAGACAGCTCTTGGATTTTTTCTTCTATCTTAGAGAGATAGCGCTGTTTTACCTGGTCCCGATAGAAAGAGGATGGAACCGACACGACAATCTGGTTTTCCATCGAATGGGAGTAGCTCATGCGGTTGAACCACATGGCGAATTCCTGCTCGGAGATCTCATCCTGAAGCTGTTTCATTGCTTCGTGCCAAAAAACGCTATAGTCCCATTCGCCCGCCGCCATGAAAGCTCCAATTATCCACAGTTTATTAACAATAAAACCCCGAAAACCGGGTGAACACAAGGTGGTATGGTATCACGAAAGAGGGGCCTGACCAATGCGTTTCGGGGAACTTTTCCCGAGCAGTAGACAGAATTTGGCTATATACGCGTTAGGGGACGAATAAGCACACAGGAAACCCCGCTTTTGTCCACAATGTATCCACATAAGAATGGCAACCGGACGAGTGCGCTATCTTTACTTGGTACAGGAAGATGGCTATACTTGTGAGCATAATGACAGAAGCATACTCCGCCAGTAATATCCAGATTCTCAAGGGTCTGGAGGCCGTGAGAAAACGGCCAGGCATGTATATCGGCTCTACCGGACCGGCAGGGCTCCATCACCTGGTCTACGAAGTCGTCGACAATAGCATCGATGAGGCCCTCGCGGGCCACTGCGACACCGTCCGGGTTCAGATTCTCCCGGACAACGTTGTTCAGGTAGACGACAATGGGCGGGGTATACCCGTCGACCTCCACGAGGAAGAGGGCCTGAGCGCCCTCGAAATCGTAATGACCCGCCTCCACGCCGGGGGTAAGTTCGATAAGAAGAGCTACCAAGTGTCCGGCGGGCTCCACGGAGTCGGTGTTTCGGTCGTAAACGCCCTTTCGGAATGGTGCCGGGTCGAAGTCTATCGAGACGGGAAGATCTATACCCAGGAATACCGACGGGGAGTCCCCACCGGGGGCGTAGAGGAGACGGGGACCTCGGACAAATCGGGAACGATGACTCGGTTCCATGCGGACCCGGACGTCTTCGAATCGCTGATGTACTCCTTCGACACCCTGTCGACGCGGCTGCGAGAGCTTGCGTTTCTGAATCGGGGCATCCAGATCGACATCTCGGATCTCCGGGGTACCACCGAGAAGAGTCACTCGTTTCGGTTCGAAGGTGGCGTAAAGGAGTTCGTCACGTTCCTGAACAAGAACAAGACCCTCATCAACAGGGACCCGATCTACTGCGAGGGGGAGCGGGACGGCGTGATGTTGGAAATCGCGATGGATTACAACGACGGCTACAACGAAGTCATCTTTTCCTTCGCGAACAACATCAACACCCGGGAAGGGGGTACCCACCTAGTCGGCTTTAAGTCCGCCCTTACCCGGACTCTGAACGAGTTTCTGAAGAAATCGAAGTACGCTAAGAAGGTCGACGAGAGTTTTACCGGCGACGACGTTCGAGAAGGGCTCACCGCGGTCGTGTCGGTAAAGGTTCCCGATCCTCAGTTCGAGGGGCAGACGAAGGGGAAGCTCGGAAACTCCGAGGTAAAAGGTATCGTCGAGTCCTTTCTCAACGAAGCGCTCTCGGCCTATTTCGACGCAAACCCTGGGGACGTAGACCGCATTCTCGAAAAGACGGTTATGGCTGCGAAGGCTCGGGAAGCAGCCCGGCGGGCTCGGGAGCTGACTCGGCGAAAGAGCTTTCTCGAAAGCGCGGGGCTTCCCGGCAAGCTTGCCGACTGCACCGAGAAGGATCCGTCGAAGGCCGAAGTCTATATCGTCGAGGGCGACTCGGCGGGGGGGACGGCGAAACAGGGCCGGGACCGGCAGTTCCAGGCGATTCTTCCTCTCTGGGGCAAGATGCTCAACGTCGAGAAGACCCGCATCGACAAGGTTCTGGCGAACGACAAGTTGCAACCCATCATCACCACCTTGGGAACTGGGGCGGGACCCAATTTCGAGCTCGAACGGCTTCGGTATCACAAGGTCATTATTATGGCCGACGCCGACGTCGACGGGTCCCATATTCGGACGCTCCTTCTAACTTTTTTCTTCCGCTACATGCCGGAGCTTCTGGAGAACGGGCACGTGTTCTTGGCGATGCCGCCTCTCTACAAGGTGTCGGTGAACCGACAAGAGTGGTACGCCTACAACGAGATCGAACGGGACAAGATTCTGGCCTCCCTCGACGGGAAGAGCGAGAAGGCGGGGATCCAGCGCTACAAGGGCCTCGGAGAGATGAACTCCGGGCAGCTCTGGGAAACCACGATGAACCCGGTAACACGAAACATTATGCAGATCCGACTCGAAGACGCGGTGGAAGCGGATAATATCTTTACCACCTTGATGGGCGAACAGGTCGCTCCCCGACGGGAGTTTATCGAGCAAAACGCCCTTTCCGTCGCGAACCTCGACGTCTAAATCCCTGGAGTAGAAAGTGTCCGACCAACAAGAGCGAATGGGCCGTGTTATTCCGGTAGCCATCGAAGACGAGGTTCGTACCTCGTACCTAAACTACGCCATGTCCGTTATCGTCAGTCGGGCCCTCCCGGATATCCGGGACGGGCTCAAACCGGTCCACCGGCGAATTCTCTACGCGATGAGCGAGATGGGACTGCGGTCCGACCGTCCCTTTAAGAAGTGCGGTCGTATCGTGGGAGACGTGCTCGGTAAGTTCCACCCCCACGGCGACCAGAGCATCTACGACGCCCTGGTACGGTTAGCCCAGGACTTTTCGATGCGCTACACCGCAGTCGACGGGCAGGGGAATTTCGGGTCCGTCGACAACGACCCCCCGGCGGCGATGCGCTACACCGAGGCTCGGCTTACCAAGATCGCCGAGGAGATGATCCGGGACATCCGGAAAGAGACCGTCGACTTCGCCAACAACTACGACGACACGATGACCGAGCCGTCGGTGCTCCCTGCGGCCTTTCCCTTTCTGCTGGCAAACGGGGCCAACGGAATCGCCGTCGGCATGGCGACGAACATGGCGCCGCACAACCTCGGGGAAATCGCGGCTGCAGTAAGCGCTCTGATCGACGATCCCGAGCTTAGCTCCGGCGACTTGGTCCAGTACGTCCGAGGCCCGGATTTCCCCACCGGCGGGATTATCTACGGGACCAAGGGAATCCGAGAGGCCTACGAGACCGGCCGGGGGCGGATAGTCCTCCGGGCGCGCTTTGCGATCGAAACCGGCCGGGGCGGTCGGGACGTCGTCGTCATTACCGAGATGCCCTACCAGGTCAACAAGGCGGCGCTCATCGCCCGGATTGCGGATCTGGTGCGGGACCGGAAAATCGACGGCATAAGCGACCTTCGGGACGAATCGGACCGTAACGGCATGCGGGCGATTATCGAGCTTAAAAAGGGGGCGAGCCCTAAGATCGTTCTGAATCAGCTCTTTAGCCACACGCAGCTTCAGATTAACTTTAACGTCAACGCCTTGGCGCTGGTCAACGGTAGGCCGCAGACCCTGGGGCTCCGACAGATTCTGCAGGCCTTTATCGACCACCGTTACGACGTTATCGTCCGGCGGACCAAGTACGACCTTAGGAAGGCCGAAGAGCGGGCCCACATCCTCGAGGGACTCAAGATTGCCCTGGACAACATCGACGAGGTTATCGCCCTGATAAAGGCGTCGAAGGATGTCGAGGCTGCTCGAAACGGATTGATGGAGCGCTTTAAGCTGAGCGAGGTTCAGGCGCAGGCGATTCTCGACATGCGCCTTCAGAAGCTTACCAGTCTCGAAACCCAGAAGATTATCGAGGAGCTCGAAGAAGTTCGGAAGCTGATCGCCGAGCTCAAAGCGCTCTTGGCGAGCGACGAGAAGCTCCGGCAGGTTATCAAGGACGAGACTGCGGATATTGCCGACCGCTTCGGTGACGATCGGCGCACCGAGATTGTGCCCGATGAGATCGAAGCCATCGATATCGAGGATCTCATCCAGAAAGAGGATATGGTCGTCGTAATTTCCCACACGGGATACGCCAAGCGTATCGCCACGAGCTCGTACCGTATCCAGGGGCGCGGAGGAAAAGGCTCTTCCTCCTCCAAGCTTCGGGAGGACGATTTCGTGGAGCACCTCTTTATCGGGTCGACCCACGACCACATTCTGTTCTTGACGAGTGAGGGCAAGGCCTACTTCTTAAAGGTTCACGAGCTCCCCGAAGTATCTAGACAAGCGAGGGGCCAGCATCTTCGAGGTCTTCTTGCGGTCTCGACCGACGAGTCGATAAAGGCCGCCTTGGCGATTCCCGATTTTACCATCCAGGCGAACGCCTTTCTGGCTACGGCCCGGGGCGTCGTCAAGAAGGTAAAAGTCGAGGACTTCCGAAACGCCCGAACACGGGGGATCACCGCGATCAACCTGGACAACCAGGATACTGTAATTCGGGCGCTCCTGACCTCCGGAAGCGACGAAGTTATCCTGGTAACCCGTCTGGGACTTGGGCTGCGGATCCAGGAGGAGACGGTCCGCCAGATGGGCCGGGCGACCCGGGGGGTCCAGGGCATTCGGCTGGGCAAGGAAGACGAGCTCGCCGGCGCCGTCGCCGTTCAAGCCGACGCAACCATGCTTCTCCTTACGGAGTTCGGCTACGGCAAGCGGTGTAAGTTCAGCGAGCTGACTCCCCACGGCCGGGCGACCCGGGGACAGACCCTCTACAAGACGAGTGACCGCACCGGCGAAGTTGTCGGGGTGCTGCCCGTCGGCGAGGGCGACGAGGTAATGGCGATTACCTCCCAGGGCAACACGCTGAAGCTCCGGGTTGCCGACATTCCGATTCAGACCCGGGTCGCCGGCGGGGTGCGGCTTATCAACATAGATCGGCCGGATTACGTCGTCGGGGTCGCCCGAGGCGGAGACGACGAAGAAACAACCATCGGGGAGTAGTGTTTCACGTGAAACACTCCGCGGGGTCGACAGCAACGGCAAAAAGGGCGACACCGCTGGCGGTGGCGCTTCTCTTGGCTCCGGCCGCCGCGATAATAAGCGGTCTCGTCTATCCCGGCGGTAACGGATACTCACTTACTCGACACTACTTGAGCGACTTAGGAATGACCGTGACCCCCGGCGGAGAGAACAACCTGGTCGGTTCCTTCTTCTTCTTCCTATCCTGTGGCGCCTTCGGCTACAGCGTATGGCGCCTCGCCCGGGGGCTTGCCGCCGCGGGAAAGGCCGCCGCGGTCGACGAAGCGGGGGCGGCCGGACGTCTTGGGGCCTCAGGGGTCCTCGTCGCCGGATTCCTCGCAGCCCTCTTTTTTCTTCTGACCGGGCTCACACCGAAGAACCTCCTCTTCGAGCTCCACAACTGGGTTTCCTACTCCGCCTTTCTTTCTTTGCTGCTGCTCTGGGTCTCCGGCGCCCTTTTCGCTCCTCCAGGGAGGCGGAGAGCGCTCCACGTTGTGATGGTCCTTCTCTCTGCCGGATACCTCGCCGTACTCTTCTCCCGACCGGCCTGGAATATGCCGGATGGATGGTCCCTCCAGGTCGTCGCTCAGAAAACCGTGGTGGTCGGTAACTGGGTGGGGATGCTTCTTGGTACACTGTTTCTTTCGTCGCCCATTGTTTCACGTGAAACATGAAGGAACCTCTCTCCGGCGCGGAAATCCGGCTGACTATCAGAGGCTCGCGTTTTATCGGGATACTCCGCCGCGTCGAGAGTGACGCCGAAGCCAAAGCGGCGATAGCCGGAATCCGAGAGAGTCATTCGGGGGCGAGTCACGTCGCCTACGCCTTCGCGATCGGGCCGGAGAGGAGCCAGTCGCAGGGGCATAGCGACGACGGCGAGCCCCACGGAACCGCAGGGCGCCCCATTCTCGATCAGATTTCCGGTGCCGATCTAACCTCCTGTCTGGTAACGGTCGTCCGCTACTTCGGAGGAACGAAGCTGGGAACCGGGGGCTTGGCTCGAGCCTACGGCGAGGCGGCGAAGGCGGCTATCGAGAAGAGCGGCGCCCGGACCTTCGTCGAGAGACGAGGGTTCCGTCTTGAGGTGTCCTACCGGAAAGCCGACTCCCTCTTTCGGCTGATAGACGAGCTCGGGGGGACGGTCGAAAAACGAGAGTTTGGGGGCGCGGTACGAATAGTCGGGGCGCTGCCGGTTTCGGCGGTCGACGAGTTCTGCCGGCAGGTCGCGGACCTAACGTCGGGTAAGAGCTATCCGGAGATTTCGGAGAGAAGCTCGGCGTAGGGGCTTCCCTTGATGTACTTTAGTGCCTCGCTCCAGAGCTTCTTCTTCTCCGCCTCCGAGAGGAAGGTGGCAAAAACCCCGTTGCGAATAATCTGAACGACTTCCGGAAGCGTAAAAACCTCGGCTTCGATGAGACGCTCGTACTCCTCAAAGAGGCTCACCCCAAAGAGGGTCGGGTCGTCGGTGTTGACGGTGACGAAGATTCCGAAGTCGAAGAAGGGGCGAATTGGGTGGTCCTTGAGGGTGGTCGCGTACTTCCGGGTGTAGAGGTTGCTGGTAGGACAGATTTCGAGAGGAATCTGATGATCCCGGATATGGCGCATCAACCCCCGGTCGAGGATGGCGCTGGTGCCGTGACCGATGCGGTCGACCTGTAGGAGCTTGACGGTTTCCCAGATCGACTCCGGACCGACGTCCTCACCGGCGTGGGCGACAACATGGAGCCCTGCTTCCCGAGCTCGGTCGAAAACGGGTTGATACTCCCGGGCCGGACCCGCTTGCTCCGCGCCACCGAGCCCCAACCCGATGACCGAGTCTTTTCGGTGCTTAAGGGTGAGCTCGAGGTTCCGCATCGCGTTATCGACGCCGAACCCCCGGGAAACATCGACGATGTATCGGACGGTAATCCCCTTCTTTGCGATTCGTGTTGCACCCTTGTCGAGGCGGCCGATCAGGCGGTCGAAGTCGATGCCGTTCTGCAAGAGCTTCGTGGGGGCGACGAATATTTCGGCGTATCGAATGTTGTTCTCGACGAGGTAGCTTTCTGCGTCGTCCACCAGATACGCCAGGTCTTCCTCCTCGAGGAAACAGGCTTGGATAATGTTTATGAAGAGGTCGATAAACTCGGTGAGGCTTCGTACTTTAAATCGCTTTTCCAGCTCTTTCTTGGAGGAGATTCCCAGGTCCAGCTTGTGTTTCTGTATCAATGCCCAGATGGAGTTTGATGTGACCAGGCCTTCGATATGCAAGTGGATCTCTGTCTTTGGAAAATCGTGCAAGAAGGTGGAGAGAGCTTCCTGGGACTGCCCACGGCTGGTCGAAGACTTTTTGTGCATTATGTGCCCTTCTTGCGGCTTCACGGTCCGGGTCTCATTCATATAAACCTAACATATTCCCGACGTTTTTCAATGTTGTACGGCCAAACCACAACTCTAGTAGGATTTTCGACCAGTCTATCGATTATCTGTAGTGAAATGGCTATACTCGCGGCTGCGATGGGAGAAGTCGTTGTTTTTGCGAATCAGAAAGGGGGGGTAGGTAAAACTACCACCGCGGTAAACCTTGGTGCATATCTGGCGCTCGCCGGAAGAACGGTCCTGCTAGTCGACTTCGATCCTCAGGGAAACCTGTCGAGCAGCGTCGGCCACAGAAACGCCGAAGCTGGAATGTACGAAGTGTTGATGGGCGAAATCGACCCAAAGTCGGTTATCGGGTCCACCGATATTCCGGGCCTCGACATTCTTCCGTCGACAATCGACCTTTCCGGTGCAACCGTCGAGCTCGTCGAAGCGGACCGGCGGGAGTACTTTCTAAAGAGTGCGTTGGACCCGCTTCGGGATTCCTACGACTACCTCTTGATCGACAGCCCTCCATCCCTTGGTCTCTTGACCATCAACGGACTCGCCGCCGCTGACAAGGTCCTTATCCCCCTGCAGTGCGAGTACTTTGCCCTCGAGGGCTTGACGCAGCTTTTGCAGAGCATCGAGAAGATACAGAGGAGCGTGAACCAGGGACTCGAGATCCTCGGTATCGTCTTTACGATGTACGACTCTCGGACTCGCCTCGCTCAAGATGTGGTCCAGGAAGTCGTTACTTACTTCGGTCGCCGGGTCTTTCGGACCATCATCCCTCGAAATGTCCGACTCTCCGAAGCCCCGTCCCACGGAGTTCCGATACACGCCTACGATCCGGAATGCGCCGGGGCCAAGAGCTATGCGAAACTCGCCGAGGAGGTGCTGCAGCGTGAGCAAGCGAAGACTCGGTAAAGGTATCGACGCCCTCCTCGGGGGCCCGGCTGAGGACGCCGCCGCCGACACCACGGACGAGGGTGTCCCAGGGGCGGCCGAAAGCCCGGCAGAGCCGAGAGAGGGTATCGTGACCCTCCCTCTGGACCGAATCCGGCCGAACCCGGACCAACCCCGGAAGCGATTCTCCCAAGATGCCCTCGATGAGCTCGCCTCATCGATCCGAGAAAAGGGCGTTATTCAGCCCATCGTCGTCGAG
>CAZTRQ010000036.1:0-20416 GCA_964616245.1 uncultured Spirochaetaceae bacterium | reverse complement strand
CGCTCCGGGGGCGAAGGTGTATACTCCCAGGCATGGTAGGAGCATTTGAACACCTCGCCCTGAACGTCCGGGATCAGAAGGCGGTGGAAGAGTTTTACGTAACGCATCTCGGATTTACGGTAGTCCGGCGGTATCCCGCCGGAGCGAGCTTTCTCGCCGACTCGGCGGGACGAATCGTCTTCGAGCTCTACAGCCGGGAGGACGCGCCGTATTTCGACGGCGAGGCAACCCACGCGTTGACCCTCCACATCGCCTACGAGTGCGACGACGTCGAAGCCACGGCCAAGGCTCTTTTGTCGGCCGGTGCCACCGAGGACATCCCGATGAGCACAACCCCGGCCGGAGACGTGCTGATTATGCTTCGGGATCCCTTCGGGATTACGATACAGCTGTTAGACCGAGCGGATCCACTGCGGTAGTCCGACCCTCTTCGGCAATCAAAAAACGTCTCCTGCCATCCGATACTCTAGGGACGGGAGGCTCCATGTCAAAAAATCGAGCTCGGCGATGGCCCCTTGGGGTCGTGGCGGCTTTTTTGCTCACCATTCTCGTCCTGTCCCTCGTCGGCGTCGGGACGGTGCAGTATCTCAATCTTTCCCGCCTCGACGCTCGCGTCCTTACCGTCCGAGACAACGTCATAGACCGGGGACGCCTCCTCGATGACCTACGGGCTGCTCTTGGCTACGGTGGGGTGGCCCACAGCTACTTTCGTCTTCTTCTTACCGGCAACGGAGACGCAGCCGAGGCGGCCCGGGCCGCCTATGCTAAGGGGCGAGCCGCGTTGGAGCGCCTCTCTCCCGCAAGTGCCGAAGAACAGGAGGTTCTCGCTCGTCTCGCCGCGGAAATGGAAGGCTACATGGATGGGGTCGAGCGGATAGCCTCCTCTCCCCAGGGAGTGATCGACGCCGGGAATATTCGATTTCACAACGATACCGTCATGGAAGACCTCGAGCTCCTTCGCACCCTCGAGGAGCGCCGGGGCGACGCCGCCGTCGAGGCTGTCCGGGATACCATCTTCGTCTCCTTTATCTCGGTCGTCGCGACCGTCGGCGTGGCCCTTTTGTTTTTGGTTCTCCTGTCTATCGCTATCGGCCGATCGGTGACCTTTCGCGTCACGCAGATTGTCGCAGGGGCGAAATCGATGGCCGAAGGCGACCTCCGTTCGACGGTATCGCAGCAGGCTCGGGACATTCTCGGCCGTCTCGAGAGCAACTTCGCCGGCGCTCTCGAAGATCTCCGCGACGCCCTCGAAGCAGTTCGTCGGACCGTCGCAGGAAGCCAGCAGATTAGCGAGCAGCTGAGCTTCCAGATAGAGCTTACCCTCGGGGGCACCACCAAGATTACCTCCCACGTCGTTTCCATTCGGGAGCAGGTCGAAAAGCTCTCCTCCCAGGTTGCCTCCTCCTCGACAGCGGTGGAGCAGATCCTGGCAAATATCCAGAGCCTGGTGGGGCAGATTTCGCACCAAGCGGCCGCGGTAACCGAGACATCGGCCTCTATCGAGGAGATGAGCGCGTCGATCGCGAGCGTCGCCCGCATCGCCAAGGACCGCCGGGAGGCGGTCTCTTCCCTCATCGACATAACCTCCGCCGGAGGGGACCGGGTTGCCAACACGAACGAGATAATCGGCGAGATAGGGGCGAGCGTCGACGACGTTATCGAGACCATCGGGGTTATCGACCAGGTCGCCTCCCAGACCAACCTTTTGGCCATGAACGCGGCGATCGAGGCGGCCCATGCCGGGGACGCCGGCCGTGGCTTTGCCGTGGTAGCCGACGAGATACGGAAGCTCGCCGAGTCGACGACGGAGAACTCCACCCATATCGCCGGGCTCCTCCGGGATCTCGTGGAACGGATCAAGACGGCCCAGGAGGCGAGTAACGAGAGTGGCGAGGCTTTCTCTCGGATTCACACCGAGGTGGGAACCGTTACCGAAGCCTTCGACGAGATTTCGAGCAGCACCAACGAGCTCTCAGCCGGCAGCCAAGAAGTGCTCAAGGCGGCGGGGGAGCTCCTCCACATTACCGAGCAGATTCGGGGCGGCGCCTCAGAGATGCAGGTCGGCGCCGAGGAGATCAACAACGCCCTTCTCTCGGAGAAAGAGATATCGATCGTTACCGCCGAGAGCATAGAGCAGATTACCGAAGAGGTGCAGAACATCAATCTCGCGATAAACGAGATCTCTCAATTGAGCATTCGAAACAACGCGAGTGTCCGAGAGCTCCGGGAGGGTGTCGACCACTTTACCCTTTCGGAAGAGGATTCACTCCGGGAAGAGGTCGGGGACGGCCTAGACTACTCTTCGATTATTCTGGCGCACCAGTCCTGGGTATCTCGTGTCCGATCTCTCCTCGACGGTAGAATAAGCTTTTCCGTCGAAGAGGTCTCCAACCACCACGGCTGCGAGCTGGGAAAGTGGATCGACGAGCAGAAAGAGGTTGGGCGGCAGGACGCCCACTTCGTGATTCTCGATGAGATTCACGAGCGCCTCCACCGCAGTGCGGCGGAGGTCGTCTCCTGCCACGACGACCCGGCCTGTTCCGAGGCCGAGTCGCACTACCAATCGCTCTTGGAGGACTCGAGGGCCATTACCGAAGCCCTGGTGGCCTTGCGCTCCGCGTCGAGGGACGTCGCCTCCGCCGGATAGAGGGTAACCGTTACCATTCGGCTGGTGTCGAGGTAGCGCCGAGCCGTAGCTTCGACGACCTCGGGGGAGAGTGCTTCGACGAGCTCCGGGTAGTCGAGAAGGACCTCGGGATCGAGGTCATGGAAATACGCCTCCCAGAGGGCGTTAAGCCAGAACCCGTTGGTTCGCTTCGCCGAGTCGAAATCGGCGAGTTGAGTTGTCCGGACGCGGTTGACCAAATCTGATGAAAACTCTCCGGATATCACCTCTTCGACGACTTCCAATACCAGTCCAGTCAGCTCCTCCGCGCGCTCCGGGTCGGTGGCAAAGGTAACAAAGACCGTGTAGAGCGGGTCCGGGTACCGGCGCACCGAGGCCCAGGCGCCGATGCCGTAGGTTCCTCCCTCCTCCTCCCGGATTACCTCCCGGAGTCTTCTGCCGAGGAGGTCTGCCGTCGACCGCAGCCGGTAATTGTTCTCCCGGCCCCAGCTGTATTCGCCGTGGAAGACGATTCCCACGCGGCTTATCGGCTCTATGCCGGCGTAGACTTCCCGGTCGACGACCCCCGGCGGCGTTTCGACTCCGATGTCTTCCCAGCTCTCGTTCCGGTTCGAGGCCGGAATACTCGCGAGGTACCGGCTTACGTAGGGCTCGAGGGTTTCCGGGGAGGCGCTCCCGACGAGAACGAAGGTAAAATCCGCAGGGTCGGCGAATCGCTCCCGGTAGAAGGAGAGGGCGGTATCGAGATCGATACGCTCGACGTCCTCCGGCTTTAGCTGCCGACGGCGGGGATGGTCTTGAAAGAGGATCTCCCGAAGGGTGGCGATGAACTGGGTTTGGGGCTCCTCCATCTCGTTCCGTAGCTCGACCCGGAGACGTTCGACGACCCGGTCGAAGGCCACCGGGTCCCGCCGAGGCTCGGTCATCGCGAGGTGGGCAAGCTGGAAGAGGGTCTCCAGGTCTTCTTGTCCGGCGGATCCCTCGATCCCCTCCGTCAACTCCCCGATGTAGGGCTCTATTCGAGCCGTGTTCCCGGCCAAGAGCTTCTCGAGGTCCGAGGCGGAAAAGTCGCCGAGCCCGGATTCCATGACAATCTCGGTGGCGTGCATCGCAGAGAGGTAGGCGTCGTCCGGGGCCTTCGAAGAGCCGCCGGGGCTGTAGGCGTTCATCAGAACCTCGTCCGCCCGGAAGTCGGTTTGCTTGATGACGACCCGGACGCCGTTGGAGAGCTCCCATTCGACGGCGTCCACCTCCGGGAGGTCCCGTCGGCTGACGACCCGTCCCGGTTCCGGGAGCTCGGCCATCAGCGGTCTGTCGGAGACCGTTTCCTCGTAGGGGACGACGGGGGCCGATTCGGCTCCAGCGAGGACCCGTCGAATCTCCGATTCATTCGGCGGATTCGTCCCCTCGCGGTCGACGGTTGTTACCGTGACAACCCGGTTCTCCGGTCCGAGATAGTCCCCCGCTATCTCCCGGAGCTCTTGAAGGGTGATAGTCGGCACGAGGGACTTCGCGAGCTCGTACTCGAAGGCAATTCCCGGCGCCGCCTCGGCTTCGAGGAAGTGGCGGGTGTACTCCGAGGCGAATCCAGAGGAGGGTGAGTTCTCCCGTTCGAGGTAGGATTGCTCGTACCCCCGCAGGAGACGACGCTGGGCCCGGTCGAGCTCCGCGTCCAAAAAGCCGTGTTCGACAACCCGGCGCGTTTCGGTAACCAAGGCGGTGAGCCCTTCGGCTATCTTTTCGTCCTGGGTCTGGGCGGTAAGGACGGTCGTCTCTTTGGTCCGGACGAGCCCCGCGCGACCGGCTCCGGCGCTCAAAAAGGGCGCGTCCTCCTCCCGGGACAGCTGGTCCAGCCGGGAATTGAGCATGATGGAAAAGAGACTGTGAGCGAGAAGGCCCCGATAGTCCCGGATTGTGTTGAGCTCTGCCGCCTCGCCCTTGACGTAGACGCTGACCCGGGTGCCGGAGGCTTCCGGGTCGGAAGCCACCGCCACGAGGGTCTCTTCGTGGTCCGGCACCTCGAAGGTCGGCATCGGCCGCGGATCGTTCCGGCGGGAGATCGCTCCGAACTGCCTGGCAATCATATCGACTACCTCGTCGGCGTCGAAATCGCCCACAGCGACGACCGCCATCAGGTCCGGCCGATACCAGTCGTCGTAGAACCGGCGGATCGCCTCGGGCTCGAAGCTCAAGATGAGCTCCGGATCTCCAATCGGAAGGCGTTCGGCGTATCGGGAGTCGGCAAAGAGCGTGGGAAACCACTCGTCCCGCATCCGGGCGGCGGCGCCCCGGCCCTGCCGCCACTCTTCGTAGATAACACCCCGCTCTTTGTCGATTTCCTCCTCTTCGAAAAGGATCTCGTGGGCCCACTGCTCGAGAATGTGGAAACCGGACTCGAGCTTCCCCGGTTGGTCGGTCTGAACCTGGAGTCGGTAAACCGTCTCTTCGAAGCTGGTGTATGCGTTGACGTCGGGTCCAAAGCGCATCCCGAGGGATTCGAGGTAGGCGACAATTTCGTCGGCGTCGAAGTCTTCGGTACCGTTAAAGGCCATGTGCTCGGCGAAGTGGGCGAGCCCGAGCTGATCCTCGTCCTCTAAAACCGAGCCGGCGTTTACGACGAGGCGTAAGAATGCCCGATCCTCCGGTTCGCCGTTCTCCCGGACGTAGTAGGTAAGGCCGTTCGTCAGGCGCCCGAGACGAACCGAGGAGTCCAGGGGAAGAAGGGTCGCGAGGGTCTCCTCGCTTTCCGGCTCGTTTATCTCGGAGACACCGGTCGCAGGTAGAAGAAGGGGGACCAGGACGAAAACAAGGGCGCAGAGGACGCGGTTTAGCTTCATAGTCAGAAAATATGGCCACCGGGACACCGGGACAAGGGCGGCACGCCGAATCGATAGACACGAATCGATAGCGCGCTTGCACGGGCTGGTTCGCTGCCATAGACTTGTGCTAATGGAGAGCCTAACCCCCGACGCAGTGGAGTGGATCCAAAGGAACATGCCCCGGACACGACGGGAAGTAGAACGCCTTCCGAACCTCGGTGGAGTCCGCCTGGCCTGCAGCCTCCACCTCGACGCGAAGATGCTTCCCTTTCTCCTCGGTATCGCCGATAAGGGGTGCACACTCTTTGTGACCACCTGTAATCCTCAGACCGTCCGGGAGAGCGTCGTCACCACCCTGAGAGAGCGGGGTATTCGGGCAGAGGCGACCAGAGGAATGTCCGCCGCGGATCTCGACGGCGTTCTTTCCAAGGCCATCGCATGGGGTCCGACGCATTTCTGCGAGATGGGAGCCGACCTCTCCCGGGCATGGAACGCCGGGCGCGCAGCGGGAGCGGCTCTTCCGGTAATCCACGCCGGGCTCGAGGCGACCGGTAGTGGAATCAACCGCCTCCGGGAAATGGACCTTCCGTACCCTGTCTTTAACTGGGACGATCTGCCGGTCAAGGAGGGGCTCCACAACCGCTTTATGGTCGGTCTATCGACCTGGACCGCCTTCTTTAACCGTACCGGTCTAAGCCTCCACGAAAAACGCGTCGTCGTTCTCGGCTTTGGCTCGGTTGGTCGGGGTGTTGCGGATGCCGCGAGGGCCTTCGGCGGAGCGGTTACCGTCGTCGACCCCGACCCGGCGCGGCGCGCCGAAGCTGCCTACCGGGGGTGGCAGGTCGCACCCCTCTCCGAGGCTCTCCCCCGGGGAGATATCGTCGTGACCGCCACGGGCCGACCGGGGGTGCTGTCGGCGGCCGAGCTCGACCGGCTTCCCGACGGCACGATCCTTATAAACGTCGGCCACGCCGACGACGAGATCGACCGCGAAAACCTAACGTCGGTCGACGAGCCGATTCCTTTTCTGAATCGATATCGCCTCGGCACGAAGGAGCTCTTTCTCTTCGCCGACGGCGCCATGGCCAACCTGACCGCCGGCGAAGGAGACAGCATCAACGCCTTCGACGTAACCCTTGCGGTGTTGACCCGGGCGGTCGGCTTTCTCGCAGGCTTCGGAGGCGGAGCCGAAGCCGAAGCCGAAGCCCACTCCCAAGACGGGTACGCCCCGGGGCTCCACCTTCTTCCGGAAAAAATCTGGCGCCCGGCATTGGAAACGTGACGAGAATGCTATATATTCGAGTTGCCATATATTTATGACCTATAAGGTAAGGTTTAGTATGCATACCCTAACACGTTCGGTGCTCCTCCTCGCGGCGTTCTTAGTCTCTTTTGGCGTTGCTCCGGCGCAGGCCGCAGGGGAACCCGAGGCGGGTCCTCCCTTCGAAGAGCGCTTCGAAACGATGAGTTGGGAGGAGATCCGTTCCGAAGCCGAGGGTCAGAGCCTCTTCTTCTACATGTGGGGAGGCTCCGAGTCGATTAACCGTTACGTTGCCGACTACCTCGGGGGCCGGCTCCGGGAGGAATACGGGGTCAGCCTCGAGATGATTCCGGTAAACGACGCGAGTGTCTTCGTCAACAAGGTTCTCGGCGAGCAGGTTGCGGGTATCGATAGCCGGGGGTCCGTCGACCTTGTCTGGATAAACGGCGAAAACTTCCGGACGATGAAAGAGGCGGACCTCCTCTTCGGTCCCTACGCCTCCCGGCTGCCCAACGCCGAGTTCGTCGACGCAGACGATCCGTCGATCGCCTTCGACTTCGGCTATCCGGTGGAAGGATACGAGTCCCCCTACGGTTCGGCCCAGATGGTCATGATCTACGACTCGGACGCGGTCCCTCGGCCGCCATCGAGCGTTGACGCGCTGTTGGAGTGGATACGGGCGAATCCGGGGCGGTTTACCTACCCGGCGCCTCCGGACTTTACCGGTAGCGCCTTCGTCCGGCACATCTTCTACCACGCCGCCGGGGGCTACGAAAACCTTCTCGGTCCCTTCGATCAAGCGCTCTACGACGAGGTTGCCCCCGTTGCCTGGGAGATCCTAAACGGCATCGAGCCCTCCCTCTGGAGGGAGGGGGATACCTACCCCGAGAACGCGACCGCCCTGGAGGACCTCTTCGCGAACGGAGAGGTCTACTTCGACATGGCGTACAATCCGGCGGAGGCGGCCAATCTAGTCGCCCAAGGGCGCTACCCGGAATCCACGAGGACCTTCGTTTTCGAGGAAGGCACCATCGGAAACACCCACTTCGTTGCGATTCCGTATAATTCGCCTCACAAGGCGGCCGCTCTCGTCGCCGCCAACCTAATTCTCGATCCCGCGGCGCAGCTCGAAAAGAGTCGCCCGGCGGTCTGGGGTGATCTGACGGTGCTGACGATTCCCCGGCTTGCCGAGGAGTGGCAACTCCGTTTCGAAAACCTGGACCGGGCACCATCTGTACTCTCGCCGGAGGTGCTCAATCGGCACAAGATTCCGGAGCTCCAGGCCGATTGGCTTCAGGCGATCGAAACGGGGTGGATCGAGAACGTCCTCCAACAGTAGCGGCGTCCCATGGCACGTCTTCTGCCCCTGCTGCCGGCCTTTCTCATCGTTCTGCTCCTCTTCGCCGGCGGCCTGTTCCTCGGCGTGCTTCAGAGCTTTGGGCTTTGGGTGCCCGGAGAGGATGGTATGCTGTCCCTGGCGGCGTATCGAAGCGTCTTCCTGCGCCCCACCTTTGTCGCCTCCCTCGGTCTGACTCTCGGCGTCTCCCTTGCAGCCACCGCAGGCGCCGTTGCCCTGGGAGTGGTACTCGCCCTGGCTCTCCGGGGATCTCGCCGCCGAAGTCTTCTCCTTCTGTTTCAGCTTCCTCTGACCGTTCCCTACTTGGTCGCGGCCATCGGGATGCTCTTTCTGCTTCGAGAAAGCGGTCTTCTGGCTCGGGTGGCCTTCTACGCCGGCGCCATCGACTCCGCCGCGGCCTTTCCCCGCCTGGTATTCGACCGCCACGGTGTTGGTATCGTGCTCGTCTACCTCTGGAAGCAGAGCCCCTTTGTCGGGTTGATCGTCCTCTCGCTCTTGCAGGCCGGCGGTGACGAATACGAGGCGGTTGCCCGGAGTCACGGGGCCACCTCCTGGCAGACCTTTCGACACGTGATGGTTCCCCATTTGTTGCCGTCGTTGATACCCGGCTCGATTATAATCTTCGCCTACACCTTCGGTTCCTTCGAAGTGCCGTTGCTCCTCGGGCGTCCGTTCCCGTCGATGCTTGCGGTATTGGCTTACCGGGAGTACGTCGATGTAGATCTTTCCATGCGCGCAGAGGCGATGGCCCTCGGCGTTACGATCGCGTTACTGGTGATCGGTCTTGGCGCCGCGTATCGGTCGGTGTTGCGAAAAAGCTACCAGGGACGGCTCGTCGATGGATAGTCCGGCGACCTACCGGGTTACCCTGGGGCGTCGCTCGGGCGTCCTCTTACGCTTCCTCCTCCCCGTCGGAGTGCTTCTTCCGCTTCTTCCGTTGTTCATCTGGCCCTTTGCCGGAAGGTGGGCTTTTCCGGAGCTTTTTCCGACGACGACGAGCGTGCGCGCCTGGGCATATCTCTTCTCTCCGGCGTCTCGCCTCGGGAGAGCCTTCTTCAACAGTAGTCTTATCGCGGTTGCCGTAACCGGACTCTGCGCGGTGGTGGGCGTCCCTGCAGGGCGAGCCCTTGCGCGGCAGCCATTCCCAGGCAAGGGGGCTCTCGAGCTCTTTCTGCTGATGCCCCTCCTCGTGCCGCCCTTGGTTGTTTCGATGGGTATACACGTTACCTTCTTGCGGTTGAGACTCGCGGACACCGTGCCCGGGGTTATCCTCGTTCACCTCCTTCCGACCCTTCCGTACATGATTATCGTTATGAAGGGCGTCTTCGCCTCCTTCGACGAGGACCTCGAAGACCAGGCGGCGTCCCTCGGCGCCCCGCGGGCGCAGGTCTTCCTGCGAGTTACCCTCCCGTCGATACTGCCGGGGCTCGCCGCCGGAAGCCTCTTCGTGTTTCTGGTCTCCTGGAGCCAATACGCGATAACCCTGCTTATCGGGGGCGGACGTGTCGTGACGGTCCCGGTTCTCCTCTTCGCCTTCGCTGCCTCCGGGGACCACGCCGTCACCGCGGCCCTCTCCCTGGTCTTCGTCCTTCCGGCGGTTGGCGTTCTCCTGATTACGGCGGGACACCTTTCCCGGCGGGCGTCGCTCTTCGGAGCCCTGGGGCGCCTGTGATATCCCCCTCCCTCGTCGAGGTGACCCATCACTACAACCCGCGACACCGGGCGGCGGTCCAGGACGTTTCCTTCGGGATCCGAGCCGGCGAGGTGTTCTGCATCCTCGGGCCATCGGGGAGCGGGAAGACGACGATTCTCAAGCTCTTTGCCGGGCTCCTTGTCCCGGAGACCGGACGGGTTCTCTTCGACGAGGTCGATGTCTCCTCGATACCCCCGGAGTCCCGGGACGCCGTAATGGTCTTTCAGAACCCGCTCCTCTTTCCCTTTATGACTGTCGGCGAGAACGTAGCCTTCGGCCTTCGGATGGCAAAGATGCCGGCTGGAGAGCGGGAAGCCCGAATCGCAGAAACCCTGGAATACGTCCGGCTCGGGGGATTCGCCGAGAGGCGGATCCAGCAGCTCTCCGGGGGGCAGCGGCAGCGGGTGGCCCTCGCCCGGGCTTTGGCACTCCGCCCGGGGCTCCTGCTTCTCGACGAGCCGCTTTCGAACCTCGACGAGCATCTTCGCGACGAGATGCGGGACCTGATTTGCTCGACTCGAAACGCCTACGATACCACCATTGTAATCGTGACCCACGACCGAAGCGACGCGGCCACTCTTTCCGACCGGATGGCCGTTGTTCTCGAGGGCCGGGTGAGTCAAGTCGGTCGCTACCAGGAGATCGTCGCGGCGCCGGAGTCCCGGGAGGTCGCGCAGTTTCTCGGCAACCGGAACTGGGTCCCCGGTATCAAAACGGGGTCTAAAGTGGCGACCGACCTTGGCACCGTGGGGCTCTCTCCGGGGCACCAGGTTCCCGACGGTCCGGTTTGGCTGAGCATTCGACCCGAGGAGCTCCGGATAGGCCACAGCGGCTCCCTTCGGCTCGCCGGGGAAGTTGTCCGCTCGGTATCCTACGGGACCCACAGCAGCAGCCGCATCCGGGTCGAGGGCCACGACTTCGACGTGACCATACCGGCGGGGTCCCCGATTCCCGAGGGATCGGTCAACCTTTCCTTCGACCCGGCGAAGGTAATCGTTCTCGCCGCCAAGCCCGTTTGATACCTCCCCGCCACCGACCGAAAGCCTTGAATCAAATGGTATTTGCGGGTGATAGTGGACAGCGCTACTTAAGTATTCGCCTCTTCGAAGACGACTAATGGAGGAGATCCTATGGCTACGAACAATATCGAAACCCTCGCGCTCCACGCAGGGCAGGCAAAAGGTACCGAGAACCCCAGCAGGGCGGTGCCGATAAGCCGCACGACGGCGTACAACTTTAGGGATACCGAGCACGCGGCGAATCTCTTCGCCCTTAAGGAGCTCGGCTATATCTACACCCGGATAATGAATCCGACGCAGGACGTTTTGGAGCAACGGCTCGCCGCGGTCGAAGGGGGCGCCGCCGCCCTTGCCCTCGCCTCCGGAACCTCGGGTGTTTTCTATTCGATCATAAACATCGCGACCGCCGGGGACGAGATCGTCTCGAGTAACAACCTCTACGGCGGCACCTTTACGATGTTCAACGACATCCTGCCGCAGTACGGCATCACCACCCGGTTCGTCGATCCGCTGGACCCGAAGAGCTTCGAGACGGCCATAAATGACAAGACCAAGGCGGTCTTCTTCGAGACGATCGGGAACCCGACCCTCAACGTCCCGGATATCGAGGCTATTGCGGAGATTGCCCATCGACACCGCCTTCCGGTTCTCGTCGACGCGACCTTTACCACCCCCCACCTGTTGCGCTCCATCGACCATGGGGCGGACGTCGTCATCAACTCCCTGACCAAATGGATCGGCGGCCACGGAACGGGAATCGGCGGCGCCGTCGTCGACGCCGGAACCTTCGACTGGACCGACGCCAAGTTCAAGACGATGAACGAACCGGACTCGAGCTACCACGGTGTGCGCTACGCCCAGGACCTCGGGGACCTCAATCCGATCGCCTATATTCTTCGCATGCGGCTGGTACCCCTGCGCAACCTCGGAGCGGCGATTTCTCCGGATAATGCCTGGATGTTCCTCCAAGGGCTCGAGACTCTGGCCCTCCGGATGGAGCGGCACAGCGAGAACGCCTTGGCCGTCGCAGAGTTCCTGAGCCGCCACAAGAAGGTCGACTGGGTCCGGTACCCCGGGCTTCCGAGCCATCCGACCCACGAGACGGCGAAACGCTACCTTAAGAAGGGGTACGGCGGCATGGTGGTCTTCGGCATTAAGGGGGGGCGCAACGCCGGGGAGACCTTTATCAACTCCTTAGAGCTCTTTTCCCACCTGGCGAACGTCGGGGACGCCAAGAGCCTGGCGATCCATCCGGCGAGCACCACCCACTCTCAGATGAGCGACGAACAGCAGCGGCAGGCGGGTATCCCGCCGGAGTTGGTACGCCTGTCGATCGGCATCGAGCACATCGACGACATCCTTAAGGATCTCTCGACGGCCCTGGAGAAGGTATAGCCCCAGCCGGGGTCGCTCCGGCCCCGGCGAATTGCAATACTGCGCGGAAGGCATACAATTTAAGGGGTGGGTCAAGCCTTTCTACCGTTTTCCGCCACCTCACCTCCTCTCCCCGACGGGTTGTGCATCCTCGGATCCGACCGTCGGGTCCGGGTCTGGAGCGAGGCGATGGCCCGCCTCTTCGGAGTCGACAGCACCGGGGCGCTCGGGCGTCGGCTCTCCGAGTCTTTGATCCTGGAAGACGACACCGGAGCCGAGCTGCGAGAGGAATTCTTAGAGCCGCATAGTGAGCCGTCGGCGGCTCGACCCGTCTTCGTCCGACGGCGGGCCGATTCGCCGCAATCGATACCCTGTCTCTTGACCATGGTGCCGGCGGACACCGATGGACTCGAGTGGTGCCTCCTCTTCCGGCCCCTGGCCGACGAGGCCGAAGACGCCGCCTTCTCGGCGGTTGCGGATACCTTTCTGGAGGTTTCCGAGGTAGCGGCCCTGGTGTTTGGAGAGGATCGACGGCTCCTCCTGGTAAACTCCGCCGCCGAGGTCCTCTTCGACACGCCGAGGAGAACTCTTCTCGGGCGACAACTGGAGGACATCGAGGGGCGCATCGGGGTGGGGGAAGGAACCGCCGACGGCGAAGCTACGATTGTGGAGTTCTCTAACGCCGACGGGTCGCAACGCTTTCTCCGGCGGGTACTCCGGGGTGTTACCCTTGCCGGTGCAACCCCGGCGTTCTACGTCTTGACCCTCGACGACATTACCGACGAATTGCGCACCGAAGAAGAGCTGCGAAAGATGCATCGTGTCCAGTCGCTTCGGAGTCTCGTCGGTGGCATCGCCCACGACTTTAACGACCTTATAACCGCGGTTCTCGGAAACATCAGTCTTGCGAAGCTCGAAAACGCCTCGCCTGCGGAGGTGCGAAATCTGCTCCTCGAGGCGGAGCAGGCCCTCGGCCAGGCGGAGAACCTGACACACGAGTTATCGGCCCTCTCGGAGAGCCAAGGACGACAGCCCCGCACGGGGTTTGCAGAGCTGGTCCAGAGCGCCGCGGCCTTTGTCCTTCGCGGCACCAACGTCAAGCTTCGGGCAACCTTCGGAGCCGGCCTCCCGGAACCCGCTCTCGACGCCAATCGGTTGGCCCAGGTCGTTCAGAACCTGGTAATGAACGCCCAGCAGGCGATGCCGGAAGGGGGTATCGTCGAGGTTGCGGCGGACAGGGATGAGGCCGGCGTTATCGCCCGGGGGCAGGTGCCCGCGGTCCGACTTACGATTCGGGACCACGGAGAGGGTATCCCCCGGGCCCACCTGAAGCGAATTTTCGAGCCTTTCTACACGACACGGCGAACCGGAAGCGGACTCGGTTTAACGGTGGCCCGGTCGATCGTCGTCGGCTCCGGGGGGCTTATCGAGGTCGAAAGCAAACCAGGATACGGTTCCGCCTTTACGGTTCTTCTCCCGAGCTCCGAGGGGTCCCTCCAAAAGGATGGTCGGAGCGACCGGGTTGCCGCCCATGCCAATAAGAAAATTTTGGTGATGGACGACGACCGGTTTATCCGGGATATCCTCGGGAGGATGGTCGATCGTCTCGGCTGCCGGTCGAGCCTCGCGGCGGACGGGAACGAGGCGGTGTTTCTCTACCAGGAGGCCATGGACAGCGGCCATCCCTTCGACGCGGTTATCATGGATCTAACCGTTCCCGGAGGAATGGGAGGAAAGGACGCCGTCAGGCGCATACTCCGGGTGGACCCCGAGGCGACCGTCGTCGTTACCTCGGGCTCGCCGGACGACCCAGTTCTCAAAGAGTACGAGCGCTTCGGGTTCCGGGGGAGCGTCCCAAAGCCCTTTACCTTCGAAGAGATTGCGGACACCCTCGATAGGGTCTTGTCGCCTTAAGTCTGCTCTTGCCACCGCCCGTCGAGAAGAAGCTGATGGGGCCGAAAATTCGCCTTGTAAGCCATCTTCGGGCTTCCCGGAACATAGAATCCAAGGTAGTACCACTGCTTTCCCAGGGACGCTGCCATCTCGATCTCGGTCAAAACGCTAAAGGTGCCCAGGCTACGCCGGGACTCAGACGGGTCGAAGGCGAAGTAGACGGTGGAAAGACCCTCGGAAAGCATGTCGATCCATCCGAGCCCGACCAAGCGTTCCGCCACGCTATATCGAACCATTTCGGATCGAATCGGCGAGCTCCCGAGGAAGTGCCGGAAGCTTTCGTCGGATAGCTCCGACGTAGGACCATGACGTTCGGTGTGATATCTCCGGTAGAGATCGAGGATCGTGGGGTCGCTCTCCAGAGGGCCCCGGGTTACGGCAACGTCGGTGTTCTTACGCAGGACCCGGCGCTGAGATTTCGACGCCTCGAACCGGTTTACGGGCACACGAATCGGTATACAGAGGTTGCAACCGGGGCACTGGTTCTGGTAGAAGGCGAAACCGCTTCGGCGCCATCCCTGTCCGAGAAGCCCTTCGTAGACGCTCTCCCGGAGTCGTCCGATCTGGAAAGAGCGGGTAACCCAGCGGCGGTCGGGAAGGTAGGGGCACTCCCCGTTGTCCGATTCAAAAAGGTAGACGCGCATCTCCGACGGCATGCTAACGGCGGGAGAAAAGCGCTGTCAAGGACACCGCTCTGTGGTAACGTCGTACTATTGTGTCACCATTGCACACGGTCCCGGAGCGGGACGCGAGCTATCGGGGAATCGCCCGGAGATACGTCGATCGATTCGGAGCGGCCTTGCACAAGGAGTCTCTCGGTCGATCGCTTCTCAAGCTGGCATGGACCGCGGGGCCCGTCACCTACCTTGGGCTCCACGCGGGGTATCGTATCGGTTTCGGGGCCGAAGCGCCTCAGCAGCTCATTATCTACTTCGCAGCCTACACGGCGATCGCCGGACTCATCTCCGTCGGAATGCGCGTCGCCTACCGGACGGTCCGAGGCGAGCGCGAGGAAGAGGCCCGGCGGAAGGGCAGCGAAATTCTCGACAAGCTCATCGATTTGGTACCCGCCGTGAGAAACGCCATTCTGGAGAGCTACGATCCATCGAATCGGCCCGCCGTCTCGGGGCTCTGGATTCTTCAGAATCCCGACGCCGGCGAGACAGCGGTGGAGATAACGGTCCGGGAGCTTACCGGGAGCAAGCGCCTCGGGGAGACGATCCGAGAAATCGAAGCCTACCGCCGCCTGGGAATGTCGGCCTTGGTCCGTCACCGACGGGAGGAGGTTTCCCATCTCCTCGAGGGGCGCCTGTCGGAAGTCGACAAAAAGTCTCCGGCCCTCGCCCGGCTCGTTCGCGATCGGTTCTCCGGGGTGGTTGTCCGGAAATCGGAAGGATGGGACCGCACCGAAGGCTTTCTCGAGCGTGCCTTTGCCGCCGGGGAGGAGGACAATCTCGATTTGATGACGCTAACGGACGTCGAAGAGGTTGTGACGCTTACCTTCGAGCTTCTCGCCGGGCGTCGAATACCGCTGGCATCGGTGCGGTACTCCGGAAGCATGGGCTTTATCCAGGCCTTCCAGCGGTTACAACAGGCCCGACGGAATCTGCGACATTCCATCCGAGTCCGCAACGGCCGTCTCCGGGTCCTCGCCGAACGGCTGAACGACCACCCCTACATCGATCGAGTCGCCGCCGCCATCACGAGTATCGCATCGGCGAACGAAGTCTCCCGGAACGTTATCCGGGCCCTCGCTGACATCCACAAGAACCTTTCCCGGCAGCCCAGACTCGGTTTCGGGAAACGCCGGGGCGACATCGACCAGAGGGCCATCGACACCTTTAGACGACTGATTCGCCTTTACGCCGCCCTCTACTCCGCAAACCTGATGGTCCGCAAGCGCTATGTAGCCTTCCGACGGGATCTCAAAGCCTACGATGAGGCGCGTCGGCGCTTCGCCGGATCCTCCTTGGCTGTTCTTACCGAAGGCGAGCAGGGGACAGGAGTCCGGATTACCAAGCGATATCTCGGCCTCGACGATTCCAAACGAACCGAGCTCGTCGAAGGGCTCTCAGAGATACTGGGGTCGGTAGACCAGGACCAGGGCAGGGTCTCAATGAGCAACCAGCGCTATCGCCACCTTGGCCTGGAGATGGCGTTTCTGCTCGACCGGGTGTTGAACCTCGGGCGTCCGGAATTGCAGTACGCCGTAGAGGGATCACCGGCGACCAATCTGGGGACTCTCGAACTAGGATTGACGCGGGACGTAAAGATCGGCTGGGCCCTCGCGATGGTCGGGGAGATACACGAAGATATGACCCGAACCATCCAGCGATTGCTCCAGGGAGTCGTCTACTACCACGGAATCTCTCTCTCCGAAGAGTCGATGGGGCGGATCGGCACGGAGTTTGGCGTCGGGGCGGCGGCACTCCGGGGACTCCTTCCCCGGGAGGACGGGCTCCCGGAGCCGTTGACGACCAATATTCAGAATCAGCTTCTGGATATCCCGCCGATTCCGCCGGAGTACCGGTCGTTGGTGGGGCTATCCGAGGCCCCGCAGGAGGAGGGACACGGAAATACCGAGGTAGTTGCCGATAGCGTAGCCGACGATGCCGGTGGTAATCCCGGCGGGGATCAGGGAGCGGTTGCGGATAGCGACGGCAACCATGCCGACGAAGGGCGGAGAGCAGATAGCGGCGGTGGAGGTAATCAGTAAGGTGTCGGTGTCGACGCGAAAGAGCCGGGCCAAGAGGACGTGGAGAATCAGTGAACCGAAGACAGCGACCGCGACGAAGCCGAGTATTGGGAGCGACGAGGCCAGAATAATCTCTATCTGAGCCATCGAGCCGACCACCACGCAGAATACCAGAATGGCGTACTCGCCGATCTTAAAGCTCGTCCTTAGACGATTCGTCGCCGGAATCGCGGATACCGCGAGGCTCGCCGTCGAGAGGGTCAGAATCGTGATCAAAGAGCGCTGAGACTCCGGGAAGAGGGCGGCGACTCCGACACTTAAGCCCACGAGGGCTACGGCGATTCCGATCGACACCAGGGAGCGTCTCCGGTGCCGGGGGGAAAAGATGGCGGTGTAGGAGGTGCTCTCTCCACCCGCCGGGGAGTCGGCGGCGATGGAGGCGTCGAAGGGCTTTAGAAAGAGGCCGAAGAGCGGCTTTCCGATCGTTATCACGAACAGGAGATAGAGACCTCCCATCACGACGTCGGCGGTGTGGACGGTTACGTAGAGGGAGGGGTCGACGTTCAACGCCGTGCGGATCGCCGCGAGGTTCGGCGTCCCACCGGTGTAGACCCCGACGAGGAGCCCCGCGAGGGATTCGCTCTCGGCGACCTGGGACCGGAACAACAGATACCCGGCGGCGGAGGCGATAACGACCGACACCGTCGCCGCGCCGAGGGAGACAGCGGCGGTCTTCGACATGCTCTTTAGGTTGGTGATGTCCAACGAGAGGAGCATGAGGGGTATCGACAGCGCCACAGTCACCGAGGAGAGGGTGTCCTGAATACCCATTGCCCCGGCGGGGAGAACTCCCGAGTTTCCGAGGGCGATCCCGATAACGTAGCAAGCGATGACTGGATTAACCGACGACAGCGGACGGTACCTGTGCCGGGCCAAGAGGACGAGGCCGGGAACCATAGGGTAGGTAAGGGCCAGAAGCGACAGCGGCATGCCGAGGAGTATACCACGGAGATTTTATTGACGTCTGTTTAAGCGTATTGTATCGTTCAGTCGACCGGACGAAAAAAACACACGGTCGCTACCCAAAAAGGATACAGTATGCCAGGTCGTCGAAAGCGCGGTGCCGGGTATCGCGAAAAGATTATACAAGGCGCCTCTAAGCTGATGATCGAACGGGGCATCGCGAACACGAGCCTCGCGGATATCGCCGAAGAGGTCGGCATTAGCAAGGGGACCCTCTACTACTACTACCCATCGAAGGGCGAGCTGATCTTCGATATCAGCGAGCGCCACATCAAGCACATCACCAGCAAGATCTTCTCCTGGATCGAGGAGAGCGGGAAGGGGCTCCAGCCCGAGGAGGTCTTGCGCCTGGTCTTTAGGACCATCGTAACCTCCCAAACCCGGGGGCATATCCACGTCTATCTGATCCAAGAGGCTCTTACCGACAGCCCCTTTTTGAAGCGCCGTTTTATCCAGGAGTATCAGAACTGGGCAAACCTTATCGAGGACGGCCTACAGAAGATTCTCGCCGCGGGGCAGGACTACAAGCTCCTCGCCGGGGTCATCCTCGCCGCCCTCGACGGACTCCTGTTGCAGCATCTCTTGGGGGTACAGCACGTACCCCTAGACGATATTTCCCGCTACCTCTTAAACGCACAGACAGTACAGGAGAAGACAACATGAGCCAGCCCTGGGATTTTCTGGATGACTTCCGGCAGGAGAACGAAAGTGGCGTCGTTCTTGCCAACCAATGGCCGACCCTTCCGGAGCTCTTCGAGATTACGGTGCATCGCTACGCCGACCGCCGGGCTTTTACCACCTTCGAGCCCGAGGAGATGGTTCTGACCTACCGCGAGGCACATCGGAAGATTCTCGCCACCGCGGCGGAGCTAAAGAAGCGAAAGGTCAAACCCGGCGACTTCGTCGCGCTTACCGGAAAGAACTCTCCGGAATGGGCCGTCGCCTACCTCGCGGTGCTCTTTGCCGGGGGCGTCATCGTTCCCATCGACTATCAGCTGGACTCGAAGGACATCGTCGGTCTTGCCTCCCGGGCTCGCGCCAAGCTGATATTCGTCGACACCGAGCGCTACGAGGAGGTAAAGCCCCTGAAGGTGCCCCGGATATCCTTAGCGCCGGATCAGAAGGACTACATCTTCGACCTTCCGGAGAAGGAGTTCGACCGGGTGCTCCGGGAACCCTCGGAGCCGGCGGCGATTCTCTTTACCTCGGGGACCACGGGGCACGCCAAGGGAGTGGTCTTAAGCCACGAAAACTTTACCAGCGACTGCCTTCTCGCTCAGGCGAACTTAGGTATCTATCACACCGATATCTTCTACGCGGTGCTTCCCCTCCATCACTCCTACTCGATGCTCGCCGTCTTTATCGAGGCGATCTCGGTTGGGGCGGAGATTGTCTTCGCCAAGCGGTTGGCGGTTACCCAGATGCTCGAGGAGCTCAAGCGCGCCCGGGTTACGATGCTTCTCGGAATCCCCTTGCTCTTTAACAAGCTGCTCAAGGGGATAATGCGGGGGGTAAAGCAGAAGGGGCCCGTCGCCGTCGCGGTGGTGCACACCATGTTGGCAATCTCGAGCCTCTCCAAGACGGTTTTTCGTAAGAACATCGGGAAGAAGCTCTTCCACTCGATTCTGGAGAAAGCCTCCCTCGCGAGCATCCGCATCTGCATTTCCGGAGGCGGACCCCTCCCGGCGAAGACCTTCCGCCGCTTTAACCAGCTCGGGCTGAGCTTCGTCCAGGGCTACGGTCTTACCGAGACCTCCCCGATCCTGGCCTTGAATCCGACCTACAAGTACAAAGTCCATTCCGTTGGGAAGGTGCTCCCCCAGACCACCCTAAAGATTCTCGCGCCGGACGGCCGTGGCCGAGGGGAGATCGCGGCCCAGGGACCGATGGTGATGAAAGGCTACTTCGAGGACGAGGAAGCCACCCGGGCGGTGATGACCGACGACGGCTTCTTCCGAACCGGGGACGTCGGCTACCTCGACGGCGACAACTACCTCTACCTTTCGGGGAGGGCAAAGTCGCTCATCGTCACCTCCGGTGGAAAGAACGTCTACCCCGAGGAGATCGAAGACGAGTTCCAACTCTACGATGAGGTGGAGCAGATACTGGTCCGGGGATATATGCGCGACAAGAAGATGCAGGAGGAGGATATCGAGGCCCTCGTTTATCCGGACCTCGACCTCTTCGCCGAGCGCCTCGGTACCAAGGGATCGGAGCCTGACTGGGACGCCATCCAGGAGCGCCTTGAGGAGATCGTCGCCGAGGTTAACAAGCGTCTCCAACCCTACCAGCGCATATCCCGGGTTAAGCCGCTCACGGATCCTATGGAGATGACGACCACGAAGAAGATAAAGCGCCACGAGGTCGATGCTTAGGCCGGCGTGAACATCCTTCTCTTCGAGCCCGGGGAAGAGCGAGAGCCGCTCCCCCGGGCCGACAACCGCGCACGCCATCTTATCGAGATTCTGAAGGTGGTCCCGGGGCAGACGGTTCGGTCCGGGATTATCGGCGGTGCGGAGGGGACGATAGAGATTATCGCGGTTACCCCCGAGGCGATCGGCTTTGTCTGGCGGCCCGGCGAGCCGGCGCCGGTTCA
>CAZTRQ010000035.1:15167-20855 GCA_964616245.1 uncultured Spirochaetaceae bacterium | reverse complement strand
CAGGATTTCGAAATCTGGCGCTCCTGGTGGGTTTCGGCGTGGCCTACACTCTTTGTCGTCGATCCCCTCGGCAATGTAGGCGTCGCCCACCAAGGCGAAGGGTTCTACGACGGGTTTCGCCGGGTTATCTCGACGATGATTACCGACTTCGACGAGTACATCGACCGAACGCCGGTCGATTTTGCTATAGACGAGGCCGGGCTTCCCCGGACGGTACTCTCCTTTCCCGGAAAGGTCGTCGTCGATGAGGGCGCCGGGCGGCTATATATCGCGGATACCAGCCACAACCGGATTCTCGAAGTGTCTGTCGACGGATTCGAGGTGACGCGGATCTTCGGCTCCGGCGAAACGGGGGTTGTCGACGGTGTCGGTCAGACGGCGCGGTTTACCCTTCCCCACGGCATGGCGTTGGACCCGGAGAACAACCGGCTCTTCGTCGCCGACACCGGTAACCACGCCATTCGCACCATCGACCTCGAAACCGGCGAGGTACGCCTCTGGGCCGGAAGCGGACGGCAGTCGGAGCACTACCCACCGCTCCCGGCCCCCATCGGTAATGTCAAGCTCAGCTCCCCCTGGGACCTGGTTCTCGACGGTACTACCCTCTACGTCGCGATGGCGGGTTCCCATCAAATATGGCGGTTTACCTTGGACGACGACGAGGCGTGGCCCATCGTCGGCAGCGGCGCCGAGGGAACCGACGACGCCCCGGGACGCGAGGCGACCCTGGCGCAGCCGAGCGGGTTGACCATCGGCGCCGACGGCTACCTCTACTTTGCCGAGAGCGAGGCGAGCAGCATCCGCCGCGTCGACATTGGGGACCCCGACTACCCGGTAACCACCGTCGCCGGGAGCGGAGAGAGTCTCTTCGAGTTCGGTCTGGCGGATGGGGTCGGTACCGAGGCGCTCTTTCAGCATCCCCTGGGTATCGACGTCGCATTAGATGGGAGCCTTCTAGTCGCCGACACCTACAACAGCGCCATCCGGCGGATAGACCCGGCGAGTCGCCGGGTGGAAACCGTAAGCGGCGGGAGCGGACAGGGATGGCGGGACGGCACCGACCCGCTTTACTTCGAGCCCGGGGGCTTGGACGTCGTCGGGTCGAAGGTGTACATCGCCGACACCAACAACCACGCGCTCCGGGTTCTGGATTTGGAATCCGGGGCCGTCTCGACGGCGGTGCTGACGGGGATCGACCGCTTCTTCGCGCCCATCCGTCCGGACCGCCCGGCGGAGGAGCTGGTTCTCGAAGAGGTGCGCCTGCGCCCCGGGGAGAGCCGGCTGGTTATCGATGTCGAGCTCCCCGAGGGGTACAAGATCAACCCGACGGCGGCCTCTCTGGCGGCTGCCACCGCCGAAGGGGAGGTGGTTCGTCTTCCGGGGGCGGCGGAGACCCGGGAACCGGGGCTTTCGTTCCCGGTAAGCTTTCCCCTGAGCGTCACTCGAGGCTCCGGAGAGGTCCGGGTGGACCTATCGCTTGTCTACTGCGAAGCGGTCAACGAGGAGCTCTGCTATTTCGAGGACGTGTCCCTCCGGGTACCGGTCCGAAGCGGACGCCTCTTTGCCGAGGACGAATTAGGCGTCCGCCACGAGATAGAGCTGGCTACTGGTCCAGGCGTATTCCAAGCACCGCTTCCCAGAGCTGAATGATGCCCGGCTGAAAGAGGCCGCCGTAGCCCTTGGCTCTGGCGGTCTTGAACACCTCTACGACCTGGGCGGTTATGGGGACCGGCGCGTCGTACTGCTTGGCCAGATCCATGGCGTACCCGAGGTCCTTGTAGATGATGTTGGTACCCCCGGGAGGGTTGAAGTCGTGGTTATACATCGCCGGGGCGGCGACGTCGAGAACCGGGCTTCCGGCCCAGCCGTTCTTGATGGCTTGATAGAGGAGCTTCGGATCGAGGCCGGCTTTCTTCGCCAGGGCGAAACCCTCCGCCGCTACCGTAAAGGTGCTCCCGACGATCATGTTGTTGACCAGTTTGGCGACTCCCCCGGAACCCACCTCCCCGACCCGGACGATGGTCGTCCCCATAGCCTGGAGAACCGGAAGGTAGCGTTCGAGGACCTCCTCGCTCCCACCGACCATAATCGAAAGGCTGGCCTTCTGAGCCCCGCCCTCGCCGCCGCTAACCGGAGCGTCGAGAAAATCGATCCCCTTTTCCGCGAGGGCCCCGGCCATCTTGCGGCTAATCGAGGGATCGGTGGTGCTGTTGTCGATAATCGCCGACCCTGGCTTAAGGGCGGTAATCAACCCCGCGGAACCGAGAACGACCTCTTCGACGATGTGGCTCGAGGGCAAAGAGAGGAGCACGAGGTCCGAGCGCTGTGCTACATCGGCGACGCTCTCGCCCCGGGCGGCCTCGGGAAATTGCTTCATCGGGTCCGGAGAAACATCGTACACCGTCGTTGAAAACTTCTTTGCTACATGGCCCGCCATGGGTAACCCCATAACGCCTAGTCCGATAAAACCTACCTTGGGCTCCACAGCTACTCCTCGCTCTTAGTGTCTGAATTCGAAACCCATTGTACCACGGCGTCTAAACCGGGAACAACGAGGGAAACGTCGGTGTAGACTACCGCCGGACGTGTCGCGATGTTTCCTCGAGGGGTCGTTGATACCGGCCACCGTTCAGGTTGCCTATGCCGCGATCTGCTTTCTCGCCGGCATCGTCGCCGACCCGGTCAACAAGCGACGAGTTCTGGTCTTTGGTCGCGGCGGCGGGCCCTCGGGTAATGGCCCAACAACGTTGACAACGGTCGGCTGCCTGGCTACTGTGGGATCGAAATACGATAGTGCAAAAGCCTAATTAAGGAGCTGAGCAATGACAGTCAGGGAGATGCTCTCCGGTATCTACTCGCCGATGTGCACGCCCTTTACCGACGAGAGGGTTGACCTAACAAAAGTCCGGGAGAACATCGAGAAGATGAACTCCTCGAAACTCTTAGGCTACTTCGTTTTAGGGACCAACGGTGAGTACAAGTCGCTCACCGGGGATGAGAAAATCCAGGTTCTCGAGACAGTGCTCCGGCACGCCGCTCCCGACAAGGTAGTAATGGCCGGCACCGGTGGCGAAAGCACCTACAAGACCATAGAATTGACCAAGCGTGTCGCAGATATGGGCGCAAAGGTGGTCAGCCTTTTGATGCCCCATTTCTTCGCGAAAAAGATAAACGACGACGTCCTCAAGTCCTTTATTCTCGACGTTGCAGACTCATCGCCGGTACCGATCGTGTTGTACAACAACCCGTCGGTCGCCGCCGGGGTAACCATCCACGTCGGTCTTCTTCGAGCAGTTTCGTCCCACGAGAACGTTGTGGGTATAAAGGATAGCTCCCGGGAGACGTACGCGGAGAATGCCGAGGCCGCGACGGATAGCTTTCACGTACTGTCGGGCTCCGCGGGCTACTTCCTCGAAGTGCTCAGAGCCGGCGGCATCGGCGGGGTGCTTTCTCTAGCGAATATTATTCCGGATGCCTGCGTCGAGCTGCACGAGCTGGAGCTCGCCGGCAAGACCGCGGAAGCCGACGCGCTAAACGAGCGCCTGGTTACGCTGAACAAACAGGTGTCCGGTGCCTATGGCGTCGCCGGAGTCAAGGCTGCAATGGATATCGCGGGGTTCCACGGTGGCAACCCACGTCTACCCCTGTCGGGATGCTCGTCGGAGGAACGCGAATCGCTGAGGAAGATTATGGCAGGGAGCGGCTTTCTTCCATAGCGTGACCAGGAGGCGCCGCATGATTCATTATTCTTCTAAAGCTATCCTTGGTTTGCTCATCTTGTTTCTGGCACCGTTTCCGGTCTTTGCCTCCGGAGAGGGAGAGGCGGAACAGCCGGAGGAGTTCGTCCTCGGGTTTATGTCGTCCTTTACTGGAAGCTTCGCCGCCGTGGCGGAGACGCAACACCGGGGAGCGAAGCTCGCCGTAGAAGAGATAAACGCCGACGGCGGCCTGGAGATGCCCTGGGGCCGCGTTCCCGTTCGGGTGGTCGTATCGGACGACGAAGCGAGGTTGTCGGTCGGTGTCCAAAGGTTTCGGGAGCTCCTCGACGAGGGTGTTCACGCTTTGGTCGGAACCGTCTGGAATCCGATGACCGAGGCGATCAACGAAGAAACGAAGATTACGCCGGTGCCCTTTATTGCTACATCCGTCCCGGACCTCGGCTTGTTTGAAGAGGGAAGCCCGGGACCCGGGTTTTACTCGGTTGCCATGAGTCCCTGGAGTATCGGGTACCTCTCCGGCAGGTCCGCGATCGAAGAGCTCGGCGCCGAGACCATCTACTTCGTCTCTCGGTCCGACCCCTGGGGCGCTTCGATCTACCAAGGACTCGAAGCTGCGATTCAGGAGCTCGGGGGCCGGGTCGTTGGTTTCGCCGAGTTCCCGAGGGGCACAACGGACTACTCCCGGGCCCTCATCGAGGCGGCCGAGATCGAGCCGGACGTCTTTATGGCTTGTCAATTCGGTGGGGACGCGATCGAGCTGTTTCGGCAGGCCCTGGCCATGGGAATGACGGAGGTTGCGACCATGTTTAATACCTGGACGACCGGCACCGCTGCCCAAGAGCAGGTACACGGTTTGTCGTACTTCTACCACGACCTGGCGGCTCTTCAGGACCCCATGCTTATCGACCGGTCCCGAGAATACACCCGAAGGCACGTGGAAACCTACGGCGAACCCCCGGACGCCTACGGAACCATCGCCTACGTCGCCACGACGATTATGCTGCAGGCCGCGGAAGCGGCAGGTAGCTTCGAGGTAAGCGCCGTATCCGAGGCTCTTGCGTCGAGGACCTTCGAGACGGTACGGGGTGATGTCTCGTTCCGGGAGGACCACCAGATGGCCGGAGACCACCTGGCCTTTCTGGTGAAGGGTAAAGACCGGGCGACGGCCGAGGACGAATGGGACGTCTTCGAAGTCCTCGGTTCTTTTGGCGCCGCCGAGACCCTCCCGTCTCAGGAATGACCCAAAATGATATGAAGCGCCTGGTGGCGCAGACAGTCGTCGACAAGGTGATCGAAAGCGGCCGGAAGGTCGGTCTCGGAAGCGGAACCACGAGCGAGTTCGCGGTTCGCTACATCGGCGAATTACTCAAGACCGGATCCCTCTCCAACATCATCGGTGTTCCGACGAGCACCCAAACCGAGCTTGTCTGCCACGAGCTCGAAATACCCATTACGACGTTGAACGACCCACGGATCGGCGGGCGCCTCGACGTTGCCATCGACGGCCCGGACGAGGTAGACGGGCAACTCAGCCTGACGAAGGGAGGAGGCGCCGCCCTGACCCAGGAAAAGATTGTCGGGTACGCCTCGGATCGGTTCGTGATAATCGCCGACGAGACCAAGGTAGTCGAGCATATCGGGCTCGCGTTTCGCATACCTGTTGAAGTTCTGCCGATGGCCCGGGTGCCGGTAACAAGGGCCTTGGAGGCCCTCGGGGCGGACGTCCAAGTACGGATGGCGGTGCGCAAAATGGGCGCCGTAATTACCGACAACGGGAATATTCTCCTCGATATCCGTTTCCCGGAGCCGATCGACGCCGAGGCGATGGAAAGAGAGATCAATACCATTCCCGGGGTTCTTGAAAACGGCATTTTCGCGGTGCGGAAAGCCGAAGTTTGGGTGGCCTACCAGGACGGCCGGGTGGAGGAATTGAAGGCCCGGGGCTGACTGCCGGCTCCGGCTTCCGCCC
>CAZTRQ010000035.1:4315-15067 GCA_964616245.1 uncultured Spirochaetaceae bacterium | reverse complement strand
GCTCCGGCTTCCGCCCCGGGGCCACTCCTCCGGACCCGGGGCTACGCCTCCAGCGCCGCGATCCGGTCGAAGCCCGCCTTTAGAAGACCGTAGTAGCTCTGGTAGATCGGAAAGAGGCGGTCGTAGCGGTCGGCGGCGTCGTTGGAGGCGGAGGTTACCGTCTCCACGGTCAAGAGCCCGACGATCTCATCGAAGCCGGACCAGAGCTCGAGGCCGACGCCGGCGACCATCGCCGCGCCGTAGGCTGCCCCCTCCCTGCTTCCGCTCAAGGTTTCCACCGGCCGCCGAAAAACGTCGGCGTGGATCTGCCGCCAGATCTCCGATTGGGCGCCGCCGCCCGAGGTCCGGATAAGGTCGAAGCTGGTTCCCATATCGCCGAAGATGGTTCCCGCGTCCCGGAGGCTCATCGTCACCCCCTCCATGACCGAGCGGTAGAGGTCCCCCTTTCGGGTCCCGAGGGTCAGGCCGATAAAGGCGCCCCGGGCGTGGGGGTCCGAGTAGGGGCACCGCTCGCCGTTGATGTAGGGTAGAAAAAAGACCCCTCGAGAGCCGATGGGGCTCTTCTCGACCTCCCGGCTGATAAGGTCGTAGACGTCTTCTCCGAGAGCCCGGGCAACTTCCTCTTCGGCGGATCCGAAAAGCTCCCGGGCCCACTTGAGGGAGGCCCCGGCGGAGAGGGTAACCCCCATCGCGTGCCAAGTCCCGGGGATTACGTTGCAGAAGACCTGGATGCGACCCCCGGGGTTCGGCTTGAAGTCGTCGAGGGCGGTAGAAACGATGCCCGAGGTCCCGATGGTGGTCATGAGGACGTCACTCGACATTACGCCGGTTCCGAGGGTCTGTATAACCGCATCCCCGCCGCCCCCGACCACCGGAAGTCCCGGCGGCAGGCCGAGCTCGGTGGCGACGGCCTCCCGGAGCAAGCCGGTGGTCTCGGTCGACTCGTAGGCCTTTGGAGCGCTCTCGGCAGGAAGCCCCACGATGTCGAAGAGCTCAGGAGCCCACTTCCGGCCGGCGACGTTGAACATTCCGGTCCCCGAGGCGTCGGAGACCTCGGTCGCCAGCTCGCCGGTTAGCTCAAGACGAATGTAGTCCTTTGGGTTCGCGAAGTAGCGCATCCGCTTGTGGGTTTCCGGCTCCTTCTCGGCGAGCCAGAGGATCTTCCCCCCGGTGTAGCCCGGGAGCATCTGGTTGTTGGTGATGGCGAGGAGCCCCTCGAGGCCCCCGGCTTTTTCGATAATCTTGGCACACTGGGGACCGGTCCGGGAGTCGTTCCAGAGGATGCTCCGGCGGAGCACCTGGTGTTCGTGGTCTAGGGCTACCAGACCGTGCATCTGTCCCGTCAGTCCGATACCGATCAGCTCCTTCGCCGCACCGGGTCGGGCGGCGAGGACGAGGCGGATGGTGTCCTTGACGGCGTTCCACCAGTCGGCGGGGTCCTGCTCGGACCAGCCGTGGCGCTCGCTGTAGAGCGGGTATTCGGCGAAGGCGGAGGCGACGACGGCGCCGTCGTGATCCACCAGGACCGTCTTGCACCCCGAGGTCCCGATATCGATTCCCATTACCAACGGCATAGTCCTACCTCCTACGGTTATAGTAGCGGGTCCGGACGTGCTTGGCATGGAGGTACTCCGAGAGGCCTTCCGGGCCGTGCTCGTACCCCATACCGCTCTCCTTAAAGCCGCCGTAGGGGGCGTTGATGACACCCGCATCAGGATTGTTGATCGAAACGTTCCCGGCTTCAAGCCCCCTCATAAAGGCGTCGCTCTCGTGGAGGTCGTTGGTGTAGACGTAGGTCGCCAAACCGTAGTTGGTGTCGTTCGCCAGGGCGATCGCGTCGTCCACTGTTTTGTAGGCGGCGACCCCGACGGCGGGGCCGAAGGTCTCCTCGTGCATTATGAGCATCTCTTTGGTGCAGTCGGCGAGAATCGTCGGTTCGTAGAAGTAGCCCGCGGCAAACCCCTCGGGGCGCTTGCCGCCGGTTAAGAGCCGCGCGCCCTTAGCCTTCGCGTCCTCGACGTGCTCGACGAGCTTATCGAGCCCCGAGCGAGAGGCCATCGGGCCGAGGTCCGCGTCTTTGCGTTCCATCCCATCGGCGATGGACAGCTTCCGGGTCTCCGCGACGAAAGCCTCGAGGAACTCCTCGTAGACCGACTGTTGGACGTAGATCCGGTTGATGGCGATGCAGATCTGCCCCATGTTCCGGAAGCTCCGGCGGGTGGCGCCTTTGACCGCCTCGGGCAGATCGGCCTTGTCGCTGACGATGAGGGGGCAGTGCCCCCCGAGCTCGAGGGAGAGCTTCTTCATCCCTTCGGCGCACCATTGGGCGATCTTTCTTCCGACCTCCGTCGAGCCGGTAAAGGCCACCTTCTTGACCAGGGGATGCTTTACCAGGTGGGGGCCGACGACGCTCCCCGGGCCGAAGATCAGGTTGATGACTCCCGGAGGCGCCCCAGCGTCGTGGAGGCACTCGACGAACCCCCTCGGTGAGAGAGGAGTTTCCGACGGTGTCTTTAGAACCAGGGTGGATCCGGCGGCCAGGGCCCCGCCGACCTTCCAGGCGACGAGCTCGATAGGGTAGTTCCAGGGAGAGATTCCCGCGGCGACCCCGACGGGCTCGTAGACGACGTAGCTGGTGGTCGTGGGGTCGTGTCCCGGGATGTAGCGCCCGTCGAGGCGCTTAGCCTCCTCGCCGTAGAACTGAAGGATCTCCGCCCCCTTTCTGACCTCCCCGAGGGCCTCGTTGTAGGGCTTGCCCTCCTCTTCGGTCATGAGTGCGGCGAGGTCCGCCTCTCGCTCCCGGACCAGAACCGAGGCGTCAAAGAGAAGCGCCGCGCGCTCGAGGGGACCTGCCTGTTTCCAGGCGCGGAAAGCCCGATCGGCGGCCTTAACCGCTGCGTCGATCTGTCCGGGGCCCGCGGCGGGGACCCTGGCGAAGATAGCCTCCCGGGCGGGATTCTCGACCTCTATAAAACCGCCGTCGCCTTCGGAGACCCAGGCCCCGTCGATCAACATGGAATAGGTCTTAAGGTCCGATGAGTTCTTTTCCATGGTGTACCTCGTTGTTCAGCGTCTCGCAAAAAGTTAGAATCGAAGACAAGATTCTTCGCAAAAAGGAGACCAGATGTCCACTGCACCTACAAGCGCCGAGCTGTTCGAGTTGCGGCAACACGCCCTGAACTTGCGAAAGCACGTTCTCCGGATGCTGCGAGCCAGCAAAGCCGGTCACGTAGGCGGCGCAATGTCGATCGTCGAAGTCCTTACTGTCCTCTACTACAAGATTATGAACGTAGATCCTAAAAATCCCAAGTGGGAAGAGCGAGACCGCTTCGTCCTCTCGGCGGGGCACAAGTGTCTCGGGGTCTACGCCGCCTTAGGAGAGAAGGGGTTTTTCGATACCTCCGTATTTGATACCTACGGGGCCCTGAACGCGAAGATTCCCGGCCACCCCGACATGCACAAGCTGCCGGGAATAGAGTCGAACACCGGCGCCCTGGGGCACGGAATGTCGATCGCCGGGGGGATGGCCCTGGGTTTTAAGATTCAAAAGAAGCCAAACCGGGTCTTCGTTCTCCTGGGTGATGGGGAGCTCGCCGAGGGATCCAACTGGGAGGGGGCCGCCGCGGCGAGCCATCACCAGTTGGACAACATGGTCGGCTTTGTCGATCGAAATGGGCTTCAGATCGGTGGGCGCACCCAGAGCATCATGAACTACGAGCCTTTAGCCGAGCGGTTTACCAGCTTCGGGTGGGTCGTCCAGAGCGTCGACGGGCACGACATGCCGGGGCTGATTAGCGCGATCAACGCCGCCCCCTTCGAGCCGGGAAAGCCGTCGATGATTATCCTAAACACCGTAAAGGCGAAGGGCATCTCCTTCGGCGAAGACAAGGCTGGCTTCCACTACTGGAAACCGGCGCCCGAGGAGTTGGATGCCGCCGACGCAGAATTGGCGGCCGCAGAAGCAGAGCTAAAGAAGGAGATAGCCAACCATGGCTGAGATGATGGACCCCCGGGCCACCTTCGGTGAAGCCCTCTTAGAGATGGCGGAGGAGAACGACAAGATCGTGGCGCTCTCGGGCGACAGCTCGTCGGGCTCCGGCATGACCGGGATGAAGGAGAAGTTTCCCGACCGCCATATCGAGATGGGCATTATGGAGCAGGGAATAATCGGCTACGCCTCGGGTCTCGCGACCACGGGTCTTATTCCCTTTGTCGCCGCCATCGCCCCCTTCGTAACCGCCCGGCCCTTCGAGATGTTCCGAAACGACCTCGGCTACATGCGACAAAACGTCAAGGTGGTCGGCAGGTCCTCGGGGCTAACCTACTCCGACCTCGGGGCGACGCACCAGTCCCTCGACGACATCGCGATTATTCGGACCATCCCTGGGGTTACGGTCGTAACCCCCGGCGACCCTTTGGAGATCCGGCGGGCCGTCCGGGCGGCGGTAGAGCACGTCGGGCCGGTCTACATCAAGATCGGAAGCCCGAAGATGCCGGTCCTTTCGGAGGACCGGGACGAGTTCGAGTTCGGCAAGGCGATTCGCTACTTCGACGGGGACGAGGTTACCATTATCGGATGCGGCACGGTGTTTTCGAAGGCCCACGAGGCGGCGGTGATGCTCCGAGAAGAGGGTGTCTCGGTCCGGCTCCTGGATATGCACACGATAAAGCCAATCGACGTCGAGGCGATTCTCGACAGCGCCCGGAAGACGGGGAAGATTGTGACCGTGGAAGAGCACTACCTCCACGGCGGCCTCGGCGGCGCGGTCGCGGAGGTCCTAGCGAAACACCACCCCACACCGATCAAGATGATCGGCGTCGACGACCAGTTTGCGAGCAACGGTCCCTACGAAGAGCTCCTCGGTCTCTACGGGCTCCAGGGGGAGCAGATCGCGGCGACGGTCAAAGAGTTTCTGGCGCAGTAGATGCTACACCGGAAGGCAGGTCCGCTGCCTTCCGGAGACTAAACTCACACCCGCAGTACCCCTGACGATAGATACCACAGAGATCGCAAAGCTCGACGCTCCGTTTGAAGCCCCCGGCCTTTTTAAAGTCGAGGTGGTAGTAGCCGGGAAACTGGGTGCCTATTTCGGCGATTGTCGCCGAGCGCTTGTGGGGACTCAAGGTAAGGGTGGTGGCGAAGCGGTCGATACCGAGACGCCGGGCGTAGAGGGCGGTTCGGGAGAGGCTAAAGGAGAAGCAGCGGGTGCAGCGCTTGCCGCCTTCGGGCTCGTTCTCGGTGCCGGCGATGTAGCGCCGCCAGACGCCGTGGTCGTAGGGGTCTGCTACAAGGGGTAATGACCAGAGCCGGGAGAGCTTCCGGGCGGCGTCGAGGCGTTTACGGTACTCGGAGAAGGGCACGATGTTAGAATTGGAGAAAAAGAGGATGACGTCGTAGCCGTAGAGGCCGAGGCGCTCGGCGGAAGAGGTAGCGCAGGGGGAACAGCAGGTGTGGAGAAGGAAAGATTCAGGCATTCGGGCCCCCCATAGAGAATTACCAGTGTATGATATAGAATCCGAGCCGACAATAAATAAGGAACAACTATGTCTACCGGCAATAGAAAGCTCCGGGATGTAATCAGTCTCGACTCGGAACTAAACAAGCTCCAAGACCTCGACGTTCTGTTGGAACGCATACTTACCGAGGCCCGGCGGGTAACCAACGCCGACGCCGGCTCCATCTACATCCGGAACAACGAGAATCTGGTTATCAACTACGCTCAGAATGATACCCTCCAGGCGAAGCTGCCGCCGGGGGAGAAGCTTATCTACAACGTTTTTCGGATACCGATTACCACCCAAACCGTCTCGGGCTATTCGGCGGCGACCGGGAAACCGGTGAATATCCGGGACGTCTACAAGATCGAAGACGACGCGCCTTACGGCTTCGATCCGGCGTACGACAACCTTTCCGGATACCGAAGCCGGTCGATGATCGCAATCCCCATAAAGACGAATCGCAACGACATTCTTGGGGTTATTCAATTAATCAACAAGAAGAGCGTCAAAGGCGCAGTCATACCCTTTAGTAAGGAGGATGAGCTCGTGTTGACGCATTTTGCCACGAACGCGACCGTTGCCCTGCAACGGGCGCAGATGACCCGGGCCATCCTTCTGCGAATGATTAAGATGGCGGAGCTTCGAGACCCCAAAGAAACGGGTCCCCACGTCAACCGCGTAGCGGGCTACGCCATCGAGATCTACGAGCGGTGGGCCAAGGAACACGACATCTCGGACGAGGAGATCGAAAAGACTCGGGATACCCTCCGGATGGCGGCGATGCTCCACGACGTCGGCAAGGTCGCGATCTCGGACCTGATTCTGAAGAAACCGGATCGCTTTACCGACGAGGAGTACGAGGTAATGAAGACCCACACCATTCTCGGTGCCCGGCTCTTTATCAACAAGCAGTCAGATTTCGACGAGCTCGCCCAAGAGGTAGCCTTAAACCACCACGAGAACTGGGACGGGACGGGCTACCCGGGGCACGTGGATATCGAAACCGGGGAGCCGCTGAAGTGGGACGGCACCAGTAGGGCCCTCGGGAAGCGCGGAGAGGAGATCCCCCTCTTCGGAAGGATCGTCTCCATCTCCGACGTCTACGACGCCCTCCGGTCCCAGCGCATCTACAAGGAAGCCTGGACCGAAGACGACGCCATCAACGAAATGACCAAGCTTGCCGGGACCAAATTCGACCCCGAGCTGGTGGACATCTTTTTGAAGGTGCTCCCGAACATCAAGACGATAACCGACAAGTACTCGGACGAGCACCTGTCGGCCACCGCCAACAACTAGGCGTCCTTGTAGGCCGTCGCTAAGTCCTCCATCACCTTCTTTCCATCCCCGAAGAGCATCAACGTGTTGTCCGCGGCAAAGAGCGGGTTGGGAATCCCGGCGAAACCGGGGCTCAGGCTCCGCTTTATGACCACGACGGTTTTCGCCTGATCTACGTTTAGAATCGGCATTCCGGAAATCGGCGAACCGCTCGCCTCCCGGGCGATGGGGTTTACGACGTCGTTGGCACCGAGAACGATAACCACATCGGTCTGGGGAAAGGAGGGGTTTATCTGGTCCATTTCCTTGAGCTTGTCGTAGGAGATATTCTCTTCGGCTAAGAGGACGTTCATGTGTCCCGGCATGCGCCCGGCGACGGGGTGGATTCCGAACTCCACCTCGATACCGTCGGCCTCCATCAGCTCGGTGACGAGCCGCACCGGCGTTTGGGCTCGGGCGACGGCCATACCGTAGCCGGGCACGAAGGCGACGCGCTGAGCACTCTTTAGAATCATCGCGACTTCCTCGGCGGAGGTCGACTTTACCCTGCCGGAGTAGATATCACCCTGATCCTCCTGCTCTACGGCGGCCCCGACACCGCCGAAGAGGACGTTGGCGAGGGAGCGGTTCATCGCCTTGCACATAATCTGGGTAAGGATGATGCCGCTCGCCCCGACGAGGGATCCGGAGATGATCAGGATGTTGTTCGAGAGCACGAAGCCGGTGGCCGCCGCCGCGATTCCCGAATAGGAGTTGAGGAGCGCGATGACGATGGGCATATCCGCGCCTCCGATGGGGATAACCAGCAGAATACCGAGGGCCGCGGCGAGGCCGACGAGAATCCAGTAGTAGTCGAAGAGCGATGGGTTCATCACCAAATAGACACCGACTGCGATGGAGCCGCCGAAGAAGAGGATCTTGACGATCTGCTCGCCCTTGTACCGAACGGGTTTCTCGGTGACGATGCCTTGGAGCTTCCCGAAGGCGATAAAGCTCCCGAAGAAGGTAACCGACCCGATTAGCCCAGAGGCGACGGTCGCGATAAGAAACTGCAGGCTGTTTGCCGCGCCGGTCGTCCCGGCGACGACCACCGCCTGATAGAGTATAGCCCCGGCGACGAGGGCCGAGGCTACGCCGCCGAGACCGTTGAAGAGGCCGACGAGCTGCGGCATCGCGGTCATCTGGATAGCCAAAGCGAGGATGATGCCGATGATCGTCCCGGCGAGAATGCCGATGGCGATGAGCTCGAAGCTTAGAATAGACTGGTCGAGGAGCGTAACGACGATGGCGATGAGCATACCGAGGGCCCCGAGGAGATTTCCCCGGACGGCGCTTCGGGGGTGAGTAAGCCCCTTCAGACCCAGGATAAAGAATACCGCGGCAACGAGGTACGCGGCGTTGAGAAGTACGGCTTGGTCCATTAGGCGTCCCTCTTCTTAAACTTCTTGAGCATGCGGTGAGTTACCAAGAAACCTCCCACGACATTTATGGTCGCGCAGACGAGCGCCGCGAGACCGAGGGCGATGGTCAGGGTCTCCCGGCCGCTTCCGACGGCTAAGAGTGCTCCGATAATGGTTATTCCGGAGATTGCATTCGACCCGGACATCAGCGGAGTGTGAAGGATCGGCGGTACCTTGGTAATAACTTCGAAGCCGATAAAAATCGCCAGGACAAAGACGGTAAGAATGTTGATAAAGCTTATGGTTTCGGCCATTAGGTGCTCCTTTTAATGCCCATCTGCTCTGCGGCCGCTTCCGAGGTCGGCTCGCCGTTTCGGAGAAGGGTAATCGCGTCGGCAATCTCGTCCCCTTCGGGAGGGGCAAAGACTCCGTCGGCGGTGCAGTGAAGAACGAGCTCGACGACGTTCTTCGAATAGAGCTGACTCGCGTGGAACGGCATCGAAGAGGGAAGGTTTACCGGCCCGACAACCGTGGTACCGGCGTGGACGATGCTCTTTCCGCTTTCGGTAACCTCGCAGTTTCCACCCCGTTCGGCGGCAAGGTCCACCACGACGGAGCCGAGGGGCATCGCCTCGACCATCTCCTTCGTAACCAAGACGGGGGCTTTCTTCCCCGGGATGGCGGCGGTGGTTATGACCAGGTCCGTTTCCGCGACTATGCTCGTCATGAGCTCCCGCTGCTTGCGGTAGAACTCCTCGTCCATCGCTTTGGCGTATCCGCCGGTTCCTTCGGAATCCGCGGTGTCGAGCTCCATCTCGACAAACCGGGCGCCGAGGCTCTCGACCTGTTCCTTGACCGCCGGACGAATGTCGTAGGCGCTGACGACAGCGCCGAGGCGCTTCGCCGTGGCGATGGCCTGGAGCCCTGCGACGCCGACGCCGACGATAAAGACCTTCGCCGGGACGACGGTCCCCGCAGCTGTCATCATCATCGGGAAGATCTTCGGAAGCGCTTCGGCCCCGAGAATAACCGCCTTGTAGCCGGCGAGGTTCGCCATCGACGAGAGAGCGTCCATGCTCTGGGCCCGGGTTATGCGGGGAATAAGCTCCATCGACATGATGGTTGCCTTTCGAGCCGCCAGCTTCTTGAAGCTCTCGTGGGGGGCGTAGGCGTCGAGGTGTCCGACGACTGTGGCTCCGTCCTTGATAAGCCCCGCCATCTCGGTTCCAGCGGCGTCCGCCGCAGCGGCGCTTCGGACGGTAAGAACCACATCTCCCCGGGAAAGCAACTCCCGGGCATCCGCGACAACTTCGGCCCCTTTCTCGGTGTACTCCTGGTCCGAATGCCCCGAGGGCGCACCGGCACCGGACTCGACGAGAACCGAGAAGCCGGCCTTCGTAAGGGTGGAAACGTGCGCCGGAACCAGGGCAACCCGCTGTTCCCCAGGATACTTCTCTTTTGGAACGACAACAGTCATCCTTTCTCCTTTCTGTGCTTCGGTTTCGCGGCAAAGGTAGCGGGAACCGCCGTCTAAAGCAATCCCCGGGTAGCTGTGTCAGGAATCCTTCGAGGACGTGATAAAAAACCACAAAACAATCAAATAGGCGAAAGTGTCGATTACTTGCGCCGGATCGGGGGATCGAGTAGAATCGGCCCCGAAGATGCCGATCCCACAAGAACCAAGGAGCGCGTTCCTCCCCCACATGATCATCCTCGGGACCATCGGGGCGGTCTTTCTCGTCTATCCCGCTATTGCCCGTTTTGGCGGGATAGCCGCATCGAGTAGCCCTTGGCTTCGCGTTCCCCTGGGCGCGGCGTTGCTCCTTGCCGTACTCCTCGGAATCGGGCTCCCCGCCGTTAGGCGCCGATTCGCCTTAGTAGCAGAGCTGTCCGGTCTCGTCTACACCGGCTACTTCGTGTACCGCCTCCAGGTTCTAGGCTTTAGTCCCGTTTATTTCGGATTCCTTCTCTGCGCGGTTGCCGGCGTTTCCTACATGGCCCGGCATGTCGGGTTCTTCGTGGGATACGCTGGGCTTACGACCCTTTCGACGGCGATTCTCGCCTACCGGACGCCGGGGCTCGGAGCCCCGTGGTTCCTCTACCCCCTCTTGGTCGCCTTTCTCCAGGCGATGGGCTTTCTGGCCCTCCGGGAGCGAAACCTCTTCCTCGCCGCGATCGAACACTCCCCCCTCGGAATCGGCATCTCGGATAAGAAGAATCGGCTGCAGTTTATGAACCCGGCCATGGAGAACATGTTCGGCTACACGGCGAAAGAGGTCCGCGCATTAGGGGGGCCGGCGGCCCTGGTGTTGAACCCCGAGGAGCTCGAACCTGCGCGGGAGGCCTTCGAGGCGGGCCGAAGCTTCTCCGGACCGCTGACCTTTCGCCGCCGGGACGGGTCGACCCTGGAGCACTACGTAAGCATGGCGCCTATTCAGGTTGACGGGGTCTTTCGAGGGGTGGTGTCCACCCATACCGACCCGATGGAGCACCAGAGAATCCTCGGAGCCCTCCACGAGAGCGAAGAGCGCTTCCGGGAGGTTGCAGAGCATATTCGGGAAGCGGTTTTCTTGCAGGA
>CAZTRQ010000035.1:2158-4215 GCA_964616245.1 uncultured Spirochaetaceae bacterium | reverse complement strand
ACCGTAACCGTCGTTTCGGACATTACCGAGAGCAAAGAGCTCGAGCGGAGCCTCACCCTCTTTAAGCGGGGAATAGAGCAGACCAGCGACGCGGTCGTTATAACCGACGGCAGGGGAAAAATCGCTTTCGTAAACCAGGCAATGGAAAACCTGACCGGCTATGCCCTCGAGGAGCTCCAGGGTGTTGGCGACGTAGCATTCCTTTACATCGACCGAAAACAGGCGGAAGCCGACGCACAGCGACTCTTTCGCGAGGGATCGGTGGCAACCGAGCAGCTTCTCCGGGACCGGAGGGGCCGGGAGCACGCCGTCCTGGTGCGGGGAAACAACATCGTCGATTCCGAGGGCACGGTGATCGGCACCATTCTTACCCACGTCGACCTCGACAAGGAGAGGCATTACGAAGCGCAGCTCGTTCGAGCCAAGCAACGGGCCGAAGAGGCAAACCGAGCAAAGAGCGTCTTTCTGGCAAACATGAGCCACGAGATCCGTACGCCGATAAACGGAGTCCTCGGACTCCTTCGGCTCCTTCCGGAAGCCGATCCGGAGACCCGTAAGACCTACCACCGCCTTATCGAGGAGGCATCCTCATCTCTGGTGCAGCTGATCGACGACATTCTCGATCTCTCCCGCATAGAGGCGGACCGACTGACGCTTATGCCCCAGGCGTTCTCCATTCCGGAGCTCCTCAGACACGTCAGCTCCTTCTTCGCCGCCGACGTAGAGCAGAAAGGCATCTCCCTGTCGGTCGAAATCGACGAGGGCCTCCCGGAGACCATTGTGACCGACCGGGTTCGCCTCCAACAGGTACTGACCAACCTTATAGGCAACGCGGTAAAGTACACCGAAGAGGGCGGCGTGGCCGTCCGCGTGTTCCGGGGCGCCCAGGAGGGGGATGCTGCGGTTACCGTCGGCTTTGAGGTAAAGGATACCGGAATCGGTATATCGGAGCAGAACCGGGAAAAGCTTTTCGAGTTCTTCGAGCAGGTCGAGGAGGGCTATACCCGGCGATACGGCGGGGCCGGGGTGGGGCTCGCGGTCAGCAAACGACTTGTCGAGATGATGGGTGGAGCGATTGTTGTGGATAGCACCCCGGGTCTCGGGAGTACATTTACCTTTACCGTAGACGCTGTTATGGATAGAAGAAGCGGGCCCCGGCACGAGGATAAACAGATGACGCTAGAGCTGAGAGCTGGTTTGAAAATTCTACTCGCAGAGGACAACGAAATAAACCTCCTTGCGATGCGGGTCCAGCTAGAACGAGGGGGGCATCAGGTTACCGTAGCCCGGGACGGGCTGGAGGCCCTAGAGCGTTACCGGGAAGGCACCTTCGACCTCGCACTTATAGACGTCCAAATGCCGAATATGGACGGAGTCGAGGTTGTCAAGCGTATTCGGGATCGGGAGGCCGAGGACGGCAATGAGCGCTTACCCGTCTTCGCCGTTACCGCCTATGCCCTGGACGAACAGAAAGTTCAGTTTATGGGAGCCGGCTTCGACGAGATAATCGTCAAGCCGGTCGCTCCGGACGCGTTAGAAGGCTACCTGGCCCGTCTCTGGGAGAAGCGGGGAGACTACGAAGCCTTGTAGCTCGTAACGATAATCTCCCAAATCCGCTGGAGGGAGCGATCCCCGGGCTGAGATATTCCCGTGTCGGTTAGAAAATCCTGTCTTTCGCGCTTCATCCAGGTAAATATTCTTCGAGCACCGGCCAGTGCGTCTTCCGCTCCGTGGGAGAGGCGGGTAAGGTTGCGCATTTCTTCCCGAGAAAAAAAGATCCGGGCTCCCTTTGCACCGATAAAGAAGCTCGCCGGACCGCTCTGGTCGACGTAGGTATCTGCCGGCACCTCGGCGGGTTTCTTGGCGCCGGTCGCCTTCGCCGACTTCTGGTTTTGGCTCCGGTCGATTGCCTCTTTCATTTTGCCCCGGGCCGCGTCGACCTCTTGGGCGTAGGCTAGAATCTCTGCCTGGCGCTTGAGCATGGCCAGGGCTTCGTCGCCCATCTTGTCCATGAGGGCGATAATTTCTTTTGCCGCGGGCTTCTTGCCGGGGGCCGC
>CAZTRQ010000035.1:0-2058 GCA_964616245.1 uncultured Spirochaetaceae bacterium | reverse complement strand
TCTTGTCCATGAGGGCGATAATTTCTTTTGCCGCGGGCTTCTTGCCGGGGGCCGCCTTCTTCGCAGCGGCCGGTTTTTTCCCGGCCGGGGCCTTCTTCGCCGGTGTTGCCTTCTTCGCCGGGGCTTTCTTCGCCGGGGCCGCCTTACCGGCGGCCTTCTTCTGGGTAGCCATTACAGGAACGCCACGCCGTATCCGACGAAGAGCCGGACGCTCTGCGGCTTGGTGTTGACTTCGGCGTCGCCGTCGTCCCAGGGGGTCAAACCGAGGCTGTAGCGCAGGTCCGTCGTCAGGACGCCCCGAAGGATCTGGAAGTCCACCCCGACTCCGAGGTCAGCGCCGAAGGCCATGGATTTCTGGTCTGTGATCTCTATGTCGTCGACCCCTTCCTGGGCGAGCTTGAAATCACCGACCTTGAACTGGACGTTGGGCCCGGCGAAGGCGGCGAGGGCCAGGGGACCGAGGTTGAACTGCCGCCGGACGAGGATGGGAACCTCGATTGTCCGGCGCACAACCCGGACCCAGTCGTCTCCGGAACCGGAGCTTCCGCTGTACTTTTGCCCCCCGGAGGTAAAGAGGATCTCCGGCTGGAGGGACCACCGGCGTACCAGGCCGAAGCGGCCGAAGGCGCCGATCGAGCCGCCGAAGGAAAAGTCTCGCTCCAGATCGTTCTCATCCAACAGATCCGCATAGTCGCTTCCCCAGGCGTCGAAGTGGCCGACGCCACCCTTCAGCCCCAGGGTCAGCTCCAGGGCGAAGGCGCCGGTGGCAGCAACGGACAAAACCATCAACAGTGCAATAATTCGCTTCATTCTCTATTCTCCTCTTCCCTTCTAGAGTGTAGCCCACGGAGAAGCAAAATCAACGTGCCGGGTAGTGGCGATCGATAAGCTCCGAGACGATGCGTCCGGAGAGAACGACCAGCGGCATGCCGCCACCGGGGTGGGTGCTTCCGCCGCAGAGGAAGAGCCCCGGGTAGCGCCGGGAGCGGTTGCGGTGCCGGGAGAAGGCGGCGACGGCGCTGTTGGAGGAGATTCCGTAGAGGCTCCCGCCGTGGCTGTCGGTCTTGGCTTGGATATCCTCCGGGGTCATGACCTCTTCGACGTCGATAGCGGCCCCAACGTCGAACCCGAGGGCCCGGCTGACCCGGCCTAGAATGGCCTCCCGGACGCGGGGGACCTCCCGGGCCCAGTCTTGCCCCCGGCTGTGGGGGGCGTTGATAAGGACAAACCAGTTTTCGCTTCCCTCCGGTGCATCTCCGGGATCGATCTTCGAGGTGATGTTGACGTAGACGGTCGGGTCTTGCGGGACCTCGAGGGAATCGAAGATGTCGGCAAACTCCCGAGGGTAGTCGTCGCTAAAGAAGATATTGTGAAGCCCGAGAACTTGCGAGGCCCGGGAGATGCCCCAGTAGTGGACCAGGCCGCTCGAGGAGGGCTCCAGCCGGCGGTAGCGGCGGTAGTCGGGGGCATCGGTGTCGAGTAGGAGCCGCTCGTAGGTCGCGATGGCGTCGGCGTCGGAGACGACGATGTCGTAGGGCAGGGTCTCCCCGTGGACCTCGAGACCCCGGATGACTCGGTCGTTCCCCGAGAGAATGCGGTCGACCGGCGTGGAGTAGAAGCGTCTGACCCCGAGCTCTCCGGCGAGACGGTCGAGGGCTTCCGGAATGGCGTAGATGCCGCCCCGGACGGCGTAAGCACCGCCGTAGTACTCGACGCTCGGGACGATGTTTAAGGTTGCCGGGGTCCGATAGGGGCTCGAGCCGTTGTAGGTGGCGTAGCGGTTAAAGAGCTGCCGGGCCTTCTCGGTTCGAAAGTGGCGCCTCCCGGCTCCGGCCATGGTCCGGAAGGGGTCGATGCCCCCGATCCGCAAGAGGGAGCGCCAGAAAAGCCCGGTGGCAAGAGTTGAGGCCTCGTGGAGGCTCTTGGTAAGAAAGAGCTCCCCGGCGATATTCTCGATTTTCCGGCAGTAAGAGAGGTGCCGGACTACGTTCTCCCCGGGCTCTCCGAGGACCCGCTCCATCTCGTCGGCGAAGCGGTCGATGTCGCGGTAAGCCCGCA
>CAZTRQ010000034.1:0-21136 GCA_964616245.1 uncultured Spirochaetaceae bacterium | reverse complement strand
ACCAGCTCCCGATCCGAAGCCATAAGGGAAAGGCTCTCTATCGCCTCGAGATCGAACCAGCCTATCTCGGCGTGCTCGAGAGCCGAGGGTGCCTCCGCGGGGTCCGACATACTAACCTCGAAGGCGATTAGACGGTACGGCTGCCCCTTGTTTACGAAGTCGGTTTCCCCTAGTCGGCGACCTACGGTAATACGACAATCGAGCTCTTCGGAGAACTCTCGGGCGAGGGCCTCCGGGAGAGACTCTCCGGGCTCCACTTTTCCGCCGGGAAACTCCCACTGCCCGGGAATCCCCGGGCGGTCGAAGCGCTTCCCCACGAGGACCCTGCCCTCCCGGAGGCACACCCCGGCAACGGCGATTCGGGGAACGATCAACTGGCTTAGAGAAAGAGAACCCGGTGAAAGAGAAAGTGAATAACCGCGACGGCGACGCCGGCCATTCCGAAGACGTTGGCATTCTTGCCGAGAATGTTGTCCACCTTGTCCACCGTCGGCGAAGAGACGTCGGATCGTCCCTTGTAGTACTGAAGAAGCAGGATCATGCCGAGAGAAATCCCGGCGAGGGCGGGTAGAAGGTCCCCGACCACCGGAACGTCGCCTTCGCTAACGGTCAAAAATTTGAGAAAACCGACGACAACGGTAACGACCCCAAGGCCGAGGCGAAACCCCGCCCGATCGAAGAGCTCTCGGTTGAATACCGCGCTGATGTGCAGCTTCTCATCGAGACCTTCGAAGGATGCGACGGCTCCCGCAAGAATGTTTGTGACGATCGAAAGCAGGTAAATTTGATACATGAGTACCCCCACCTAAGAGGATAGTGGTGGACCGACGCCGGGTCAATATGAGCGCGTTGCCGTGTTGCCGTGTTGCCGTGTTGCCGACGCGGGTCAGGTTTCCCCGATAATTTTCGACGCCAGTCGCACCTCCCGGTCGCCGTACCGGATGGTCGCCACGACGGTTTCCCACCTGCGCCCCTGCTCCTCGACCGACACCTCGAAGCGGACGACCCGGCGCTCCTCCGGAGCAAAAGGGGGAGTGTCCGAGATCCACTCGGAGACCGCTTCCTCGTGACCGGAGTCGTCTTCTAAGGAGAACCGCACTTCAAAAATGCCCGCGTGTTCCGGCTGACCGGCGGATTGCCGGAGGACCACGAGAGTCATAAGCACGCTCTCCTCCACCTCGACGCCCCTCAGTCGGAAGAGATTACCGTCGATCGTCGTCCGACTGCCGAAGATAGGAAAGAGCAGGTTGGCTGCTCCAAATATGATAAAGATAAGGATGACGTCCAGGAAGATAATGAGGAGGGTTCTGTTACCCCAGATCCCTCCTCTACCCGTCTCCTCGGGATCCCTTCCGCCCCGGCTCAGACGCTCTTCCCGGGAGTAGTGAAATCCTTCTCCCGTCGGCTGGTCATCTCTCATGGATGTGGGAGTAGTTTTTTACCCCGAGGAGATCCCCCAGGGCCGCGGACAACTCATCCAGCAGGTCCTCGGCCAGGAACCAACCGCGCTTACCGAAGACCCTGCGACCGAGGTACCCGTGGAGGGCCACCGCCGCGGACGCCGCTTCGAAGGCGGGGACACCTCGGCCGAGGAAGGCCCCGACAACGCCGGCTAAAATATCGCCGGTGCCCCCGGTACCAAGAGCACCGTTGACCCCGTCGTAGACTGCGTAGCGCCCGTCGGGACCGGCGACGTAGGAAACGTGGCTCTTGAGGATAACCACGCATCTCCGGTCGGAGGCCACATCCAACATCGCCGGAAGGGGATTCTCGAGGAGCTCCTCCCGGGGGATCGCCGTCATCCGGGTGAACTCCCCGGGATGAGGGGTAAGTACCGTGTGTGCCTCTTCCGAGCGGTACCCCGGCGGCAGGAGAGCCAGGGCTCCGGCGTCGAGAACGCCGGGAAGGCCGGAGTGGATACACGCTTCGAGGAGAGGAAGCCGAAGCGGGTCGTCGCCCCACCCCGGCCCAGCGACGTAGGCGTCGAAGGGTTCGAGACTAGGCGGACTTTTCGGGTCCGTTGCTCCGACCATGATCGAGCGGCAGGCGCCGGCTGCCGAGTCGTAGAGCTCCGGGTCGACGTAGAGCCGCACGAGACCGGCACCGCTTCGTCCGACAGCCGTCGCGGTCAAGAGCCCCGCGCCGAGGGTGCCCGGTGCACCGGCGAAGACCGCCACGACTCCACGGCGGTGCTTGTAGTCTTCCGCGTCGAGAGGGGGGACGAAGCGAGCAATACTATCGTCGTCGAGGAGAAGCCCCGGGAGCGCCGGGTCGCCAATGAGATCCCGGGGAAAGCCGATGTCGATCGGGACGATCTGACCGGCGTGGCGCCGGGCGGAGGGGAGATAGAGACTTCGCTTCGGGAGCCCGAGGGTAAGGGTCAAAACGGCTGTCACGATAGGTTGCCCGGCTCGGTAGCCGTCCCAGAGGCCGCTAGGAACGTCCACAGCGGCCACCAGCGGCTTCTTTGGGGCTTTGGCCACCTCTTCGGCGATCTGCCCAAGAGGGTCCCTTCCAGGCCCCTTTATTCCCGTGCCCAAAAGACCGTCTACGATGCAATCCGCTTCTTCGAGCCACTCCGCCGGAGCAGACCCCCAGGGCTCCGCCGGAACGCCGAGTTTACGGCAAATATCGAGGTGAAGCTTGGCGAGCCCCTTCTCAGGCTCCCTGGTAAACACGATTCGTGGACGGTGAACCCCCTCCAAGTGGCAGGCCCGGGCCATCACGAGGGCATCCCCGCCGTTGTTACCCGGCCCGGCGAGAAAGACAATACGGCGACTCTCGGCCCGACCGAGGGTCCTATCCAGCGTTCTCCAGGCAAGTTGTCCGGCGTTCTCCATGAGTACAGTGTCCGGGATTCCGTACCGGGACTGAGCCAAGGAGTCTATGCGAGACATCTCTTCCGCACTTACCACTCTGTTCACGGGAGGTTCCTCCTCGATAATTCCGCCGCTATTCCGCCGGAGCATCGATAAAGCGATCGCTTCGCCACCAGACAACCTTCGCGTGGTCGTTGAACCCGAGAAGCCCGGTCAGTACACCCTGGGGAGAGACGTGATAATCCCGGTAGACGATATCCTGTTCGTCCAAGCTCAGGTATCGCCGCCGGACCACTCGCCCCGAGGTGTGCATTACCAGCAATTGAGTCTGATTTTGATCCTCCCGACTCAAGAGATAGAGGTGCTCGCCGGGTGCGGTACCGATAAACTCGTAGAGAAAGCGCTGCTCGGTACGGTCGAAGATGGTAGGTCCGGGAACGGCCTTTACGTTCTCTGGTATTTCGACGAAGCCCGAATAGATGCCTTCGTTTAGGTCGAGCCAGTAGATTCGAGAGGCGGTACTCTCGATACCGTAGGAGCTTCCGGTTCCGGCGTCCACCGATTCCTGATAGTAGTCGATCTTCAGGTAGAGGCGGGCCTCCTCTCGGTCCGGAATTATCGTTTCCAGCAGCGGAATGGCCTCCCCGCTTTCCTCCGGAACCGGAAGTCGATTCAAATCGATATCCGCTCGATAGAGGAGGTTCCCCCTCTTGTCGTACCAGAAAACGAGCCAGTTCCGTAAGGTACGGCTGACGATGACCGCCTCGTCCCGATTGGTGACCGTCAGACGTGACACGAAGGGGAAAGGAGTGCCGCCGACTCCCTCCTGTCCAAGGTAGTCCACCAGACGACCGTCGGCACCGAAACGAAGCACGATACGGTTGAGCGCGACTCCGAGGTCTTCGTCGAAAAGCGCTCGCTCCTCCGCAAGGCGGTCCTCTACGAGAAGCCAGCTGTCGGACGTGACGGCTATCTCTCCTACCTCGGTAAAGTTGTAGCTTACCGCCCGGCGGTTGGCGACGGCACCGCCCTCGGGGTTCGACCGTAGGAGTACCGGCCGTGGATTTTCCTCCGGGTTGTAGACGAGAGAGAGGATGTCGCCGTAGGAGTTGAACTCCATAATCTTGTTGGCGCTTCCATCGGCCAGGTAGACCAGTCCCCGGCGCATGAACACTTGTGTCCGCCGCGCCTGCCCGGCCGAGTCGACCTGGAAGAGATCGAGCTGGTCCTCGCTCCTTCCCAGGGAGAGTGAAAAGAGCTCCTGTTGTTCGAGGTAACGAATCTCTCGGGGTCCGCAGGCCCCGAGAAACAAGGCGGCACAGACGATGCCGGCAAGTCGGAGGAGTGAGCGCCGCATTGGGGTATGGTAGCTACCGCCGGGGGAGCTGTCAATCTTGACCCACCGCCGCGGCAAAGCTACATTCTTTATGTGATCTCCAAACTGATGAACGCCCTCGCCGGCTCGAAGCATCAAGGCGACCTAAAGATGCTCGTCCCCGTCGTCCGGGAGATAAACGATAAAGAACCTTGGGCCATGGGGCTCGCTCCGGAGGATTTTCTTACGGAGACGCAGCGCCTCAAGCAAACGGTTGCCGGTGGAACCACCCTCGACGGTATCCTCCCGGAAGCGTACGCCCTCGCCCGGGAGGCAGCCCGGAGGGTTCTCGGTGAGCGTCTCTACGACGTTCAGTTGATGGGGGGCATTGTCCTCCATCAAGGCAAGATAATGGAAATGAAGACCGGGGAAGGAAAGACCCTATCCTCGGTAACTGCGGCCTACCTCAACGCCCTCAAAGGCGAAGGGGTCCACATCGTTACGGTCAACGACTACCTTGCCGAACGAGACGCGAGTTGGATGGGTCCGGTCTTTCGCTACCTCGGCCTGACGGTTGGGGCCATCGTCTCCAGCATGGACACCGAAAACCGCAAAGAGATTTACGCCCGAGATATTACCTACGGAACCAACAACGAATTCGGCTTCGACTACCTTCGTGACAACATGCGCCTCGATCTCTCCCTAAAGACCCAACGGGGCCATCATTTCTGCATTATCGACGAGATCGATTCGATCCTAATCGACGAAGCGCGAACTCCTCTGATCATTTCCGGAGCAGCGCAGGATGATGTCCGCAAATACGCCGAAGTCAACCGAGTCGTCGGTGAGCTGACCGAGTGCGCGAAGGACCCGGAGACCGACGACTATCCCGAGTTTCCGACGGGCGACTACAAGATAGACGAGAAATCCAAACGGGTAACCTTTACCGACGAGGGCCTGAACCACATGGAGGAAATCCTCCAACGGCGCAAGATTATATCAGGGTCCCTCTTCGACGAGGAGAACTTCGAATACATCCACCACGTTACCCAGGCGCTTCGGGCGCATCGGCTCTTCCATCTGGACACGCAGTACGTCGTCAAAGAGGGTCAGGTGCAGATCGTCGACGAGTTTACCGGTCGCATCCTCCACGGGCGGCGCTACTCCGACGGGCTCCATCAGGCTATCGAAGCCAAAGAGGGAATCCGTCCCGCCGAGCGCAACCGAACCCTCGCCACCATCACCTTCCAGAACTTCTTTCGCATGTACGACAAGGTTTCGGGAATGACCGGAACGGCGGCGACGGAAGCCAAGGAGTTCGGTAAAATCTACGGCCTCGACGTCGTGGTGGTCCCGACCAATAGGCCGGTGGTCCGGGCAGACGAGGACGACCTAATCTATCTAAGCGAAGACGACAAGTACCGAGCCATCTGCGACGAAATTGCCGAGGCGCAGAAAAAAGGGCAGCCGACCCTCGTCGGAACGGTCTCCATCGATCGGTCGGAAAAGCTCTCGAAGCTCTTGACCGGACGGGGGGTCCCTCACGAGGTTCTGAACGCCAAAAACCACGCCCGGGAAGCGCTGATTATTGCCGAAGCCGGAGCGAAGGGGTCGGTTACGATCGCGACGAACATGGCAGGCCGAGGTACCGACATTAAGCTTGGGGGCAATCCAGACTACCGAGCCCGGAGACGGGTCGGTACCGACGCGCCCCAGGTAGAATATCTTTCCGCCGTCGCCGAAGAGATCGAAAAATGGCGGAAGCAGTACGAAGAGGTACAGTCACTCGGAGGCCTCTACGTCCTCGGAACCGAGCGCCACGAGTCCCGGCGAATCGACAATCAGCTCCGGGGGCGCTCGGGTCGCCAGGGCGACCCGGGACTGAGCCGTTTCTTCCTCTCGATGGACGACGACTTGATGCGTCTGTTCGGTCGAGGGTCGATCAACCTAAAGTCGCTGATGGCTCGGGGACTCCCGGAGGGGGAGCCGCTGAACCATTCCCTCATAAATCGGAGTATCGAGAAGGCACAGTCCAGGGTCGAGGAGCGCAACTTCGAGATAAGAAAACATCTCCTCGAGTACGACGACGTCCTTAACGAGCAACGAAAGGTTATCTACAAGCAGCGGGACGAGATTCTCCAGGACCCGAAGGTTCTCGAAAGGGTTCTCAGAACCGCCGAGGATGTCCTCGACGAAGCCATGGACGAGATTTCTCCGGGCTCCCAGGCCGGTGGAGCCACGGTGGCTTTTCTCCTCGACACCCTTCGGGAGCGGCTCCTCTTTTCCCCGACCATCGACCCGGCGGAGCTCGAGACGCTCTCGGCGGCGGCCTTACGGGCACGTCTCTGGGAGCTTATTCAAGAGGACCTCGAAGAGAAGCAGGAGGTCGCCGGAAACGATCGCCTGAACCTTTCGCTGCGGTACGAGTACATCCGGAACATCGACAGCAAATGGCAGGACCACCTCGAAAACCTCGAGGCGCTCAGGGAAGCGGTCTACTTGAGAAGCTACGCTCAGAAGAATCCTCTTCTGGAGTACAAGTTGGAGGGGTTTCAGATTTTCGACGACCTCCTCCACGATATTCGGGTCGCCGTTGCCCGAAAGCTCTTTGCGGTTCGGGCGGAGGGGTTTCGCGAATCGCAACAATACTCCGCCCCGGTCGCCGGCGCGGTAGCGCGGCATCGGCAGATTCAGGTATTCGGCGGCGGGGCGACTTCCGGGGCTCAGCAACGGCCCGCCGGAGGGGCGGCTGCCGCGGTGTTATCTCCAGAAGGAGACAGAAGCCGGGGAGCAGGTCCGGCACCGGGGGGGGGACAGGCCGCTACGGTTCGACGGGGAATTCCGAAAGTCGGACGCAACGACCCCTGCCCCTGCGGGAGCGGAAAGAAGTACAAGCACTGTCACGGTCGCTAGGGTTTCGTTAGTCTAGTTGACTGCTTCTTTGGTCGGAGCGACTTCGGTAACCGCCGAGTCTTCTCCGGTGTAATTGCTAATCAGAGTAAAGAGCGCCAAGAGACACACAACTACAATCGCTATCCTGCGCATGGTTTCCCTCTTCAGGAACAATCGCGGTTACAACCGCGTAGATCTCTATCTCTTTTTCGTAATGCTTGCATCTTAGTGCAAATACTCGAGAGGGTCCACAAAGGATCCGTTCTTTATGACCGAAAAGTGGAGGTGGGGGCCGGTGCTCCGGCCGGTATTCCCCATAGTTCCGATTTGCCCACCCTGGGAGACGTACTGTCCTACCCGAACCGAGAATCCGTCGAGGTGGGCGTAGAGGGTCTGGAAACCGCCGTCGTGCCGGAGTATTACGAAGCGCCCGTAGTTTCCGATTTGGGTTTCGATGTGGACGACCCGCCCGGCCATCGCCGCGCGAATCGGCGTCCCGGGACGACCTGCTAAGTCTATTCCATTGTGAAACCGCCGAACCCCGGTAAACGGATCGTTCCGCATACCGAATCCGGAGGTAAAACGCGCCCGGACCGGGTAGGCGAAGAGCTCCCCGAGAATCAGCTTGAGGTCTGTCTCGTTCATCCGGGCGTTCGGGACGAAGATAACCTCGCCGGCGGAGATTTCGGAGCTGATCATGTCGTTCGCGTCGAGTATCGCGTTGGTCTCGGTTCCGTGGGCGTCGGCGATAGAGAGGAGGCTGTCGCCTCCCCGAACGGTGTACAAAAGACCGTCTCGGTTTGGAATGCGGTAGCGGTCGCCGACCCGCATGCGCCGGACGTCGTCGATCTGGTTGAAGCTAACGAGGGTATCCATCCGGAGGTCGTGCTCGAGGGCGAGACCGAGAAGCGTATCTCCTTCGACAAGGGTGTACTCTTCCACCGCAAGCTTCTGAAACTGTTGAGCCGAGACCGGGGCGTCCTCCTCCGGTGCCGAATACTCTTTCGCCGGGCGTATTCGCTCTAAGAGCACCGAGGATCCGCCACCCATCGGTAGGGCCACACTCCCGGGACTCGTCGCCATATCGTAGAAGACTCCAGCGGGAGCCATGCCTCGAGCGGCAAGAAGAAGCACGACTACCGCGGCCAGGAGCACGCTCGTATCCTGAGGATGGTAGAGTCGGCTCACCGCGGAAATCTTAGAAACAGAGGACCGAAAAGGCAGGAGAAAGGTTGAGGCCTGGGCAATGCGAGGCGCCCACCAGGAACGTTTTCGAGAGCTCCGACGCATAAATGGAGTACCGATAGATTGAGTACCGAGAAGCCGAGAAGCCGAAGAAGCTGCCGTCGACCGCTTCCTGCCCTGGGAAGAGGGAGCGCGACGCCGGCGTTTTCGCACTGACTGTTGCTGCAGGATCATCTCCGCCATGCTAGTGTCTATATCGACACGAATCGAACGTTGTATAATAGCCTGGGAATGAGATCCATGCCGAGACCACCAAGCGATTTTGCCGTACTTCGCGCGGTCGCAGTCCCTCTCGTTCTTGCTTTGGCCCTGGTCGCCGCCTTCGATATGGTCTCGATCGCCGGTACCTCGATGGAACCGACGATGGCGTCCGGCGACCGAGTCCTGGTCTTCCGTGGCGCTTATGGGGTCCGGCCCTGGAGAGGAGAAGACTATCTTTTCCGGTGGAGAGAGCCAGGTAGGGGTGATATTGTATTGATTGAGAACCCGATCGACGGCAACCCGGTCGTCAAGAGGTGCATCGGGCTCCCGGGAGATAGGTTGATCGTCGCTCATCGAAACATCTACGTTGCCGGTACGGCGTATCCCCTCGACGGCGACTCGACGCCGAGTCTCGAAGACTACCGTCGCGTTCCTCCCGGCAGTTTCTTTGTCGTCGGCGACAACCCTGGGTTCTCATTGGACTCCCGGCACTACGGCCCCGTTTCGCACCACCATCTTTTAGGGCGGGTAGTACGGTGAGGGGAAGCTCGATCTACCGGAGGCGCCTGGTCGCTGTGTCTGTGTTCCTTCTCGGCGCAGTCGTGGTAATCGTCGGCCAGTACGCCGGGATTATGCTCGGAACCGACACATCGTCGGGGCCCCGGGAGGTCACCGTGCCCCGGGTCGAGCGGGGTCCGATCCTCGATCGCGAGGGCCGGGTTTTGGCTATTCACACCGAGCTGGACACGGTTACCGCCTGGACTCCCGACGTCGAAGACCCCGTGGCTACGGCAGCCCTCCTCTCCGACATACTGAAGGTCTCCGAGACCGATCTTCTCGACCGACTGACAAGTCGGCAGGGATTCGTCATTCTGCAAAGGACTATCACCCCGACCCAAAGCCGAGAAATCCAAGAACGCCTCGACTCCGGCAACCTCCCGGGCATTCTTCTCCGGCCGGACCTTGGTCGTACCTACCCCGAAGGCGAGGTTGCGTCAACGATAGTCGGCTACGTGGGGGTAGACAACCGGGGCCTCGGGGGCATCGAATACACCCTCGACGCCTTACTCTCGCCGTCACCGACCTCCGACGGAAGCACGATGATTTTCGGCAATCAGGTTTTCTTGACCATCGATACGAACGTCCAGTTCACCCTGGAAAGCATGGCCCAAGAAGCCTTGGAAACCCACAATGCCGACTCGGTCATGATAGTTGCGATGGACGCCAGAAACGGCGAGCTGGTCTCGATGGTCTCGCTTCCCCACTTCGACCCGAACAGCTTCGCCGACTATCCGGAGAACCAGAGGCGCAACCAAGCGGTCTCGATGATCTACGAACCCGGGTCCGTTTTTAAGGTTTTCTCTTTGGCCGCTTTCCTCGAGCTCGGTGGCATCGGGCTCTCGGACTATTTCGACACCTCTGGAAGCTATCGAAATCAGACCGCCGGCTTTCGGATTACCGATCTCGGCGACTACGGCCGGATCAACGCCGAAGGCATCATAAAGTACTCGAGCAACGTAGGCGCCGCCTTCGCGTCGGAAACCGTAACACCTGACTCCTTTTACCGGGTCCTTAAAGACTTCGGCTTCGGAGACCGGACGGGAATAACCCTTAACGGCGAGGAGCGGGCCCTTCTCCGGCGCCCCGCCGCCTGGTCCGGGCGAAGTCAGCAGACGATTGCAATCGGTCAGGAGATAGGAGTTACCGCTATCCAGATGGTGAGTGCCGCTACGACCTTCGCCAATAACGGCGTCCTTCTTCGGCCTCGAATCGTGCGGAAGATCGTGTCCCCCGAGGGTCGAACCATCGAGTTCTTTGACCGGGAGCCGGTTCGCGAAGTCCTCTCACCCTCCACCGCCTCGCTTATGTTGCAACTGATGGAATCCGCCACCGCGCCCGATGGGACCGCCCGACGCCTGCAGGTCGAGGGGGTGAGAGTTTCGGCCAAAACGGGTACCGCCGAAGTCTACGACCCGGAAATTGGAACCTACTCAACCGAAAAATTCGTCGCCTCCTGCCTCGCCATTTTTCCGACGGATAACCCTCAGCTGATCGTATACGCGGTTATCGTCCACCCCCGGGGGGAGAGTATCTTCGGTGGCCGGATCGCCGTTCCTCTGGTACGGGATGTCGCGGATTTTCTGGTAACCTACCGCGGTATTCCCAGACAGGGTGAGGAGGTCGCTCGGCACGACGGTCGCATCGCTGCGACGCTACCGTCGTTACCCGAGTTCTCCCGGACGGTGCCGGACCTCCGGGGCCTCCCCAAACGGTCGCTTCTGCCCTTGATCGACGCCGACGGTCTCGAGGTGGTAATCAACGGGAGCGGCTGGGTCGTCGAGCAGACCCCGCCGGCGGGAACACCCCTTCGCCGGGGCATGACCATTACCGTCGAGCTTCAGTAGGTCCTTGGCGACCATGGACCTCCTTTCGAAGAATATTGAGCTCCTCTCAAAGGGCCGGCCGGGGCTCGCAGTCTTGCTCTCCGAATCCAAGCCGGACCCCGAGCTCGTCTGCGAAGACACCAGCGTGGGTCTGCCGACCCTGCGCTACCAAGGCCGCCACATCCACAGCCGCCGGGATCCTTCGGCGGAAGCTCGCCGCCTCGCTGAGCACAGGGATCCCGCCTCCTGCTTCGTTGTCCTCGGCTTTGGGCTCGGCTACCACTGCGAAGCCCTCCTCGAGCGCTTTCCCGACGCGCAGGTCTTGGTCGTATTAAAGAGTGTCGAGCGCTTTCGCCGGGCCCTGGAGCTCCGGGATCTTTCGCTCTTGCTTACCGAAGCCCGGGTGCAGTTTTTGCTTGCACCGAAGGTCGGCGAAATGGCAATGCTTCTCGGACCCTACGAGCACATGTCGATACACACCGTACCGCTCTTGGGGATAACCAGAGACGACGACTATTTCGCGTCGATCGACCGAGCGGTGGCCGCCTACCTCGAACGGCGAACGATCAACCTAAACACCCTTCGACGTTTCGGGCGACGATGGGTTCGCAACCTTATAGCCAACCTTCCCGAAATCGGTAGGGCCCTGGGGGTCGAGACAGCCTACGGAGCCTTCGCCGGGGTACCAGCCCTGGTACTTGCAGCGGGGCCGTCGCTGGATGAGGTTCTCCCGCTCCTGGGGGAGCTCTCTCGACGCTGCGTCGTTATCGCCGTCGACACAGCGCTCCCCCGGATAAGGTCCCTCGGAATCGATCCCGACATAGCGGTCGTCGTCGATCCCCAATATTGGAACAGCCGCCACCTCGACCGGCTTCGGTTCGACCGGACGATCCTCGTCTCCGAATCCTCGACCCATCCCCGAGTATTCCGAGCTTTTTCCTCGACGCCGCTTCTTTCCAGCTCCTTGTTCCCCCTCGGAGAGTACGTCGAACGCTTTCTCGGCGGTTTCGGCAAACTCGGCGCCGGAGGCTCGGTGACGACGACGGCCTGGGACCTGGCGCGGGTACTCGGATGCAGTCCGATCCTCCTCGGCGGCATGGATCTTGGTTTTCCACATCGCAGAACCCACTGTCATGGTAGCTTCTTCGAGGAACGGGCCCACACCCTCTCTACTCGGCTCCTTCCCGGGGAGCAACGCGCCTTTGCCTACCTTCGGGACGGCGGCCCCTTCCCGGTGCGGGCAAACGACGGATCGTTAGTGACGACCGACCGGAGGATGCAGCTCTATCGGTGGTGGTTCGAGAACCAAGCGCAGATCTATCCCGAAACCGAAACCGTCAATCTGTCCGCCGGTGGGGTCGCCATCGAGGGTATACCCTACCGAACTTCCGAGGAGTTCCGCACCCTCGTAGAACGTCGCCCGGCGATCGATCGGGTGGTTCGCTCCCTGCTTCGACGGCGAAAGCCGGGGCGAGGACTGCCGGGGCGGCTTCAGAAAGGTCTAAAGGCGCTTCTCGGAGAGTTGGAACGCATCGATACCGACCTTTCGCGGACGGTTTCGATGCTGAAGGAAGCGCCGTCGAATGGTGTACTATCCCCGTCTGTGTCCCGGGAGCTCGACGAGATCGACCGCCGTATTCTCGAAAACCCGAACCGGGAGATCGTTGCCTTTCTGGCCCTCGACGAGGCTCAATCGGTGATCGCCCTCGGGGAGTCGCCGGAGGCACCGAAAGAGGCTCAGGCCCGAGCCCTTCGGCTCTACGAAAGCCTTCTCGATTCGGTGCGGTATCACCGAGTTGCCCTCGAAAGCGCCGCTAAAGTTTATGCCGGGGAGAGCCGAACATCTTAAGTAGAGCAACTTGCTCGAAATGATTAAGACGGTATGCGCGGACGTCCAGGCATACCGTCTTTTTTTTATGGTTCTCCTCAGAGCAGCTGCAGGGGAACGAAAAACTGAACGTACTCTCCGGCCCTCTGAGAAAAGACGTGGCTCCGGTGGGATTCGTCGATAAGGGCGAGCTCGTTGGAGACGAGCTCGTCCACCAGAATCGCGCTTCGGGTGCGCCCGAGGCGGACGAGGATCGCGAACTGCCGTCCCAAGGCGGCGTCGTCGAGGGACTGACCTTCTTCGATCCGGTAGAGCCGTATGTTCCGGCCGTCGTAACGAATGTATCGATGGCCCCGACGATCCCTACTAATTAACCGTTTCTGAATTGCCAACGCATCGATTACGAGGGCGGCGGGAACCGCGAAGTGCGTTTCTCCGGACCGGGCAATTACGACGCTTACAAGCTTTCGGTTCGCGGGTATCGAGATGCCGAAGGTTGTCCCCTTCCCCGGTTCCGATCGAACGGTAAGCTCTCCCCCGAACAGACGCTCGACGGTGTACCGGACACCGTCGAGGCCGATTCCCCCGGTGTCGGCACCCGGTTCCCGGGTACGGGTAGAGAAGCCGGTCTCCGAGACAATTTCCAAGAGCTTGTCCGGGGCCCGGCGATCGAAAAGCTCTCGATACCTCGATTCCAGGGTTTCCGCACTCATGCCACGTCCATCGTCTTCCACTTCGAAAAGGATCTGGTCTTCGAGACGCCGGCAGGAAACCAAGACCCGCCCCTCCGGGTTCTTACCGATACGCTTCCGATTCTCCGGCTCTTCGATACCATGAAGCACGGCGTTGTGCACCAGCTGAATCAGACTGTCGACGAGGGCGTAGGCCGTGGTCACAAAGACAGCGGTGCCGTCCCCCCGGGTTTCCAAACGAACGGAACGGGAAAGCCCCTCCGCGAATCCTTTGATCCGGGGTCGAAGGATGTCGAAGAGCATTCTCGCCGGCGTCTCGGAGGATTGCAACAGATACTCTTCGATAATGGAGGCGACTTTTCGCACCAGTGTCAGATGTGGGTCGGAACCTGATGCCTTGAGAAGGCGGGTCAGCTCCGACGAAAACATTAAGAGCTCCTCGTAGCGCCGGCTCGGAATCGAAACCGATAAGGACGGTTGCCCGGTTGCCAACTGGGCAACCAAGTCGCTTTCCGGTGTCGCCTCAAGAAGGCTCTCCACGGGGAGCTCTTCGATAGAGACATCCCGGATACCCGCGATCGACGTGCTCTCCTCGATCGCCGTCAACCCGGCGGAGGAGGAAAGAATTCCCTCGAAGAGTCCCTCCGGGTGCGCCGGCTTGTCCAGGGCCGGGGCAAAGTCGATTAAGCTCGTCTTCTGCTCCAAGTTGCTGATGAGCAGAAAGCGTCGGGCCTGCTCCATCTCTGCCTCTTCTTCGATCCGACACCGGAATCGATAAATAACTTCGCCTCGGCCATGAGCCTCCCGTATAAGCTGTCGCTCAAAGCTCCCGAGCTCGAGGGCTGCGGTGGGGCGATCGTTCGCCCGACGGCCGAAGGAACCCTCCTCCACCGGAGGACCGATCGAGTCGAAAGCCTTTTGCAGTTTTCCCAGGGTCTCGGCGAGAGTCTGCCTCGACGAGGCGGAGACCTCCGGAAGCTCACCCTTTACCCGCCCCAGAATCGACTCGACGGCAGCGGCAAGCCTAGCCACCTCTTCGTGGCCCAAAAATGCCGCTTCGGACTTGAGGGAATGGCTGCTGCGAAACGCGCTATTTGTCGAATCCCAGGTGGCCGCCGCCTCGGCAAGGGTCTCGGCATACTCCCAGAGACTCGTCAGGTAGAGCTTTGCGTCCTGAAGAAAGACCCGGGAGAGGCTACGAGGGTTTGCCGGCATATCCACGCACCTTCTGATAACGAGCCAAGAGATGGAGCCCCCGGGCCCGAAGGCTTTCGTTCCGGTCCCTCAAGGCAAGCTGAAACAGCGTTCCGTAGTCTTCGAGAGCCCCGATTTCTTCGATGCAGTCGAGAATAGCGTGCTTTACGGCGACCGAGCGCAGTGGGAAGAGGGCGAGAAGCTCGTTCCGGGCCTGCCGGACGCCAATTCTGCCCACCGCGCGTACCGCCTCGCAGACGACCCGGTCGTCGGAGTCCCTAAAAGCTTGCCGAAGGTACCCGAAGGCGGCTCGTCGCCCCATGTCGCCGAGGGTCTTGGCGGCCAGGGCCCTAATACTCGGGTCTTTTCCCGATATCAACAGCTCGCCGTAACGTGCCCACCGCTCCGGATCGACCTGAGGACGCCTGGTTCCCCGGTTCGAAGCTTTAGAGGCTCCTCGGGGAGGCGCGGTCGGGCGCACCGAGCTCCGAGGATGCCGGGTGAGAAGCCGTTGGTAGGCGTCCATTACCTCTTCGAGAAGACGGCTGTTCTTCGCCGCCTGCTTCTCGTCCCGGGACAGGTCGGGGTGGTAGACCTTTACGAGGCGTCGGTACGCCCGGCGGATGGTCTCCTCGTCGGCGTCCCGGGGGATGCAAAGAACGTCGCAGGGGTCACGCACGGCGCATCTCCGACGGCGGCACCGTAAGGTTTACCTCGCCGATAAGTGTTTCCAACGCGAGCTTGCATTCCGGAAGCTTCTTTTCCTGCGCCGACTCAACGGCCTTCCGAGCCAGAACGATCATCTCTTGCGACTCTTCCCGAAGATCCGGATCGACTACGGCTCCACCTTGTGCCAGGAGAGTCTCCAATCTCCGGGCAAGCGAGAGCACCTGCGTTTCCCGAGAACCCGCGGTTCCTTGATCTAGGGGCGTAACGACGATTGCGTGGCGCGCCTTCGTCTGCGTGTCTTCCGCCGAGATATGGGCGATACCGTCCACGTCGACGCTAAAGGTAACCTCTATCCTGGGCTTTCCCTTCTTACCTTCCTGAATTCCCGAAAGAAGAAACCGGCCGAGGGAACTGTTTTCCGATGCCTGTTCCGACTCACCCTGGAGGACGTTAATCTCCACCGAGGTTTGGGAATCGCTGACGGTGGTAAAGGTGCGCTTGCCTTTCGCCGGAAGCGCTGCGTTTCTGGGAATAACCTCCACGGAAACGTCGTCCTCTATCTCGACTCCCAGGGCATAGCCGGTTACGTCGTGAAGACGGTACGGAGTCCCGGCATCCAAAAGGCTTGCCTGCACCGCGGCACCTAGGGCGACCACCTCGTCGGGATTAATCTGGGGAACCTCCCGGAGGCCCAACTCCTCCAAGAGACGGTTCCGAACCAGTGGTATCCGGGTCGACCCGCCGGCAAAGACCACCCGGTCGACTCCTTGGGCCCCGAAACCGGATTCCGAGAGGGCTTGCCGGGTCAGCTCAATGGTGTGCTCGACCCGGGACTCGATGAGGTCGTTCAGCTCGTCCCGAAGGACGCGACGACTGAGGTGAACCGGTCTCCCGCGCCCGGAGATAAAAGGCATGGCGATCGTTGCCACGTCGCTACTCGAGAGCTCGATTTTCGCGGCTTCTACCAGGTTGTCGAGTTGCTGCAGAAGGATAGGGTCCGATCCGAGCCCCCCTTCGAGCTCCTCTTCGAAGGCCTTGAGAACCAGCTGCGTCAGCAGAGTGTCGAAATCTACTCCGCCGAGGTGGCCGTCCCCGGTGGTCGAGACCACCGTGTAATCGAGACCGTCCTTGACCAAGCAGGTAACATCGAAGGTGCCTCCGCCGAGGTCGTAGACAAGAATGTTCTCCCGACGGGCGGCCCGGGCGGCGTAGGCCAACGCCGCCGCAGTCGGTTCGTTTACGATGCGTCGGACATCCAACCCGGCGAGGCGCCCCGCTTCCTTGGTCGCGGAGCGCTGCGCCTCGCCGAAATGGGCCGGCACTGTTATTACCGCTTGGGATACGCTCTCTCCGAGAAACGCCTCCGCGTCGGTCTTGAGCTTTCTGAGTATGTAGGAGCTTATTTCCTCGGCCGTGTAGCGCCGTCCGTCGATCTCGATCGGATCCGGAGAGCCGATTCGACGCTTTACGTGCTGCACGGTTCGTTCGGCGTTGACGATTGCCTGGTTCTTGGCCGATTCCCCGACGAGAACCTCTTCGCCGAATGCGACAACCGAGGGCGTGATGCGGTTTCCACGATTATTGGGGATCAGACGCGGTTCCGGCCCCTCCATAAAAGCTATCGCGGAATTCGTCGTGCCGAGGTCTATCCCGACGGTCCGGGGCATGCTATCGTCCCCCTCCACTCAATCCGATAATCAGCTCCACCTCTCCCACCGTAGATCCTACCCGCGTCGCGATAATATTGGGCGAGATGCCCTTTCGGTGCAAGTCGAGGACTCGGTCTCGAATCGGACGATCGTCGAGCCGAGTGCCCTCCGTAGAGTCCTGCGTAACCGCTTCCGGGGGCTTAGTGCGCTGCTGCCTCTGGGCCTCCCGAACGATCTCGCGATACGTCGTGGCGCTCTCACTCTCCTTTTCGGCCTCCCGGTTAAGAAGGGTAATTTTACGGTCGATCCGCTGCTCAATTTCTCGTAGCTCTTCGATTTTGTCCTCGAGAATGGTGATGTTGCGCTCCGCCGCCTGGTTCATCTCGGTTACGATCCCCCCAACCTCCCGCTGCAGCTCGCCGATGCTCTCTTCGGGAGAGAGCTTCCGGACCAGACGTCGGGTAAGGAAGACAAAAATAGCGGCCACGACAATAATATTGACGGCGAGAGAGATGGCGAGAGACATAAATCGCTATCCCGAAATGTCGACGTTTTGACCGAGGTCGGGGTCTCGGAACAGATCCCGGTCTTCCTCTTCCTGTCCCTTGGACTGTTCCTCGGGCTCCCGTTCTCTCTCCTTCTCCTCGGCGAGGTTCTGGCTTTGACCTTCTTGATCTTTTACCTTTTCGGGGCCTTCTTCGATAGTCGACGGCTCGTCGAGACGCCGTTCCTGCTCCCGGCTCTTTTCCGCGATCTCGCTGCCGGTCACCGCCTGACCCTGGACGATGGCGTTACGTTCCGCCGACTGTTCCTGCCCAACCTGACTGAGTCGTAGCAGTAGGGTTTGAACGTCAATCGGTTGAATCGACATAGCTAGCTTCGCTGTACGCTTATGTCCTCCTGGGACTCTTCGTACTTGGTAACCTTTACCGTGTTTGCCTGGCTTACAAAGGTAACAGCTTTAAACTCGTTCCGCACCTCGAGGAAGGCATCCTTTATATATATCTTGGTCCCGGGATACACCTGGTTCGACGCCGAGATCTTACCGGTTACCGACAGCTCCTGGAGGTAGCTGTTGAGCTCTTCGGTCTCGTTTGCGGCTTCGACGAGCTCTTCCTGAATGGTCTTCTTTCGGCTTTGAAGCTCTTGGAAATACTCCATCTTCTCTTCCGAGAGCTTCTTCTTCATCTTTAGAACGTTCTCGAGGCTCCCGAGATTGCGGTTTACGTCGTCGAGCTCCTCTCGAAGGCTCTCCTGCTTTTCTTGGAGGGCCCCGAGCTTCGCTTTGGTCTTGGGATCGTAGCCAACCGCGACGAGAGTTTCGGCACCGGCGACGGAGCCGAGGGTTTTCGCGTTGACCTCTTCCGCCGCCCGGGTATTCCCGCCGACGATACTCGCCCGCTTGCCCTTACAGATAACTTTGCGATTAGAAAAGACCTCGGAGTTTATGATTCCGTCGCTCACAACCACCAGGTCGCCGGATTCCACCTTGCAGTTCTCGATAAACTTCGACCAGAGGTTTCTTCCACACCGAACCAGAGCTCCGTTCTTGCCGGCGATTCCTTGGTGGACGATGATATCTCCCTCGGCATCGAGGTTCGACCGTCCAACGCTACCCATGACTTCGATGTTACCCGCCGCCTTGATATCGAAGCCATCGTCAACGCTCCCTTTTACCAGGACGGTGCCGAGAAAGAGTATGTTTCCCGTTTTTAGATTAACGTCACCGTTGATAACGTAAATCGGCTCGACGTTGAGCTTGCCGGCGAGGATCGTTACCTGTCCGTTTATTTCGGCAATCGCGGTTCGTTTATCTTCGGAGAGCTTGACGTTCTTACCAACCTGAAGTGGAACATCCGAGCCGTCCTTCGCCGGAAGAAAGGTCCCGGTGACCGTCGTTCCAGGCTGTCCCTGCTCCGGCGGGTTCTTCTTGGCGAGCACCTGGCCCTCGACGACGTTCTGGACCAGGTTGAGCTCCTTGAAGTTAACCTTGCCGTCGGTCTCTTTGAGCTTGATGCTCCCGGGATCGGTTTCGAAGTTGTAGACTATCCGAGCGTCACGACCGTTGACCGGTTTCGTCCCTTCGGCGACGAGAACCGGCTCCCGATAGGTTGGAGCATCGACAAACCGATCTACCACGTCCTCTTTGACACCGGCGACGACACCGTTGTTTTCCAGAAAGGTCAGGAGGGTCTCTCGGTCCGGATCCGTCCCCCCGGCTCCCGGGGGCAGCGCGGTCAGAACCGCCTTCATCTCACTATCGGTAATCTCAACCGAGAGAATGGCGTCCTTCGCGGGGTCGTAGTCGAGGTCCGCAACCCGGACCCACTGGCCGTCGGCGAGGCGCACGATCTTCGCAACCGCCCCGGTGTCGATAGTGGCGTCCGTCCGTTGCCGGATCTTTTCGACGGTCATCTTCTCCGTAACCCGGGCGCCGGAACCCGTCGGTTTGGTCACGCGGAGAAGCACGCCGTCTGGGGTAAGCCGGACGAGGGCTCGACCGGGCTGATTCTGCGAAGCTTCTTCGCCCTCAAAGCCGAAATCCATATCGAGAACGCTATCTTCCTCGCCAAGGACCTCCCGTTCCGTTTGAGGATACGCGAGTATAAGAAAAGGCTTTCGGCCGACGCCGAGAACTCCCGGGGAGCCTTTCTCGAGAATCTCGTATTCGATTTTTTTGATCGGAAGGGACAGTTCGACCGAGGCCTCGCGAAGCGCGTCTTCCAAGGTAGCGCCGGAAACCGTCGCGTACTGCTTGTCCTTGTCTTCGGTAAGCTGCTGCCGCATGTACGCCTGGATCTGTCCCAGGTTTACCATGACTACATTATCCCCTTCTTTATGTTCGTTAGCTTCGCCCGGAGCCGCATAATCGCCTTGGTATGAAGCTGCGAAACCCGCGACTCGGTAACCTCGAGGACCTGGCCAATTTCTTTGAGGGTAAGGTCCTCGTAGTAGTATAGCACGAGGACGGTCTTCTCTTTCTCCGGAAGCTCACCGATGGCCTGGATAATGACCCGCTTGATCTCGTCCTTTTCGACGATAACGTCCGGATTAAGACTCTGGGGCGACTCGATACTGTCGGCAATCGACACCTTGTCGTTGTCCTCTCCGGTGTACCAGACGTCGTTGAGGGAGAGGATCGAGGTGGCGCTGATCTTAAGCATAGTCTTCTCGAAGTCCTTGAAACTCATGTTCAACGACTTCGCGATTTCCTCGTCCGTCGCCGCTCGTCCGAGAGAGGCTTCGAGACGACGAACCGTTTCTTCTATTTCCCGAGCCTTCTGCCGGACACTCCGCGGAACCCAGTCGATGGATCGTAACTCGTCGAATATGGCGCCGCGGATTCTGGTGACGGCGTAGGTCTTGAACTTGACGTGCTTGTCCGGATCGAACTTCTCGATAGCGTCGAAGAGGCCGAAGACGCCGTAACCGACCAGGTCGTCAAACTCGACATTCTGCGGCATACCCACCGCGACTTTCCCAGCGACGTACTTGACCAGTGGAGCGTATTGGCGAACCAGACGGTCCCGCAGCTCGGAATCCTTCGTCTTGCGATAGCGCCGCCAGAGCTGATCTTCGGTCTTTTCGTCGAGGGCCTGGGGCGCCTGCTGTGATCGCTTTTTACTCATCCCGTTTCATCACCGTCTGTATAGCCTTTGCAATGGTATGGGCGTCTTGCCCTCCGGGCATCGAAACCCCTTCGTCTTCGTCAACAACTTCTACGGTTCCGTCGTCTTGGAAACTGTCGACGAAGCCGTCGAGATCCGGCAGCTTGTCGACGCTCGAAACGTCCACATCCGGAACTCGGGGAGGCATAGTCGAATCGGCGGCCTCTTCTCGTCCAACTTCGGTCACCTCCTCTACCAACTCCCCCCCTTCCTCGGCGTCTTCGGAGACCTCTTCGGAGACCGCTTCCATTTCGGCGCCTTCTTCGGCCTCCGATTCCTCGTCCGAAAAGCTCGGCTCTTCGATAGGGGTCAGCAAATCGACGTCTTCGTCGACTACCATGTCCACGTGACGCCCGACATCACCACGGGCCGAATCGCCAAAAACCTCGAGCAGCTCCGGAAGAAACCGTCGAACGAGAAGCCCGACCGCCACGGCCGCGCCGGCGAAGAACAGACCGCCGAGTACGGCTCGAAGAATAAGGGTGCCGAAGGCTACGCCCCCGATAAGACCCGCCAGGAGCGCTATCCCCATAGCACCGACGCCGGCGACAATTACGGCTTTCGGGTTTTGCTCCATTAC
>CAZTRQ010000033.1:9362-21139 GCA_964616245.1 uncultured Spirochaetaceae bacterium | reverse complement strand
GGCACCCGAAGCCGGGTCTACTTCGACATCGAAAAGACCTTCTTGCTGCTCTGTTTAAGGGCCAAATCGACGAGACGGGGCAAAAAACGCTGGGCGAAACGCAAGAGGGGGCCGTAGGCGGTGAGATAGGCTTGCTTCTTTCGTCGCCGAACTGCAGAGAAGATCGCTTTGGCTACGTCGGACTGGCTGCTTTGGGCCGACCGGGTAATCGCTTCCCGGGTCCCGTCCCCGCGGTAGACCGTCTTATCCGGGTCGTTTTCGGTAAAACCAACGTAGACGATGCCAACGTGGACTCGGGTCTGCGCCAACTCGATCCGAAGAGCGTCGGCGAAGGCGGTTAGCCCCATCTTCGCGGCGGAGTAGGCGGCGATACCGGGGAAGCCCCGGAGCCCCGCGAGACTCGAGATAAAGAGAAGACTGCCCTCGGATTCCCTTAAAGAGGGGAGGGCGGCCCTTGTCATGACGGCGCTTCCGACCAAGTTGGTCTCGAACATGGCCCGGAATACCGCGGCTTCTGTGTCTTCGAAACGGCCCCGCATCGAAATACCGGCGTTGTTTATAAGAACATCGATCCGGCCGAAGCGCTCGAGAGTGCTCCGGACGAGGTGTCGGGCGTCGTCTTCCTTGGTGACATCCCCGGCAACCGATAGCAATCGGCCGGAACCGTCGTCGAGCAGGCTCTCGGTTTCGGTGAGCTTTTTGGTATCTCGTCCGTTGAGAACGACGTGGTATCCCTGCCGAAGAAAGTGTCGCGCCGTCTCCCGGCCGATACCCTTGCTCGAACCGGTTATGATAACCACGCGGCGGGGGGATGAACCGTCCATGCTGTCTCCTCCGGTAGGTCTACTGTTTCCGTGGGTTAAAAGTGGAAGTCTCGGCAAGACGCTCGAAAAGCTCCCGCTCCTCGGCGGTAAGCTGGCTAGGCACGGTAACCGAGACGATTGCGTAGAGGTCCCCGGTACCCCCCTTGGACTTCTTGAGCCCCTTTCCCTTAAGCCGAAGTCGCTTTCCCGATGCAGTTCCGGCGGCGAGGGAGACCGCGGCGGTTCCGCCGACGATCGGAACGTCGATCTTGGATCCGAGAGCCGCTTCCCACGCTGCCACCGGGACATCGACCTCGAGGTCCGAACCCTTTACCCGGAAGGTCGGGTGCTCGGCTATTTTGATGACGAGATAGAGGTCGCCCTTCGGCGCGTTGCCCCCGCCTTCGCCGCCCTGTCCGGCGAGGCGCAGTCGGTACCCGTCGGTGACACCAGATGGGAGGTTTACCTCGAAGTTTCTCCGCTTGGAGCGCGTTCGTCCGTACTCGTCTGTTTCCGTCTGCTCGAGGTTAATGCTCTTCCGACCGCCGAAGTACGCATCCTCGAGGCTTACCGTGACGATAGCCTCTTGATCTTCCCCTTTATGCGATTGGGGCGCCCGGGTAAAGCCGTCTGCAGCCCCGAAACCCCCGAAGAGTTGCTCGAAGAAATCGCTGAAGCCACCGCCAAGGTCCTCGAACCGAAACGAGGTGAAGCCTCCACCGGGGCCTCCGCCGAAACCACCGCCGGTCCGCCCGAAACCTTCCCACCCCGGAGGGGGTGTAAAGTCTTGCCCGGCCTGCCAGTTGTTCCCCAGTGTGTCGTAGCGTTTGCGTTTCTCCGGGTCCTTGAGCACCTCATAGGCCTCGTTAATCTCCTTGAAACGATCCTCGGCTTCCTTGCTCTTGTTTACGTCGGGGTGAAACTTTCTTGCCAGCTTACGGTAGGCGCTGTGAATTTCCTCCGGGCTCGCCGTGCGGTCGAGCCCGAGAGTTTCGTAATAATCATGGTACTTTACCGTCAAAGGCTCTCCATTCCTACAACGATTCTATTTCCCTGGCGGATGATCCGAAACAGCAGCTCGTCTCCGTTGGGATTGTTGATCTGTTGGTAAAACTCGCGCACCGATTCGATCGAATTATCGTTTACCGATAAGATAATATCTCCCCCCCGTATGCCGGCAACCGCTGCGGGGCTCTCTGGGACGACGGAGGCGACGATAACCCCGTCGACGTTTCCAGGAACCTGCCTTTGCCGCCGAAGCTCCTCGGTTATTCCAACGGTCAACAGACCGGGCCAGAGGTCGTTGGAGTCGGCAATTTCTTCTTCGCTTCCGCGTCTTTCGAGGGTTACCGAGGCGGTTTGTTCCTCGCCGCTTCGAATAAACTGAAAGGTTACGTTGCGACCCGGTTCGATATTACCGATAACCCGGGTTAGCTCTACCGAATCGTCGACGTTGGTATCCCCGACACGGGTAATAAAGTCGCCGGGGCGAAGTCCCGATCGCTGTGCGGGCGAGCCGCGGTAAACGTTAATTATTAGTGCGCCACCGGAACCGTCGACGCCGAGGTCCTCGGCGAGCTGCGGTAGAACGTCTTCCGAAACATCCTGGATGCTGACTCCGAGCCATCCGTAGACGATTCGACCTTCGGAGATAAAGTCGTCTATAGCCCGTTTCGCATTGTTTATGGGTATGGCGAATCCGATACCCACGCTTCCGCCGGTTCTGGAGGCAATCCAAGTATTGATACCGACGACCTCGCCCTCGAGGTTTACCAATGCCCCACCGGAGTTTCCGGGGTTAACCGAGGCATCGGTTTGAATGTAGTCGGTAAAGCCTGCGATGGTCGAGCCCGGTGCCGCCCGGCGACCCACGGCGCTGACGATACCGGCGGTAACCGTCGACTCGAAACCGAAAGGGTTGCCGACGGCCATCACCCAATCTCCGACTCTGAGATTATCCGAATCGCCGAGAAGAGCCAGAGGAAGCTCTTCGGTTGTCTCGAAGCGCACCAGTGCCAAATCGGTCCTCGGGTCCTTGCCGACGATCTCGGCGTCGAACTCTCGCTGGTCGGCAAGAATTATCCGAATTTCGGAGGCATCTCCGACGACGTGGTTGTTGGTAAGGGCGTAGACGGCGTCCCCGTTTCTCCGGACCAGGACGCCGGATCCGAGTCCCGGCCGGCGGAACTCTCGTTCCTCATTTTGGTCCTCTTGTGGCCCGAAGAAAAAGTCGAAGGGGCTCCGGGGTGCCTGCTGGGTAACGACCTGTACGGTGTTTACCTGGACAACAACGGGCAACGCCTCCTGGGCGACACGACGAAAGGTATTTTGAAGGGACCGCGCGGCGTTGAGATCCTGCAGCTCTTCCGCGGTGAGCTCTTCGCGTCGAGGAGGCCGGGAGTCTGTTCCTTCGGTCTCCGGCTGCCCGCTTACCAGTTGATAGTTTCCCTGGGTGCCATTCTCCGAAGACTGACCGACGAAAAAGGCGATCGCCGCGACAAGAAGAACCACCAAGAGACCACCGCCGGAAACAAGTATTGTTTTCGTTTTCTTATTCATTGGGTGCCTCCTAGAGGCCAAATATAGTGATTCAAGTCCACGAATACCTAACCCAACCGGGTACAAACCGTGGCAGAGGAAAGCGACCCTGGAAGTGCCCGGCCATTTCTACTAAGCTGGTGTTTAGTCGATGCGTAGAGAGAAAGCCAAGATCGTCGCAATAGGTTCCGGTAAGGGTGGGGTCGGCAAGTCGACAACGGCGGTCAATCTTACGCTCCTTCTGGCAAAGAAGGGCCTCCGTGTGGGGCTTGCGGATCTCGATCCCCTATCCAATATCCGAACGATCCTCGACCTCCCGGAAGCGCAGGTCTCGGAGAACAATGCCACGAATAGAATCGCCGCTTTTCCCCGGGTCGATCTGCTCTATCCGGGGCCGACGCTCCGGGGAGAGGAAACGCGGAAACAACGCAGCGACTTTGCGCAGGAGCTGTCGAACGACATGGCAGGAAAGTACGACGTTATCCTCATGGACCTACCGGCTGGAATAAGCTCCGACGAGAATCTTTCCTACCTTCCCTACGTTTCTCACCTTCTTGTAGTGGTCCAGCCCGAGCCGACCTCTCTTGTATCCGCCGGTGGCTACATTCGTGCGGCCTGGGAGATCGATCCTAATTTGCGGATTCACCTCTGGTACAACAAGTTCGCTTTCGAAGCGGCATCCGAGACCCTCGCTTCCGGCGTCGTTGAAACCTACAACCGCTACGCGCCTAAGGATCTCCGGCTTCCCTCCGAAGTGGGAGAGTCGATATCACCCTTGGCGCACATTCCTAAGGACCTCGCGCTCGACCTTCTCGAAACCTCTTTTAGCCTAGAGGGACACGCCCTCTACAAGATCCAGGGGCTCTTATCGTTTCTTTTCGACCGGCTTACTCCGGTGCCGAGAGGTCTCGACGGGCCAGAGGCGCGAATGGTAAAGGCACGAATGCAGAGGGTGTTCGTGGTCAGGGAGGTGGCCGAGACGGCTCGTCGTATTGCCGACACAGCAGATCCGGAAAGCCTCGAAGGCTACGTCGAGACCCTCAAGACGTTTTCGGTACGGCAGCGTGCCGGTGCAGTTCTCGAGTTTATTTCTCGCCGCTTGGAGGAGATCCACGGCACCCCCGGGGGATTCGACGCACCGACTGCCTCACGCCACCAACGGCAGGCCGCCGACGTGCTCCTTCGCCTCCTAAAGGAGGTGGCCGGGTCTCCCACCTTGCTGAGAAACGGTGACGTCAACAATGGCGGAGGGGTTCTTCTGTTCTATCTCGCGGTGCTCAAATTGTTGTCCCACCGCGCCGTCGCCGATGCAGTAGAGGGTTTTCTTCCGGTTCGCTCCAACGGCGGGGGACCGGTACGGGACCGTCGGAGGCAGATTGCCTTTCTCGTCGAGCGCGACGATGAGTACCACCGACGATTCTACACCCTCGTCCGGCGGCTTTTCCCGCTGTTGATGACGCAGATCGCTCGGCTCGCGGACTCCTTCGGTCTCGCCCCCCTGCTTCTCCGGGACGCCACGGGGGCTGTGAACCGTTCGGCCTACCTGAAACTGCTGACCCGATACCTCCACGATACCTTGAATAGCGGGCTCGGTGTTCTCGTCGGGCTGACGATGACCCCAGCTGCACTCGCGTTCTCGAAGGGGGTGGATAGCTTGTTGGCCGAGATGTATCCAAAAGGATAACTACCTCGCGTTTCGTCTGCGTTTAGGGTATACTATTCTGTCTTTGGGAGGGGACGACTTAGCATGGCTGCACAGCCCAACCTCGAGGCCCGATTAGGGCGTATCCCCAATTGGCGTAGCGTCTCCTTTAAGAGCAATATCCTCGCCAGTCTCGACAAGCTCCTCGACGACGGCGAGGAGATCGAGGACCTTTTGGAAGGTTTCTACCGGGGGGACCACATCGTTTCCTCGGGCTCAGGAGCGCCGGGGATACTGTGCCTTACCAGCGGCCGGCTTCTCTTTCTTTTAAGCGGGGGAAGTAGGGGAGTCTGCGACGAGATCGCCTTCGAAGATATCGAGACGCTTCGGGCCCGGCGCAGGGAAACGACGACCAAGATAACCATCCTTCACCGCGGTGGGGAGAGTATCCTCACGTCGACAAAAGGCGCTGGGCAGGCTCGTTCCTTCTTAAAGAAGCTCGAAGAACACCTCGATACCGACCGCGTTTCCACCGAGGTGGACGTGGACGCCGGCGAGAACGCAGGCGGCGAAGCAAATCGCCTGGAAAACCTGGCCTTTCTCCACGAGGAAGCGCGTAAGATTATCGAGACGGTTAACGAGTACAAGCAGTTTAACCATGAGCCGACCTTCCTGCCCCGCCTTATAGACGACGTCTTCGGTGTGATGAGAACGAGCCTAAAGGGCGTCCCGCGACAAGTAGAGGAGACCCGTCTTTTCGTGTCGATGGTCTTCGCGTATCTTCGGCAAGACGTGGTCCAGGATCGGGAGCTTGTTCTCGATATCCTCCGGTACGACACCCTTCCCTTGAAGCATCGTCGAAAGCTACTTGGCTATTGGGACTCCATTTACAATTCGATTCAGAAGACCGGCAAGCGAGACCCGAAGGAGCTTCCTGCCCTCGGGTACCTAAAAGAGTACGACGCCAGGGAGAATACTCGCCATTTTGACCGGATAGCGACGGCGCTTTTGAGTCTATCCCAACTCATCGTAAAGGCCGACGGGAGCGTGTCGAAGCAGGGGACCGAGACCCTCAAACAGATTCGGGAGCTGATATACGGAGAGGAGGCAGCGAAAGGGGCTTCCTCCCGGCAGGTTGCCAAAGCGAGCCAGAAGAAGCAGGTCGGCCAGGCGGTCGCGGAGGAGAGCCTCGAGGAGGTTCTCGAACGCATCGACGGGCTTATCGGGATGGACCGGGTAAAGGAACAGATCTACACCTTTGTGAATTTTATGAAGGTACACAAGGAACGGGAGCGCCGGAATCTACCGATTACGCCCATCTCGAAACACGCCGTATTCTACGGTCCTCCGGGAACCGGGAAGACGACCATCGCGAGATACCTCGGGAAGGTCTACCGCTGCCTGGGCTTACTCGAAAAGGGCCACCTCGTCGAAACCGACCGGGCGGGTCTGGTGGCCGGCTACGTCGGGCAGACGGCAATCCAGGTCGACGAGATCGTCCAGGAGGCCCTCGACGGCGTGCTTTTCGTCGACGAAGCCTACACCTTGAGCCCCGAAGGGTCGGGTAACGACTTCGGGCAAGAGGCGGTCGATACGCTCTTGAAGCGGATGGAGGACTTTCGGGACCGTCTCGTGGTGATCGTCGCCGGGTATCCCGACGAGATGCACCGTTTTATCGACAGCAACCCGGGGCTAAAGTCTCGTTTTAGCCGCTATTTTTTCTTCGACCACTACGAGCCCGACGACCTCCTGTCGATCCTGGATCTCTTCTTAGAAGGCGCGCGGCTGACTCTTACGCACCCCGGGCGCCGGGAGGCGCGTAACCTTCTCGCCCATTTCTACCGAAAACGGGACAAAAGTTTCGGAAACGGCCGATTCGTCCGAAACCTCTTCGAACGTATTGTCGAGAAACAGGCAAATAGAATTTCCACCGTGTCTCCGCTGACCGACGAGCTTCTGTGCTCTATAACGAAAGCCGATATTCCGACGATAGAAGAGTGCAATACGACGATTATGTGACGAAAACTAGGGGACAAACTTCGTTCCATATGATATTTTGGAGATCGTACGGAGTTTGTAAGTGAGTATCCGGGTCAAAATTGTTCTTGTCGTCCTACCACTCCTCGTCGTAACGCTGGTTCTCGCCGGTAGCGCGTCGTATTTTATGGCCTCGACGGGGATAACTCGGATCGCCAAGGACTTTCTCGGTTTTAAGGCGTCGGAACTAGAAAAGTACGCTGCGGGGCAGTGGCTTCTTTTGGTCCAAAACGAGTTGACCAATCAACCGGAAATGGTCGAGGCCACCCAGGTCGGCATCTCGAGTTTTGCCGAAGGCATGGTTCGCAGCGAAACAGAGTTGATGTTTGCCCTGCGTCCTTCCGGCGAGGTTGCCTTTTCGACGGCAGAGATCGACGTGGCAGACGACGCCGGACGGGAGCTCAACACGCTCTTTACCGACGAGCGCCTGGACCTTCGAACCCTCGAAATCGCGGGGGAGCAACGGGTAGTCCGGGGCTTCTTTTTCGAGCCATACGAGTGGTATGTCTATGTCACCGAGTCCCGGGATACGTTCTACTCGGATGTCGATCGGATTACCACGCAGACCATCTACATCGTTGTCGGGGCGAGTCTCGTCTCGGTGCTGCTTCTGTTGATCTTCGCCAACCGTCTGATCCGGCCGCTTTCCAAGGTAGCCGATACTATGCGAAACATCATAACGTCCAACGACCTTTCCTCCCGGGTGCCGGTCGAATTCAAGGACGAAACGGGCACCCTTGCCCACACCTTCAATCTGATGGTCGGTGAACTGGACAAGGCGTACTCCCAGGTTAAGAACTACGCGCTCCGGGCGGTCATCGCTCAGAAGAAAGAGGCTAAGATTCGGCAGATCTTTCAGAAGTACGTGCCTCAGGAGTTAATCGATCAGTTTTTTGAAAACCCGGAATCTATGCTCGTAGGCGATAACCGGGTGTTGAGTATTCTCTTTTCCGATATCCGCAGCTTCTCGACCATCTCCGAAGGAATTATGCCGGATCAGCTTGTGCAGTCGCTAAACGCCTACTTCTCGATCATGGTCGACATCATCATGAACCGTCGGGGCATCGTCGATAAGTACATCGGTGACGCTATCATGGCCTTCTTCGGGGCGCCGATTAAAAGGGAAGACGACGCCTTGCAGTCGGTTCTTGCGGCAATCGAAATGACCGAGGCGGTTGAAGCCTTTAATAAGCGTCAGGAGGCCGCCGGTCTACCTCCGTTTCACACCGGTATCGGGATCAATTATGGGGTCGTAACCGTCGGAAATATCGGCACCGACCGAAAGATGGACTACACGGTTATCGGCGATATGGTAAACCTAGCGTCCCGACTCGAAGGACTTACCAAATACTACAAGCAATCCTTGATTATCTCGGAAAGCCTCTACGCAAAAGTCAAAGATCAGGTCCCCTGCCGGCTTCTCGATACCGTAGCCGTTAAGGGCAAAAAGACCGGATCGCGGATCTACACGGCAAAGAGCGAGCTGTCTGGGAACGAGGAGAAGCTGTGGAAGCTTCACAACCGCGGGATGGAGCTCTACTACGAACGTGGCTTCTCCGAGGCAGGCCGTCATTTCCAGCAAGCACTCTCTCTGGCTCCCGGGGACAGTGCAGCCCTGCTCTTTCTTGAGCGGTGTCGACGCTACGAAGAACAACCTCCGGGGAAAGAGTGGAATGGCATCCACGTTATGGAATCGAAGTAGGAGCCAATCCTGCATAGCATTCCTGCTCTGGCTTCTCCTTGCCGGGGTTGTAGCCGTCCCGGGAGCTGCCGAGGAGCACGTTGGCATTTTGCCTCCTGTCGTTCTGTACAACGACGACCCGAACTTCGACACCGATTTAATCCGGGATGTCATTGTCCGGGAGCTCGGCCGACAGCTTTCGCAGGACCGAGTTGAGTATCGTGTGCTTTTAGAGGGCGCCTCGGCCGAGACGTCGTCGGTAGATGCAGTTATCGTCCCGGAGGTCGGCATCGCAGAGGGCCGGCTCTATCTCTCCCTGACGGTTATGGATAGCACCACCGGCGCGACGGTGGCAGGGGCTGCGGCTCGATCGGCGGTCGACGTGGGTTTCTTCAACGAGGTTGCCCGGCTGTATCGTCAGGTGAAGCCCCAACTTGTCGGCGATAGTCTCCCCGGCAACGACGACGGCTCTGCGGACGGCGGCCCGGAGGGTCCTTCCGCGCCGTCCCTCGTTGCGGGACTACGATTCTTCGGCCCCCAGGACGGCGTACATATTCGGCGTCAAGACGGCCGACTCCTCGGAATTACCGAGAACGGTAAAGCGATGGTCGACTATGTCGTGGTTGGCAGCAGCGAGCGTTTACCCCTGGTACTGGAGAAGCCCGGGTTCTATCGCGAGGAGCTGACGGTGGAGCTTGATTCCGGGAGGCGCGGCGATGCCATCGAGCTTCCGTCCCTCGATCGAGCGAGCAGAGTCGCAACCTACGCCGCGTGGAGCCCCCAACAGGTGGTGGGCCTTGCTCTCGGAGGGAGATACTATCTCCAGCCCGACCTCTCCTTTGCCCAATTCGAAGGATACTTCAATCTTCAAAAAGACTTCACGGTGGATGGAAACGGAAGCAGCACGCATATAGACGGCCGACTATCCGGGGGGCGCTACTTTCTCTTCGGCTATTCGTCGTGGTTTCGCGCCTCTCTCGAGGCGGCCTTTGGCCTTATTTACACCTCCTTTCCGGGGCGGGAGGTCGAGGCGTACATCGACCCCTATGTGACTCCCCTTGCGCTTGCCTTGGAAGCTAACGGATCGAACCTGTCGGTTTTCGCCCGGTTCGAGAGCCGATTCGCGCTATCTGGGCCCCGGGCCGTTTTTCCGAAGGGTATTATCGAGGTCCCGGGGCAAGATCTTCCGGTCATCGCAACCATCGGGGTGCTCTCGAAATGGTAGGAACGCCGTCGAGACTCTGTTTCCAGCTCTTGTCGATTTGTGTTCTCGTCCTATCTCCGGCCGGTCTAAATCGGGCCGTCGCCCAGAGTTCGGAACACCAGAGTGGGAACAGGACCGTGGCCGTCTTTGTTTCCGTCGCCCCCCCGGGTTCCCTTGCCGGGGACGCGATCGAGTTTCTCCGGACGGGTCTTCTCACGAGCCTGTCGTCGAGTCTCGAGGGCTATTCCTTTATTCCTCAGTCGGGCGAGGAGCCGGAGCGTCGGGACGCCCGGGCTGCGGCGGCAGGAGCCGACGCGTGGATTGCCGTTATCTTAGCGCCGGAGGTTGCGAATGTCCGTGTGGAGCTTTCGGTACGGGACCTCTACTACGAGGATCCCGGCACCGGGTTGATCTATCACATTCCTTTGACTTCTTCCTTTCGCGGTAACACCGGGGGCTACTGGTTTCCGGCGGTCGATCTCGTCGAGTCTCGGCTGCTTTCTCCGGATTATGAGGCGCTGGTGTCGATCTCCGGGTCTCCAGGGACGATTGTGACGGGGCTTTCCGAAGCCGCGGTTGTTCTTGATGGCGAGGGAAAGGGCCAGACGCGAATTCCCTTCGGGGAAACGATGCGCTTCGAAGCGCGCGCCGAGGGGTTTCACAGTGTGGAGGGAACCATTCGGGCCACAGCCGCGGAGCTCGACCTGCTCCTCGACCAACCGGTACGTGGGAGGCTGAGCTACGACCTCTACCTTACGGGATTCAGCTACCCGGGAGGTGGTTTGTCTTTCCACCTTACGCCCGCTTGGAACCTGATTCGTCTCGATCTATTCACCTACGCCCTGGGGTTTATTCCTTACGCGAATGTAGGGGGCGAGCGAGGACGTCTTTTCGCAAGCGACCCGGTATCGCACGCGACGGTTTCGGTGCTTCAGCACCTCGTTTCCCCGGAAAACCCGATCCGTCCCTACATCGGAATCGGCGCGACGGCTCGGCTACTCCATGCAGGGGGAACGATCCGCCGAGAACCAATTGCGCCCTACGGTGCCACAGCCCTGTTAGGAGCGGAGTTTCCACGTCGGTACGGAGCCTGGTTCTTCGAGTACGCCCCGCTTTTCTATTTCGTCGAGGAGCCGGAGCTCTGGGATAGTCAGTTCAGCCGGTGGCAGCCGGGTTACGTACGGCTGGGGGACAACGTCCTGGACGTTATGATGATCCGGGTAGGGTTCCGGTTTACGCCGCCGGGCCGGAAATAGCGGTTAGTTCTCGAGGAGGGCGAGGAGCTCCTCGACGAGCTCTTGCATTTGGGGATCGTCGGCGTTCTGCAGCTCTCGCCTCAGGAATGAAGCACGTTCTGCTCTTCCCGAAAGGGAGCTAAGATTAAAGACCAAATCCGACGCTTGGATCAACGCGTTTCTCCGACCCGATACTTCGAAGGCACGGTCGTAACTCCGGATGGTATCGTCAAGACCCGGGAGAACTTCTTGGACGGTTTCCTCTTGAAGAAAATCGTCGAGGAAGAGCTTCCCAGCAATCCGTCCCGCTTCCTCGTTTTCCCGAAGGGTCTCGGCCTCTCGTTGGCGGTATTCCCGGTAGGCGACGCGTATTCGTTCGAGGCGGGCGGCGGCCGCGGCGAGATCAGGGTCCTCGACGGTTTGTGCGGCGATCTCCCCGGGAACGGAGCCCGGCGTACCCGGAGTTTCTTCCGGGCTTGAGGGAACGTCGGAGGAGGGCAGATCGCCCGTCAGACGGAGTGCTTCGTTTTCCTCTCGGAGTGCAGCGATCTCCACTTCCATGTCGCCGAGGGCTTCCTCGAGGGCCGCGATTTGGTTCCGGAGGTCGCCTTCCTGGGCCTCGGTTTCTGCGGTGACG
>CAZTRQ010000033.1:0-9262 GCA_964616245.1 uncultured Spirochaetaceae bacterium | reverse complement strand
AAGCCGGACAACGCTTCTTCTCGGTAGCGACTCCGGGGATACTCTTCGAGAAGCCGGAGAAAGGCGTCTATCGCCTGCCCGTTCTGGTCCGTTGCGAGGGCGCTTTGTCCTTGCCGAAGGAGGGGCTCGGAAGCAGCCGTCTGACCGGAAACCGCCTGCTGTTCGTCGAGGACGACGGAAAGACGTCGAATTTCCTGCACTACGGAACCGGACGCCGCGTCATCGACGGGGAGGTAGGAGACGGCGTTTTGGTACTCCTCGAAGGCCTGCTCGAAGCGCTGTTCCGCAGCGGCTTGACGGGCTCGGCTCAACGCCGCGGAGGATCCGAGGGCATCGGCCTGGAGCTCTTCATCGAAGGCGGCCTGACGCCGAGAGAGGAGGTAGTCGTGGCCTTCGGCTACCGCGGGGATAACGTCGAGGGCTTCGGCGTATCTGTTCTGCGCCGCCTCGCCGTTTCCCTCCGCCGCAGCCTGATTTCCTCGAGTGACGAGGTCGGTTACCCGTTGGAGCTGCCGCGCGGCGGCGAGGATCGTGTCGCTCGATTCTATTTGCGACTGCCGTTCTTCTACCAGGTCCCGCAACGAGGTTATAACAAAGCGCTCGGTCGCCTGGCGCTCCTGTACGAGGGGAACGGACTGGACCGCCGGATCATTCAAGTAGGTTTCGAGGGTGTCTAACGTCTCCCGGACCGCTTCGTAGTTCCCGTTGCGAATCTCGCCCCGGATTTCGTTGTAGAAGCCGACGATCTGGGCGGAGACCTGTGTTTCGAGCTCCTGACGCTCGGCGAGGCTCGCGAGGCGACGCTGAGCGTCGGTAAGATCCGCCTCTCTCGCCTCCAGGGCGGCTTGCGTTTCGGCTTCCAAGGCGGCCGCCCGGGCGGAAAGCTCTTCTTGTAAGGTGCGCCGCTCCGCTTCTACAGTCGCGAGGTTTTGCTGGAACTCGCTCTCGAGGCGTTGCAGATTTTCCTCGATTTGGCGGCGTTCATCGTTGAACTGGGACCGGAGAGCGGCAAGCTCCTCTTGGAAGACGGCTTGGCGCAAGCGCTCGAAGTCCTGGTACTCTTGGTCGAGCTGACTTCCCGAAAGTCCCTGGGTTTCGAGGCGTTCCCGCTCCGCCGCCAAATCGGAGGCGAGCTCCTCCCGCAGAGCGCGTTCGCGGGCTTCGAACTCCGATTCGAGATTCGCTTCGAGGGAGCTTCGCTCGGCTTCGATCTGACTGAGGCGCTGTTCGATGTCGCGGATCTGGGCTTCCTTCGCCGCAAGCTCTTGTTCGGACTGTTGGCGGAGGGCTTCGATGAGCGCGTTTTCTGCGGTCTGGAAGGCTGAGGGCTCGGAAACCAGGTTCCGTTCCTGTTCTTGAAAGTAGAGCCGGAGCCCATAGACACCGGCGAAGGCGATGATTATACCCACCAGATTGACCAGGACAGGAAGTAGCACTCCCCGGCGTTGAGCGGAAATCCGGAAGGTGTCGTCGTCGACGCGGATCTTGTTTCCCGCGGCAATCTTGTCGATTTCCGAGAGGATCTCGTCTTCGCCTTCGACGGGGGTGCCTTCCGAGGGGGCCGCCAAGCGCTCGGGATCGAAGGTTCCCGGCAAGCGATGAGTCTTTCGGTAGTCGTCGGATCGTTTAAGAAGCCCGGACATCTTTACAATTATACCAATTAATCCAAAAACAAGTAAATATAGTAGGGACTACTTCCCTATATGGATCATCGGCGTGGTCGTCTATTAGCTCAATCGATTAGCTCAACCGATACTGATCTCTCCGCCTAGGGAGAAGGTAAAGACTTCCTCGTCGAGGGAGGGAATATCCGGGCTTTCGTCTTCGCCGAGCAGGACGTGGACCAACGCGTCGTTGACGATCCTTTCGATAAGCGCCTCCGCCTTTGGCGAGAGGCCGACGAACCGTATGCCGAAGCCGTCGGGAAGGCTGCTCGATGCCTGCCGGGGATTCAACACTTCGCATTCGGTAGACAAGGAAAAATTGCCGAATCGAATAGTGATCTCTTCTGTCGTCCCGGGTTCCGGGTTTTTACCGCTTCGCTCGAGAAAAGCACCGCCCGCGCTGAGGGCCCGAACCCGATGCCTTGGCTGGTCTGAGGGTTCGGCACCCAGAACGGCTTGAAGGGGCCAGTCGAATCGATTGAACTGCCGCCGATTGCGCTGGGCCCGGGGCAGGATGGCTTCTCGGAGTGAGGTAACGATTTCCTCTTCCGCTTGAAGGATCGGAACCAAAACGGCACCCTGCGGGAGAGGGAAGGGAACGCTGGCCGTGTCGGCGACCACGGCGACGACTATCGTCGGAAAGAGGCGGACGAAGGATCGGAGCAATCGGGTTTCTTCTTCTACCGCACCGTCGAATTCGATGACGACGGAAACAACGTCCTTTCGATGGACCACCGTCTCGACGAGGTTCCTTGTCGTGTCGGCCATGACTACGTCCTGCGCAGGGGCGGCAGCTTGGACAATATTCGGCGAGATGGCGTGGGCGTAAACGACTACGGTCTCCATAGCCTCATTATACACGATTCCAGGGTGCATTCTTCCACCGTGTTATTACCATTCCTAGTAGGAAAAGCGTAAAGGCAAGGAGAAGAGAGCTTCCAAGGCGGAGAAAGAATGCACTCTCCGGCGAACCGGGCTCCGACTCTTCGATCCTGATCAGGACGACGCCGATTACCTCTGCTCGCCTAGAGCGAGCGAAGCTAAGGACCGGTTGAGCGAGGTAAACGGTCGTGGTTCGTGCAGTCGGTCCTATCGGGATGTTCACCGCCTGTTGCAGAGATCGAGAGAGCCTCGAGAGTCTCGCGTTGCCTTCCTCGTAGAGACGCTTAAACTCTCTATCGAGGCGCTGAAGACTCGAAGTCGTCTCGTCCCCCCCTTCTACCACCACATTGACGATCTCGAGGCCGAGCTCGCCGAGGCGCCTCGGAATCTCTCCAAGGCGCTCCTCGGCCGCCTCTTCGGCGTTTGCGACCAGGGGTAATAGCACCTCATCCCAATTCGACGATTCTGTAACCGAAACCCCGGGGGTCGCGTAAACCAGCCCGAGCCGTGGTTGTGCTCCGTCTTCCGAAAAACGGTGCAGTAGCACAAGGGAATCGATTTCTCGGAGGGCGTCGATTCTGCGCCCGAGCTCGAATAGCTCGGTTGGTGAGAGATTCGGCCGGGTCAGCAGCGGCTCGGAGAGCCCCGCGGTAGCATCGAGAATGAACTGCCGCTGCGAGGTGAGCTGCGCCTCTCTATCGGCTTCGAGAAAAGACCGGGTCTGCAGAAAGGCGTTTGCAAGGGGCATAAGCGGGAGAACGATGAAAAGCCCGAAGAAGAAACGATGCATGGCGGTAAACGTACCTCTTCTCTCGTTCCTCTCCAAGCGCCGGTGTCGTTTTAGAAGATTCCGTGATATAAGGAAACCAATGTCTTCGACTACGCGGCTTCTCCACTGTAGCGACCTCCATCTGGTGCATTCCGGGGAATCGAGAGACTACGGCCTTTCGGTCTTCGAAGAGATCCTCGAAATCGCCCGCCAAGAGTCCGTCAGCCTCATCCTATCGGCAGGGGATCTCTTCGACAGTCGGCGAGATTTCGAAGCACTGCTACCGCAGGTAGACACCCTCCTGACGGAGAGACTCGAGAAGGTCCGCATGATAATGCTTCCCGGGAACCACGAGGAGCTTGTCCGCTCTTCGGCTCCCTTACAGTCTCTGTCTGCAACCCGCAACGTAGAAATTAGTAGAGAGCTCCCCTTCGGTCACCTCGTTTTCGACGGCTTCGACCTTATTACCGTTCCCTTTCAAAACGACTATGGCGGGTTCGAAGAGTGGGAGGTGCCGCCGCAGAACGGGAGACGACGAATCGTCATAGCCCACGGCTCTGTTTTCGGTGCCTCAATCCCCGAGGGCTTGGTGGAAGACCGTGACAGCGTCCTCGATGACGAGCTCTTTGCGCGTTTCGGGGCGGATTATGTCGCCCTCGGCCATATTCATCAGCCGAGCGAGCGCGTCCGCGACGGTACGCCGATAGTGTACCCAGGCTCCAGCCGGGTCTGGCGACAAGGGGAAGTCGGTCCCCGGGGGGTGTACATCATCGAAGTCGGAGAAGAGCTTTCCTATTACCGCAAGACGCTCTCCTCGGCGGGAGAGCTCCGAGAAATCGCTGTGCTTCTCGGCGAAGGCGCTGATGAGTCCATAACGGAAGCTTCCCGGGAGTGGAATCCGGCCGATTGGGTCCACCTTCGCTTTTTCGGTTTAAAAGAGAGTGAAGAGGCGGCCCAGAAGGAGACCGAAGAACACGCTCGAAGGCTCTCCGGGCGTTTCCGCCGCGTAACCGTCGATAAAAGCGACGTTCTCCTCGTCCCAGAGGCAGAAGCCTCTCCCCTAGTCGCTCGTTTTCTCTCTGAGTGGGAGAAGCTCGGCGACACCTATAGGGGCACCGAGCTAAAGGAGGCATGGGAGAAGGCTCGCCTACTTGGGTTGGAAAAAATCGCGAGGGCCCTTGGATGATTTCGAAACTTCGCTTGCCGCGGTACGGCCATTTTGTCGACACAGAGTTTAAACTAGGCCAGGTGACCGTTTTTACCGGACCCAATGAAAGCGGAAAATCCACCATCTTCGACGCCCTCTTCGATTCGATAACCGCCGCCCCGGGGACTCACACAAAAGTTAAGGCGAACACATCTCGCTACGGGACGGAGCGCCTTGCCTCGATCGAGGGAACGGTTGCTCCCCCGGAGATTACTCCGGATGAGTTTCTCTCCATTCTCGCGGTCGACTCGGGGGACCTGACGGTTCCCGAAGGGAAGGGCCCCTGGGTTGACCGATTAAAGGCCCAGCTGTTTACCGACGGGGTCGACCCGCGCCAACTTGCCGGGGAGCTTAAGGGGGAGGCGACCGAACGGAAGAATGCCCGACATATGAGGGAGCTGCAGGCCCTTATCGATCGACGAAAGGAGCTTACCGAAGCTCGCGACCAGGCGGTCGGCCGAAGAAGCGACATGGTTCGCCGTCGGAAGGAGGCTGACTCGGCTAAGACGCAACGGCAGACCCTCGAAAAGCGGCTTACAGAGGTTATCGGCGAGCGACAGCGAGTTGCCACCACATTGACCGCGGCTGAGCAACAGTGGCGCCGGAGACAGCTCCGTCAGGCTCTCGGTGAGATAGGCACGCTTCGGGAAATCGAAGAAGAGCTTGCAGCGTCCCCCCTGCCGGGAGAAGAGGATTTGCGGCAGTTGGCCGAGCTTACAAGGCGTCGTGACTCCGCGGTTTCCGAGTCTGAGGACGCGAGACGGGAAGCCGACACGTCGAGAGCTCGATTGGAGGAAGAGAAAGCCGCACTCGCGTCGATCGAAGCGGATGCCGCCGCGCTTCGTCAGCAGGTCCCCGTCGCGCAGAACCTCCGGGATCTCCTCGAAAAGCGTTTCGGCGCCCGTGCCCATACAAAGAGAGCCGTAACAGTGGCCTCGGGGATCCTCCTGATGCTGTTGTCGACCCTGGGGGGGGTGCTGCTCTTCGAGGGAGCATGGGCCTTCGGGGTCGCCACTGGAGGCGCCCTGGTGGGATTGGTTATGGTACTCCTCGGTGCCCTTCGCCGGGGCCCGGGAATTGGAGACATTCGAGACCGCTGGGCCGCGGCCACCGGAACTGCGCCCCTCTCCGAAGGTGCCGAGGGACTGAGTCGGGAGCTCGCCGGAATCGAATCGGTGCTCCAACACCTCGAAATCCGAGTCGCCGAGTCCCGGAGATCCGTCGATGGTGCGGCGAAGAGGCTTCGAGAAGCCGAAATCCGAAGCAGAGACCTCGAGGAGTCCCGGCGGAAGGCTCTCGCACTCCTGGAGAGATGGCTCTCGGAGCATCACGTGGCGACGCCGGAAGAGGCAACCCACCGGGGGCAGCGGAAAAGGGACCTCGAGCAGCGCCGGGCTCTTCTCCGGGGCCACCTGAAGCCCTGGCAAGAGGAGCTCGGCGTATCCGACTTGTACGCTCTTCAGGAGGAACTCCGGGCGCAGTTGGCGTCCCTCGACGCGTTGTCGGCTCAGGCACACCTCGAAGAAGAGGACATCAACACCCTGCGGGGACGGCTCTCCGACCTGGAAGGAGAGGAAGAGCGCCTCGAAAGCGGAATACGGACATTGGAAACGGAGGAGAGGACGAAGCGGGCGACGTATTCCGAAGTCTTTTCCGGTCTTCCGGAACGGATTTTGTCGTTGGAACGGGAGCTCGAAGCCGCCGAATCTCGCATTACGGCTCTAACGCTGCGCCGCCGAAGCGCCGCCATTGCCGCGGAGATTTTTGAAGGGCTTTCCATCGACGCGACACTCGAGCTTGGATCCCTCGCAGAAGAGCTGGGACAGTCCTACCACAGCATCACAGGAAGCGACCCGAATATCGTTCTCGAAACCATCGGCGCCGCGAGTGCGTCCGCAGTCGACGCCGGCGGGGTAACCAGAAGGATCGGGAATCTTTCCCAGGGAACAAAGGACGTGCTGATGTGGACCTTCCGGGTTGCGATAGCCGGAAAGTCGCGGTCGGAACCGGCCATTTTCGTTCTCGATGACCCCTTCCTTGCCGTGGATTGGGAACGTATCGGGAAGTGCCTCCGGGTACTCCGGGAGACTCTTCTGTCGGAAGGCTGGCAGATCGTGCTTCTTACCAAGGATGAGAGGCTCGCCGAAGCGGCTGCTGCCCTTCATCCGGAGAGTATTCGACATCAACTGAATCGCAGTGGGACAAAAGCCGATAGTTAAACCAGATAGATGACGAAAAAGCGGTTTATTTTCAGCCTCTGTGCGCTTCTTTTTCTGATCCCCGGGGTCTCAGAAAGCCAGTCTCGGGAAATCCGGACCCCGCTTCACTGGGCAGCTCGCCACGGATTGGTCGACATCGCCGGTCAACTGATCGAAGGGGGCGCGGACCTAAACACGCCGGATATCCTCGGCCGAACTCCACTCCACCTCGCGGTACGCTCTCCGAGTATGGTCAGTTTTCTGGTCGCCGAAGGCGCCGCCCTCGACGCCCGGGACCATCTTGCCAATACGCCGCTCCACTCCGCAATTTGGGTGCAGAGCCCCGAGACGGTTCAGATTTTGGTGGCAGCCGGAGCGGATGTCGATGCAAAGAATACTTCCGGACACACGCCCCTGGACCTCGCGATACGCCGGGGCACGACCCGTGCCAACCGGCGGGTGGTCGCCTCCCTCGTTAGCGCCGGCGCCCAGTAGGGCAAGACCGTCGGCTCAGTCGCGCTTTTCGATCCTCTCGAGGATCAGACGGTGGGCCTCGCCGGGATCATCTACGTCGATCAACAGCTCTTCGGTTGCGCAGAGTATTCGGTCTACCTGCCGGTCGTAGGTAACCGTCGCCCCGGCAGCGTCCAGGGCGGCCTTACCGAGAACGCTGATGGTTTCCGCGTGAACGGTCCGGATACCGAGGCCTAGGGTCAAGAGAGCCGCCGCCTTGCCGACTATCCGGTCACGAACCGTGAGCGTCGACGGGTCGAAACGGCGCCCGATCGGGTCCACCGAGAGGAATTTCTCTAGTTCTAAAAGGGGGTAGAGCCACGCCTTACCGCTTGTGAAGATCCTTTTCCCGTCGAGCGAAACCGTAAGGCTCGCGCCGCGATTGGCTTCCACGGTTGCGAAGTATACCAGGGTGTTTCACGTATCAACAAGAAGGCTTTCAACAAGAGGGTGCACGAGACTGATGTTCCAATAGGCTTGTTGATGCATCGAATCCCCTGTAGCCTTCCCTGATGCAGGACGCGAGAAACCTCAAAACCGACAGTTTGCTTCTCCTTACCTCCGCCATTTGGGGGTTTGCTTTCGTAGCCCAGCGGGCGGGAATGGAGACGATCGGACCCTTTACCTACAACGGCGTACGCTTCCTTCTCGGCACCGCGACACTCTTGCCGCTGTCAGTCCTTATTCGGAAGCGTCCCGGAGCTCGGGGGCTTAGGGTTTCCGACGCCCTCGTCGCTGGGACTCTTCTTTTCCTTGGTTCTTCGCTGCAGCAGGTCGGCCTGGTCTACACCACGGCGGGAAAGGCGGGCTTTATAACGGGGTCCTACGTGGTCATGGTTCCCATCGTCGGTACCCTTATTGGTGTCTCTCGAACCGGGGTAGGGCGTTGGATAGCCGTGCTTCTCGCGGTATCGGGGCTCTACCTTCTGAGCATCCGAGAGGGGCTTACCATCGGACGCGGGGATGCCTTGGTCGCTCTCTCGGCGGTCTTCTTCGCCCTCCACGTGCTCTACCTGGCGCAGGTTGCACCAAGGAATCCGGTAGTGCCCTTAGCTATTGTTCAGTTCTTCGTAACCGGGGTAGCGAGCATGCTCGGAGCCTTTCTCGTCGAGACGCCGCACCCCTCTGCGATTCTTGCAACCTGGATTCCGATTCTCTACGGCGGCTGTTTTAGCGTCGGGATTGCCTATTCTTTGCAGGTCGTTGCCCAGCGCACCGCTCACCCGACGCACGCCGCCATCATCCTGAGCTTGGAGGGGGCATTTGCCGCTTTAGGGGGATTTCTGCTTTTGAGCGAGCGCCTTTCGACTCGGGAAGCGATCGGGTCTGGGGTGCTTCTTGCTGCGATGCTCCTTAGCCAACTGGCGGTTCCCCGGCGGGGCAAAGCGGCTCATCTTCGGTGATCTACCCGGCCTTCGAATCCTACGTAATCGGGGCAAAGCGGGCGCTCTTAGAGCCGCTGCCGGGACTCGACGCCCAGATAGTAATGGCTCCGGAAGGGCGAATCGAAGAGGACTACGATCCCGAACCGGAGAGGGCCCGAAGAGGGGCGGTCCTCATACTCCTCTTTCCCGGAATCGAAGGGGTAGCCATCCCTTTGATCAAACGTCCGGAGGACCGGTCGGTGCACTCCGGGCAGATAGCCTTCCCAGGGGGGGCTCTTGAGTATCCAGAACGGTTCCCCACCGACACCGCACTACGGGAAACCAAGGAAGAGATCGGAATAGATCCCGGCGCCGTTGAGGTCCTCGGAATCCTGAGTCCTGTCTACATACCGCCGAGCAACTTTTCCATTACGCCGGTTGTCGGTGCTCTGCGAGAATCGCAACCTTATTACCTTCCAGAGCCCGGTGAGGTAGACGCGATTATCGAGATAGGCTTGGATCGCGCGATGGCGTCGGCGAGTACAACCACCGTCGTAGGCAGCAGAGGCCCGGTTAGGGCGCCATGCTACCGAGTCGGCGACAGCACCATTTGGGGTGCGACGGCGATGATCCTCAGTGAGTATCTTGCCCTACACATTCAAGTT
>CAZTRQ010000032.1:14915-21352 GCA_964616245.1 uncultured Spirochaetaceae bacterium | reverse complement strand
TCGATGGACGACATTCAGGACGCCTTCGAGTAAACTGTCCCGGCACTATGATAGTCTCCATGATGCAGCTCGTCATAGAGCTGCCGGATCTCCTCTCGATAAAAGAAAAGCGGCGGATCGTAAAGTCTCTCAAGGATCGGGTTCGGGTTAAGTTCCACGTCTCGATTGCGGAAGTGGACCTTCAGGACAGCCTGAGCTTTAGCCAGATCGGTGCCGCCTTGGTCAGCAACTCCAAAGAGTTCGGAGAGAAGGTGATGTACAAGATTCTCTCCTTCGTAGAAGACAACGTTCCGGGAAGAGTCCACGACGTAGCGATCCGAACCGAGCAGTATTAGCCCTCGACGGGAAGGGCGAGCTCCTTAGGTACAAGTTTTCCTTGACGGCATGCGAAAACCGACCTAAAATAAACTTGTCTGACGAGTAGACGACCGAACTGTTGGCGGCGTGGTGCGCCGGCGGTCAGCCTGCTCCAAGGAAGAATCCTCGTACTATTGCACTGAAGGACATAGGAGGTAATGCGATGTCTGCACGGAAAACAATGCGACTGGCGGTACTCTTACTCGTGGGAGCCGCTGTGCTCATGTCTTGCGGAGGCGGCGAAAGCGTGGCCGCCGGCGATGGGGCCGCCCAACCGGTGGAGACCATCAAGTGGAAGTCTTCCGGCCACGGGCCGGCAAACGATCCGTCCCAGATCTATCACGACCTCCTCTGTGAGGCCATCACCGAAGCGAGTGGGGGGCGGCTCGAGGTCCAGGCCTTCGTCGGTGGCTCCATCGTTCCCGCCTACAAGGAGTTCGACGCCGTTCACGAAGGCGTTCTCGATATGGCCTATACGACCCCGATGTACAACCTGGACAAGTTCCCGGCAGCGGGGCTCATCAGCTCTCGACCCGGAGGTCTTCCCGGCGAGGCTCTTCGAACCTGGTTCAACTTTGGCGGCGGTGCGGAGCTCATGAATAAAATGATCGCCGACTACGATGTCATCACCTTTCCCGGTGCCCTCTCCCCCCTTCCGCCGGAGGTCTTCTTTCACTCCAAGGAAAAGATCGAAACGGTCGCGGATCTTCAGGGTCTCAAGGCCCGGTGCATGGGAGACGGTGGGGAGATTCTCGCCCGGATGGGAGCGGCTACGGTTATTATCCCCGGTGGCGAGCTCTACGAGGCGATGACCCGGGGAACGATCGAGGCGATGGAATACTCGACCCTGGCCTCCAACTGGAACATGAGCTTTCAGGAAGTGGCCCCCTACGTAATCCTCTCGCCCAGCCGAGCCCCCAGCGATCCTCAGGTCTTCTACTTTAACCGGGACTCCTGGAACGAGCTTCCCGACGACCTTAAAGTCCTCGTTCAGGACCAAGTCGACAAGTGGACCCAAGCTCAGCACGAGTACCTGACATACGAGTCGGTGAAGGCGGTGGAAAAGTTCAAAGAATACGGTAGCGAAGTCTATCAGCTGCCCGCCGAAGTCGAGCAAGCGATCGCCGCAGAGGCTGCCGCCTTCTACGAGGAGAAGTCGAAGACCGAAGACCCGCTCTTCGCTGAGATTTACAACTCTATGAAGGATTACGGCGAAGCATACTTCGCGGTCTACTGACCCGTATCCCCGAGGTGTCCGGTTTCTGCCGGGCGCCTCGGATTATAACACTCCCGAAAGACCCCGCCACATAAGGAGCTTGCGTGCATGGCCATACTGCGCCGAGTGCTAAGATCAATAGATAGGATAAGTGAGACCGCCGGTCAGGTCGGTAAATGGTTCGCCCTGGTCCTGGTGGTCGTTGCGTCTTTTGACGCGATCGCCAGACACTTTTTCAACGCTCCCACCATATGGGCCTACGACACCATAACGATGGCCGGAGGTGCCATATATCTTCTTGGGGCCTCCTACAACTACCTCCATGACGCCCACACCCGGGTAGACCTGGTCTATCAATATCTGTCCGAACGCAAGAAGGCCCTCTTCAACGTGGTGTTCTCTCTTATTCTCTTCTTCCCGATGATGATCGCCATGCTCTATATGGCCACCACGTGGGCGATTCGCGCCTGGACGATCAACGAGGTGCTCTTTAACAGCTTCTGGTACCCCCCGGCGGGACCGTATCGGACCATCTTCGCCCTGGGTCTCTTTCTTCTTGTTTTGCAGGGGCTGGCAAACTTCGTCCGGGATCTTTACTTCGCGATAAGGGGACAGACCATTGATTGATATGAGCGCCGAACTGGTCACTGTCTTGATGCTCGGAGGCGTCTTCGGCCTGGTGCTATCGGGTTTCCCGATTGCCTTTGTTATCGGAAGCGTCGCGTTTATCGTGGGCTACCTGATTTTCGGGCCCGATACCGCCAATCATATTCTCCATAGTCGATTCTACGACCTCTCGCTGAACTATCCTTATCTGGCGGTGCCGCTCTTTACCTTTATGGGAGTAATCCTTCAACACTCGGGGATCACGAAAGACCTCTACGATAACCTGTACGAATCTCTGGGGAAGCTTAAGGGGGGCTTGGCGGTAGTCACCATCGTATTCGGGACCGTTCTCGCGGCGGTGCTCGGGGTTATTGCGGCCTCCATCACCATACTAACGTTGATCGCCTTGGAGCCGATGATCGAGCGAGGCTACGACAAGGCACTTGCCTCGGGTACCATCGTTGCCTCCGGCACCCTCGGCATCTTGATACCGCCGAGCATCATGCTCGTGGTTTACGGACCTCAGGCAGGGCTATCGATAGGCCAGATGTTTATGGGGGCCGTTTTCCCCGGGCTTCTCCTATCGGGGCTCTATATCCTCTACATCGTGGTTCGAACGGCGCTTAAACCGGAGCTTGGGCCTTCCATCCCCGCAGAGGAGCTGACGCCGGCTTCCTTTGCAAAGTTTTGGCGGCTCTTTAAGTCCTTCGTGCCGCCGGTTCTTTTGATTCTCGCGGTCCTTGGAACGATCTTCAGCGGAATCGCACCTCCCACCGAGGCCGCGGCGGTCGGGAGCTTTGCGGCCGTCCTGTTGGCAATTGTCTACCGCAAGTTCAGCTGGGGCCTTATCCGTCAGGCTTGTATAGAGACCCTGCGGGTTAGCGTCTTCGTGGTCTTTATCGCCGCCCTCTCCTATGCCTTCGTCGGCATCTTTATGAGCGCGGGCTCCGGCGCCGTCGTGGCCAACGCAATACTGTCGGTACCCGGCGGGCGGTGGGCCTCCTTCGCCGTTATCATGCTCATCGTGTTCTCGCTGGGGCTCTTTATCGAGTGGATCGGTATCGTGTTTATTATCGTGCCGATCTTCTCGCCCCTCTGGATTGAGCTGGGCTTTAATCCCCTCTGGGCGGGATTGATGGTCTGTATCAATCTCCAGATGGCCTTCCAGACGCCGCCGATGGCTATGGGAATCTTCGTTCTAAAAGGGGCGGCGGATCCCAAGCTCGGTGTCAACATGTCCCACATTATTCGGGGTGTAACCCCCTTTATCGCGATCATCGTGCTAACGCTCGTGCTTTGTACTATCTTTCCCGGCATCATCACCTGGCTGCCGGAGAAGATGCTCGGAGGACCGGCACTATAGGCAGCCCGGCAAGAACGCGGATCGCATACTCGCGCCCCGCTGTGAAGCGGGGTTAGTCGAGAAGAAGCGACGTGCCGGTGGTGTTTCGGTAGAAACGCTCGCTTACCGTTTCCAGCTCGTTCATCGCATCCGCGCCGGTGCAGTGGCTCAAGCCCAGCTTTCCGAAGTCGCCGCCGGTAAGGTACTCCACCGCTTTGTAGAGCCGCATGCCCTCCGCCTCGACGAGGTGGGTCCCACCCAAGACCGCAAAGATCGGTTCGGCGAATCGCTTTTTGATCGTGGAGAGCATATTCATAATCCCGGGGTGGGAGCAGCCGACGAGGACGACCAAGCCTTTGTCGTTTTTTACGACCACGGCGACCTCGTCGTGGAAATCATCGATCTCAAAGCTGTCTTTCGTCTCGACCACGAATCGGGGATTCCGGACTTCCAGAGGATGGGTGGATTCGAAGTCGGTCACGACGAAAATTCCCGGGGCAATCTCGGTGGTGTCTTCGGTGACTCTGTTGTAGGCAAAGGGCTGCTCCTCCACCCAGCGCGCATCGAAGCTCGGGCCGAGATAGATCTTGGAGAGTCCGTTGGTCGCATACTTGGGTACAAAGAAGTCACTGTGCGTCCAGAGCGTTGTCTTGCTCGTCAGACGAGGAGCCAAAAAGGGAAATCCGTTCGTATGGTCGTAGTGGCCGTGGCTTAGCACGACGTGCTGCACTTTTTTCAGATCAATATTGAGTATTTCGGCGTTGTTTAGAAACGCGTCGCTCTGCCCGGTGTCGAAGAGTATCGAGGCGTTGCCGTGCTCTACGTAGAACGAGAGGCCATGTTCCGCAGTCAAAGAGCGGTGCTCGCTGACGGAGTTTTCCACCAGAGTCGTTACCCGTGTTTCCATAGAGGGCTCCTATCGTTGTTTAGCTTATCTACTCATCAGATAAGTAGATATGATTTCCATCTTAGACCTCGAAGATGCTGCTGTCAACCAAAAGCTGATACCAGAAGCCGTTACGGGTGCGCTCGACCGGCTTCTACGGCGTTGAGATAGGAGCGGATCTCGTTCCGGGCGGTGACGAGATGTCGACGCATCTGCTTGCGTGCCTCTTCCGGGGCACGCGCCTCTATGGCCGCGAGAATCTTTCCGTGTTCCGAGACGGTCTTTTGCATTCGGCCGGGCATGTTGAGGCTGGTTACCCACGCTTCGGTGAGGTTTTGGCCGAAGGTGGACATAAGAACGTGAATGGTACGGTTTCTCGCCGCTTTTGCGACGGCAGTATGGAAGGCAGAGTCGGCCTCGATCGCCGTGCCCGTGTTTCCGGCGTCGGCGGCCTCCGCGAAGGCGGCCGAGAGAGTGTGGAGCTCGGCGATCTCCTCCTCTTGCGCTTTTTCTGCGGCGAGGGCCGCGGCTTCCGGCTCGATGAGCAGCCGCACCTCGAACTGTTCGAAGAGGCTATTTTCGTGGTCGGCTATCCACTGCCGGAGCGTCTCGAACTGGTCTTTTTGAAGGTCGTTTAGAAAGACGCCTTTCCCGTGATGCACGGTGACGAGCCCGGTAACCTCGAGGATACGGATCGCCTCGCGTACCGACGAACGGCTAACATCGAGGCGCTTGGTAAGCTCGCTCTCGGAAAAGACTTTGTCACCGGGCTGGAAGCCGGCTTCCTTGATCATCTTTCGGATCTCGTCGGCGGCCATTTCGCTCAGACGTCGTTTCTCAAACACAGCGGTGGTACCTTGTCTTCACATCGGATGAGTATATATGACTTTCGTCTCCTATGCACCTCCGCGCGTTGACGCACATTGACGGGCCTCGGATCGGTGACTATCATTCCCGGCCAATGGACCACCGGAACGACTACCTCAGGGGCTACCTCAAGGGCATACCCGTAGCCATTTCCGCCGCCGCCTACGGCTTGGCCGTCGGAGCAACGGCGGCGGGAAACGGGGTTTCTCTTTCCATGTTGATTCTCCAGGACCTGGTCCTCTTCGCCGGCGCCGCACAGTTCGTCGTCGTCGGTCAGTGGGGTGAAGGGATGGCGGTCGGTTCAATCGCGATAGCCGTCGCGGCCATCAACCTGCGCTACCTTCTTATGACAGCCGCACTGCGGCCGATGTTCGCCGGGAGAAGCCTTCTGGCCTCGGCTCCGTTTATTCACCTGGTCGCCGACGAGAACTGGGCAGTCACCATCGGAGAGTTTCGAAAGGACCCAAAGACGACCCCCTGGTTTCTCCTTGGAACCGGCTGCGCCATGATTACCTTCTGGCTCGCCGGGACCGTCGTCGGGCATCAGGTCGCCTCGGTCGTCGTCGACCCGAGCCGTTACGGAATCGACTTCGTCTTCGGCGCCGTCTTTACCGCCCTGGCCGTCTCCGCGTTCCAGGGTAAGGGCGACGCGATCCCCTACGCGGTGGCCCTTATCGTCGCAGTCGCCGGCCGCCGGGTGCTCCCCGGGACCTGGTACATCGTCGCCGGGGGGCTGGCGGGTGCCCTTGCGGCGGCATTGGGGCCGGCGTCGAAGACTGTTGTCGGAGCGCCCGACGATTCTCCGGCCGACGGCGGAGGTGAGGACAACCGGGGCGCCGGCGAGGGTGGCCGCAGAGGGGCCGCGCCATGACGTCAACTGCAATTCGGGGCCTGGCGATCTTACTGCTAGGCTCCGCGGCGACCTACGGCTGGCGGATCGGGGGGCTCGCTTTGGCAGACCGCCTCCCCAAGACGGGCCGGACCCGCCGCTTCCTCGACGCACTGCCGGGGAGTCTGCTGGTCTCCCTTGCTGCTCCCGAAATTGTGTCTTTCGGGTGGCGGGGAATCGCGGCCGGGGGCCTCGTGGCCGCCCTGATGGTCGTGACCCGGAGCACGCTTTTGTCCGCGGCGGTGGGTGTGGTGACGATGGTGGTCTTGAGGGC
>CAZTRQ010000032.1:12434-14815 GCA_964616245.1 uncultured Spirochaetaceae bacterium | reverse complement strand
CTGGAACTGCAAGAGAAACGTCTCTACGGTCTTGTGAGTCTGCTTCTGGTGGCCTGTATCGTCCTCGGGGTCGTAATCCAAGGACCCCTGCCGACGCTCAACGGCGTTGTCAAGATTCAGTACCATCCGGCGCGGCTCTTAAACGACTTTACCCTGGTAGCCGGAGAAGGAGCGGCGATGGTAAACGCGGCCCTCGTCGCGCTCCTCGCCTTGCTGTTGGTCGCACTCCAGGGTGTCCGGCTATCCGGTCCGACGATTGCCGCGGTCTTCACCATTTTCGGGTTCGGTTTTTTCGGCAAGACGCCGATCAACGCTCTGCCGATCGTGATCGGAGTCGCCATTTCCGCTCGAATCGCCGACAAGTCGTTCCGGGAATACATCCTAATGGCCCTATTTGGTACCGCCTTGGGCCCCCTGATTACCGCTCTGGCGGTGGAGGCGGGTCTTCCGGGTCCCGCCGCCCTCGTGGTAGCCATTTTCGGCGGACTAATTGTCGGCGTCATTCTGCCTCCTGTCGCCATCGCGATGTTGCGTCTCCACCAAGGGTTTAGTCTCTACAACATAGGCTTGACCTGTGGCTTTATCGGTCTCTTCGGTGCCTCCCTCCTAATAGCCGCGGGCAGGGGGCTTCCGCCGGTCCTGATTTGGAATGACAACCCCTCGTTGGCTCTGGTTCTCTTGGTCCCCGCTATGTCGTTGGTCTTTCTGATAGCCGGGCTTGCCACCGGTCCGAAGCGAGCCATCGTCGACTTCGGGCGAATTCTCAAGCTCCCCGGACGGCTGCCCTCCGACTTCATGACTATTACGTCGGTCGGAGGCGCCCTCGTTAACATGGGGGTTGTCGGTTTTGGTACCTGGGGCTACGTTATGGCAATAGGTGGCGATCTAAACGGCCCGGTTCTCGGCGGAATCTTTACCGCCGTCGGGTTCGCCGCCTTCGGAAAGCACCCGGCCAACGGCTGGCCTATCATGGCCGGAGTAGTTATCGCCTGCCTGCTCTTCGGAAAGGACCTCGCCGCCCCAGGGCCGATTCTCGCGGCTCTCTTCAGCCTGACGCTGGTGCCGATAGCCGGGGAGTTCGGATGGTTTCTGGGGATCATCGCCGGGTTTCTCCACTTGGTGATGGTCGAGAGAACCGGCGCCTGGCATCTCGGGATGAACCTCTATAACAACGGCTTCGCCGGGGGCCTAACGGCGACGATGATGGTCGCCATCATCGAATGGTACCGATCGACGAGGGATGTCGTGTCCAAGAGATTCGGTAAAGGGAAACGAGAATGAAACGCACCGATTTTCTGTTGCATCTGATAAGCGAAGTGGCCCACTTCGTCCTCGACGCCGATCCGTCGAGAATGGTCGTCTCCCTCCACCAAGAGGAAGACGGGCTTCATCTTTCGATATTCGACGACACGCCGAGAACCGACGCGGAGCTGGACTCGATCCGTGCGTCCCTGAAGAACCCCGAACGTCCGGAGCTCGCGGGCTACTACGGATCCATGGCCGGGTACGATATGCTCGGCGCCGCGAGGCTGGACCTTATCGGCTGGCAGGTAAAAGCGGCGACGGTCGGGAAGACCAGCAACGGAACGCAAATCGACCTCTGGATGGGGGGCGAACGTTTCGATCCGGAGAAGTTCACCCTATCGAAACATACCGGGAAGTAGTCTCCTCGGCGGCGCGGGCGGGCCCCTAGGAAAAGTACGGCGCGAGGCGCTCTAAAACCGCCTCCCGGGTTGCCGGTTTCTCCAAGGGGTACTCCTCGGTGTCGATAAAGACCTTCTCCGAGCGGTCGTAGGAGTCGTACCAATCGAGGTACCGGCGGTTTAAGTTCTCCAGGTAGTCCCGGGGGATGTCGGATTCGAGGCCCCGGTTGCGCTTCCGGATCCGGGCCAAGGCCGTGTCGACACGGCAGTGGAGATAGATGAGCAGCCGGGGATCCTGGGCGTGCTCGAGCATGTTGTCGAGGAGCGTCGAATAGGTTCGGTACTCCTCATCCGACATGTCGCCGTCGGCGCGGAGCATCTGGGCGAATATGCGGTCGCCGAAGATCGAACGGTCCAGGGACCCACCGCCGGTGCGGAAAATCTCCTTGATCATCCTAAAGCGCTCGTTCAGAAAGTGGATCTGGAGGGTAAAGGCCCACCGCGGCTTGTCCGCGTAGAAGCGGTCCAGGAGCGCTAAGGTGTCCGGGTTCGTGAGCTCCCGGAAAAGCGGGGTTCCGAACCTCTCCTCGAGGATCTCCCCCATGGTGGTTTTGCCCACCCCGATCTGACCTTCGATAATGACCACCGGATACTCCACGCTCTCTCACTTCTGGCAAGATGGACAGAAATAGGTGCTTCGTCCGCTGATGGTAATCTTGTTTACGCTTCCTCGGCAAC
>CAZTRQ010000032.1:8518-12334 GCA_964616245.1 uncultured Spirochaetaceae bacterium | reverse complement strand
TCGAGGTAGCGGCGGAAGACCTCCACATCGGGTAATTCAGGCATTGCTCTCTTTTAGAAGCTTCCGGACTTCTTCGTCGGTGGTCTGGTCGAAGACCGCGTAGAACTGTCCGACGGCCTGAAAGCCTGCAGGTGCCTGGAGGGCGACCACCTTGTCGGCCATCTTTTCGAAGGTCCGGACGCTGTCTGGGCTGCCGACGGGAACAGCGACTATGGTCTGCGCCGGTTCCTGGGCCCCAACCGCTTTGAGGGCCGCCCGCATGCTGGCGCCGGTCGCCAGTCCGTCGTCGACGAGGATTACGTGTTTTCCCCGGGCCGACAGGGCATCCTTGTTGCCACGAAAGGTCTCCTCCTGTTTCTGAGCTCTGCGCTTCTCCGCATCGACTACTTCCTGAATCTGCGATTCGGAGACCCCCGCCATCTGCACGACGTCGTCGTTCATAACCCGGACGCCTCCGGCGGAAATGGCCCCCATTGCGAGCTCCTTGTGTCCCGGGACCCCGATTTTCCGGGTTACCAAAACGTCGAGGGGCAGGTGGAGACGCTGGGCCACTTCGAAGGCGACCGGAACGCCTCCCCGGGGGAGGGCGAGGACGATGGTATCTTCCCGGTCTTCGTATTCGGTTAGAGCCTCTGCGAGCTCTTTTCCGGCTGACGATCTGTTGTTAAACATTGGAGCCTCCTTCGTGCCGGCTGGGCTTATCGGGATCTGAACACCTCGCTCACCGAGCGATTATAGTGAACCCGATTGATGGTTCTGCAAAAAATGTCCGAGAGGCAGCGGACGTGAAAGTAGGGTAGTTCCTCGAACTCCGAAGTCTGGGGGATGCTGTTGGTAACGACCACCTTGGTCAGATTGAAGTCGCGGTGGAGGGCTTCCAACCGCTCCCGGGTATCCGGGAGGCAGAGGTTATGGGAGGTCCCGATCTGGACCTCTTCGATCCCCTTTTCTCGGACCAAGGCTTCGACCAACTCGGAGATGGTCCGGGCGCTGGCTATCATATCGTCGAGGACTATCGCCGTGCGTTTGCCCCGGAAATCCCCAATAATGTCGGTGATGGTCGCCTCTTCCGGCCGGGGCCTCTGTTTGGACGCGATGGCCGAGTTTATTCCCATCTCCCGGCTAAAGTGGAGGATAAGCTTCGTCGCCCCCGCGTCCGGGGCCACGGCGATTACGTCTTCCTTGTCTCGAAACTCCGCAAACTCTTCGTTAAAGGCGGTCAGCGGATCGAGCATGTTGACCGGCGTGTCGGCGTAGAAGCCATGAATCTGATTGGAATGGGGGTGCCAGGCGATTACCCGGTCGACTCCCGCCGCCTTGACGAGGTCCGCCACAAGCTTGGCCGTCGTAGGCTCTCGCTGGAACTTCGTCGGCTTGTCCTGCCGGGCGTAGGTCAGGTAGGGCAACACCGCGGTAATGCGGTTGGCCCCGTGTTCCCGAAAGGCTCGGGCCGCGATAAGGAAGGACATCAAGTTGTGGTTCGCCGGCGTGTTCCTCCCCGGCGAGAGGAGTGCCTGAAAGAGGAATACATCGGCCCCCCCGACGTGCTCCTCGAGACGGACGCCCGTTTCGGTGTCCCGGAAGGTCGTGTCGATGGCGCTCAAAAACACGACGTCGGTGGCGCTTCCCGCCTCTTTGAGGAGGGCCTTGTACTGCTCCACAACCCGGCGTGCCATGTAATCTCCGGCGCGACAGCCGGCTATTACCAGCTGCCCGGCTGTCGACTCCATGCGCCGAGCCTGTTCTTCGACGAACTGCTCCGGGTAGACGAAGCTCGTATCCATTCTTAGGTAGCCCCCCACTGTCGCGCCGTCGCGGCGATACCTGCGGCGTCGATGCCCTGCTCCGCGAGAAGCTCCTCCGGTGTTCCGGAGTGGGGAAGGCTCGTTACCGCCGAGATTCTTAAGCGTACCATACCGGCGACCACGCCGGCGACGGCCTCTCCGAGGCCGCCTTCGGGATAGTGGTCCTCCGCAGTTATTATAAAAGACACCTCTTTAGCCACTTTCTTGAGAGTACCTTCATCGATGGGCTTTATTGAATAGGCGTCTATTACCACGACCGGGAGCCCTTCTTCCGCAAGCTGCCGCTGCGCCTTAAGAGCTTCGTGGAGGACGGTGCCGGTGGCGACGATTGCACCCCGGAGTGCGGTACCTTCGGGCACACCGGGCGGGTCGAACCGCTTCGAGCCGCCGATCGGGAATCTTTCCGACTGCTCGTAGATAAGCGGCGTCTTGCCCCGGATGGTCCGCAGGTAGGAGATACCGTGGAAGGCGTTGATTTCTCCGAGTAGCCTGGCCGCGGAGACCGCGTCCGCCGGGGATACCACGACGCTCCCGTATACCGAGCGCATCATGGCGAGGTCCTCGAGCCCCATTTGAGAGGGCCCGTCCTGGCCGATGGCGACCCCGGTATGGGAGCCGGCGAACTTGATGTCGGCCTGGGAGTAGGCGGCCATCCGGATCTGATCGTGGGCCCGGGTTAGAAAGGCGGCGAAGGTCGCGACATGGGGGCGGATGCCTCGGCATTGGAGTCCCGCGGCAATCCCGACCATGTTTTGCTCGGCGATAAAACATTCGACGGCCCGGTCCGGGTGGGAGGAGAAGAAGGCTTTGGTTCGCGTCGAGTTCTTGACGTCCCCGTCTAAGACCATCACCGAAGGGTCCGACGCGCCCAACGCCTGCAACGCCTGGCCGTAGCCGTCCCGGGTCGCAACCGGGCCGTCGTCGAAGTCCACGGCCGGCGGGGCCGGGGTTGTTCGGTTGTTCTCTTGTTGGACAAGGCTCCTGATGTTCGGCGGCTTGTTCTGCGACTCTCTAATCTCTTTGATGCCGCCTCCAAGCTGTTTCCGGGCCTCCTCGAGCTCTTTCTCGGAGACCGCCTTACCGTGACGCCCTTCCGCGTTTTCGAGAAAGTCGACGCCTTTTCCCTTGACCGTTCGAGCGATAATGGCGCTCGGCCTCGGATCCTGCCTGGCTTCCTCGAGGGCCTCGGTAATCTCGTCTATCGAATGGCCGTCGATCGAGAGGACGTGCCACCCGAAGCTTTCGATACGTCGCCCGTAGCTCTCGGTGTCCCACTCGTAGAGGGTCGGGTCGCTCTGCCCGAGGCGATTCACGTCGACGATCGCGATAAGGTTATTCATCTTGAGGTGCGGGGCGAGATTCACGGCCTCCCAGACATTGCCTTCGGCCATCTCCCCGTCGCCGAGAATAACGTAGACATACCGGTCGACCCCGGCCCGCTTCATGGCAAGGGCGAGGCCGATCCCGCCGGAGAGTCCCTGTCCAAGAGAGCCGGTGGCGAGTCGGATACCGGGTATCCGGGGTACCGGATGACCCTCCAGAGGGCTCTGGGTCTCCCGGAGGGTCATCGGGTCGAGTCCGTCGAGAATGCCGGCGAGGTCCATCGCCGCGTAGAGTGCGGGGGAGCCGTGCCCCTTCGAGAGCACCAGGTCGTCCCCTTCCGGCGATTCCGGATGCTTCGGGTCGTAGACCATCTGATCGAAATAGAGGACGCTCAAAATATCGGCCATCGACATGCCGGTCGTCGGGTGTCCGGAGCCGGCCTTGGTCGTTGATTCCAGCGAGAGGAGCCGTATACGGTCGGCCTGGCTCTCTAGATAGTCTTTTCTCGGTATCTGTGTTACTTCCATTTTTTATCCCTCCTTGACGGGTCGAAGAGTAGTTTTTTCCCATCGCCTTCCCGTCGTCTCGTGTCCTTGACGAAGGTGTCAATAGATAGAGCGCGAGTGCATAGGCCGTTTGGGCTGCATCGTAAGCCCGGAAGAGGCCCACGCCGAGGCACGGTTCTTGC
>CAZTRQ010000032.1:7295-8418 GCA_964616245.1 uncultured Spirochaetaceae bacterium | reverse complement strand
GTCTATCGTCGACCTGACGATGACCCAGGTTGTCGACGGGAACCTTGTAAAGGTGATGGCGTGGTACGACAATGAATGGGGGTACTCCAACCAAATGGTTCGAGAAGCCCTGCGGTTGGTCTCCTAGGAGATAGTAATGCTTTCCGATTTCTACGCCGGCTTCTTGAGCTCCCGAACCGAGATCGTTGTTCTCTTCGTGCTTATCCTGGTCTTTATCGCGTTTCTCGTGGCCTTCGCACTCCGGCGAGATCGCCGGGAGCGACGGCGCCTTCGGGAGCAGGGAGAAGAAACCTACCGCGAACAGATTTCCCAGCTCCCCCTCTCCCGGCAGGACGAGGACGCCTTAGAGACGCTTTCGAAGTATCTCGATCGCCCGGAGCGCAAGTACCTGCTCTTACGGAATCAGGCGATCTTTAACGCCTGCGCCCACCGCGCCCTGGCCGCGGATCGGGTCGGCAAGGGAGAGCTCTCGGCTCTCCGGGTAAAGCTCGGGTTTACCGGAGAAAAGACCGGGGAGACGCCGGAGTCCACCGCGGAGCTTCCGCCGGGAGCCGGTGTCCTTATTCTAGAAGAGGGAAAAGAGCCGGTTCCGGGGGAGGTCCTCGATCCTATCCCCTCGGCGTTCCGGGTGCGCCTCCGAAGCGAAAAACGCCCCTTTACCTCCGGCGATCTGGTCGAGGTTGTTTACCAGAACCGCTCCGGAGTGTACCGGTTTGATTCTGGGGTACTCGGCTTCGCCGGATCGGAGCTCTCGCTGAGCCATTCGGAAGACATAAGCCGTATTCAGAGACGGCGCTTCTATCGTAGGGAGGTTGGCTTCCCGGTCTATCTTCGGAGCGCTCGCAGGACCGACCGGCCGATTCGTTCTCAGTTTATCGATATCGGTGGGGGTGGGGCGAGCCTCTACAACCCGGAGGCCCGGTTTAAGCCGGGAGACGAAGTCGAGCTTACCTTCCACCCCGACAGTAGCGACACCCTCCACGTAGTCGGGAGGGTCGTCCGGAGGTCCCAGGGAGGCGAGGTAATCCATGTGAGCTTTCGCCACCTCCGGGAGAGCGCCCGGGACAGAATATTCAGAGCGCTGTTTCAGAAGCAGCCGAGCCGCCGGGCCTGAGCCCAGCCG
>CAZTRQ010000032.1:2116-7195 GCA_964616245.1 uncultured Spirochaetaceae bacterium | reverse complement strand
GCCGCCGAGCGTGAGACTACACCCCGGCCTGGGGCGATACCCCCCGACCTGGGAGTTTAATACCGTACCGTCAGTGTTTCACCGTCGAGAGCGTGTTCTTTTCCGTGGATCACGGCAGACAGAGGTGGTTCGTCGACCGCTCGGCTCCAGATGCGATCGACGGTTACTTCGTCCTTGGTAATCTTGATGTCGAAGAGCCGTCCCCGCTGCTCGAGCTTAAAGGCAACGTAGCTCCATTCCTTCGGAAGCTCCGGGGCCATGCTCAGGTGGTCGGCGAACAGGTTGATGCCGGCAAAGTTTTCCAGGATTATGCCCACGGTCCCGGCCATCACTCCGCAGTGGATTCCCTCGGGAGTCGTCCCTCCCTGGGTGTCGTAGCGGTCGCTCTTCATTGCTTCGGTAAACCATTTCCAGGCGCGCCGCCTGTACCCCGGAATGTACCGGGCGATGGCCGAGTGGACGACGAAGCTCAAGGTAGAGCCATGGCTGGTCCGGCGAGCGTAGTACTCGTAGTTCTTCTTGATAAGCTCCGTTTCGTCGTCGATCTGGTAACCCATCATCTCGAGCATGTGCTTGACTTGTCCGGGAGCCATTAGATAGAAGGTCATCAGCAGGTCGGCCTGCTTGGAGATCTTGTACCGGTCCGGGCTGTCGTTTTCGGCTTTAAGGATGCGGTCGAGCCGCCTGATGCTGTCGTACTTCTCCCGGTAGCGCTCCCAATCGAGCTCACGAAGATCCATCCAACCGTCGAACTGGGAGATAACTCCGTCCTCTTGGATGACGACGGCGAGCCCTTTCTTTACCTCTCCCCAGTGGTGCAACTCTTTCTCGTCGAAGGAGATTCGACGACGCATCTCTTCTTTGACCTCCTCGGGGAGGTACTCGTAGGTCTCCATGGTCTTGTGGAGGAGCCATGCGGTAACGATGTTGGTATAGGCATTGTCCCGGAAGCCCCCTTCTTCGGCTCCAGGATACTTTTCGTGAAACTCGTTCGGCCCCATGACTCCGCTAATGTGATACCGGCCGTTCTCTTCTTCGTAGTGGGCCAAGCTTACCCAGAATCGAGAGATCTCTAAGAGCATTTCGATGCCGTAGTTATGCAGAAAGTCGAGGTCGTCGGTGACATAGAAATAGGTCCAGATGTTGTAGGCGACTGCGAGAGAAATGTGGCGTTGGTTCCGGCTCAAATCCGGATCCCACTCTCCGGACCGCGGGTTGTAGTGGATAATCTGGGACTCTTCCTCCCCGGTGTCCGCCGACTGCCAGGGGAACATCGCCCCTTCGTACCCCTCGTCCCGGGCATACTCCCTCGCGGCGTCGAGGCGCCGGTAGCGGTACATCAGGAAGGAACGGGCCACTTCCGGAAAGTGTAGGTTGTAGAAGGGGAGGGTAAAGAGCTCGTCCCAGAAGAAGTGTCCGCGGTACGCCTCTCCATGGAGTCCCCGGGCCGTCATGCCTGCGTCGATGCGCGTATTGTGAGGAGACGCTGTCGTCAGAAGATGATGGATATGGAGCCGGATGGTCTGTTGGGAGAACCGATCGCCTTCGATGACGATATCCGACCGTTTCCAGAGACCTTCCCAGGCCTTCTTATGGGCTCCAAAAATCTCCTCGAAGCTTCCGGCGGATTCCGCAGCCTCCCGCGCCGTCGCCAGGTGGTCGTCGTTATCCATATCCCGGGAGGTCGCCATGCCCACGGTCTTCTCCAAGCGGTATTCCTGCCCCTCCTCGGCGTCGAAGGAGAAACGCTCCGCGGCGTACCGCGGCTCGGTAAGGACCCGGCGCTCCAAACCGGGAATCTCCCCGGTATCCCGGCTCCCCCCGTCGGCGGCGGCGCGGAAGACCCGGGTTCTCGCTTCCATCACAACCTGGACGTCGGATTCCGTCGTCTTGACGACCAAAGCGGCGCCGTTTTCCCGTTCCTCCTCGGAGACGGGCTCGAGATGCTTCGACGTTAGGTCGCGATAGCGCTCTACCCCGTAGTTGATAACCCGTCCGTCGAGGGCCGAGAGGAGGGTGAGCCTCCCGGTGTAGTTCTCCGGGACTACTGTGCACTCGACGACGGCGAGGTGCATGCGGTCCATGCTAACAAGCCGTGCGTCGGTGTACCGGGTTATGCGGCCCGCCTCGTCCCGGAATCGAATGCTGTGGCGACAGACTCCGTGCTTCAGGTCGATTCGATGCTCGTACTCTAGAATCTCCACCTCGTCGATTGCGAAATAGGGGCCGTCGTCCACGGATAGCTTGATCGAGCTCCAGTTGGGACAGTTCACAAAGTCGTTGTTGTAGATCTTCCGCCCATGGACCTCCGTCGGCACCTTATTGAAGAGGCCCATAAAGTACGTTCCGGGGTAGTGGACATCGTCGGCGATGTCCTCCCAGGGAAGGGCTCCCCGGGTTCCGATGTAGCCGTTCCCCACCGTGGTAAGCGCCTCCCGGAGCCGCTCCTCCTGGGGCTCGTAGCCGTGATACCTTATGTTCCAACCCTCTTCCTGGCGCCCTTCGTCGAACCAGTGCTCGAGAGACTCCTCGCTGAGCTCCGAGAGGTCGGAAACAACCAAGTCGGCTCCCTGGGCCCGGAGCGACTCCCGGTTTCCGTGACGGTCGACGCCGACGACCAGGCCGAAGTTCCCCCGGCATCCCGCCGCCACCCCGGCTTCGGCGTCCTCTACCACGACGGCCCGAGCCGGCGCGACGCCGATATTGTCCGCCGCCACCAAAAATATGTCCGGCGCCGGCTTTCCTTCCAGCCGTAGCTCCGCCGCGACGGTGCCGTCGACCCGGGTGTCGAAGAGCTCTTCGATACCCGTCCGGCGGAGCACCAGGGCGCAGTCTTCGCTGGACGAAACGATTGCAGTCTTACGGCCCTTGGATTTCTCTCTCTTTATCAGCTCCACCGCGGCATCGTAGACTTCGGCTCCTTCTTCCTGGAGTATCTCCCGGAACCGGTGGTGCTTCTTGTTTCCCACGGCGCAGATGGTATCGTGACCCGGCTCGTCGTCCGGCGTTCCGAAGGGCAGGACGACGTCCCGGGATTCGAGAAACCGTTTGACTCCCTGATACCGGGGGCGGCCGTCGACGAAGGGGATGTAGTCGTCTTGATGAGAGAAGGCGTTCTCTCCCGAAGAGTCGGGGGTGTCCCGGAGAAACTCTTCGAAGGTCTCTTTCCACGCCCGGAAGTGCAGGGTGGCGGTTCGGGTTACCACGCCGTCCATATCGACAATCAAGCCGTCGTAGACGCTCATGCGGACCCCCTTACTGCGGAATGGCCGAGGCGGCCGAGGGAAAACACGAGGCTGTCGGGGGTCGATACACTCAGAAGTCCCGGCACCGCGCTCTTCGCCCGGTCGATAAGATCGGCATCCGAGGAAACCAGGATTGCCCGGGAATCGGGACTCGTTTTGGTAACGTACTCGAGCATCGGGATATCGGACGCGGTATCCCCACAGACCAGCGCCGGCATTTCGGCGAGGTTGAGGGGGACCTGCGAGTCGATAAACCGGACCCCGTCGGCCTTGTCGAAGTCTCGGGGGGATTTCCCCGGGGTCGAAACATCCGCCGAGAGGATAATCTCCAAGTCCCGTCCGGTGTCCTCGATGTGGAGGATGCTGCCCTCGGGATCCTGCCGGCGAACGAGGTCTACTACCTTGTTCCGGAAGGCTTCGGCGTTCTCCGGGTCGATACTCTTGTTTACGTCCTGATACGACACCGCGGTTTGTCCGAACTTTTTCTGAAGTCCCGAACCGATCTCGGCGAACCGGCGATACTTCCTCTGCCCGACGATCTTCTCCAATTCGCTGTTCACCTTCTCTATCGCCAGCCGGTGCTCTTCCGGGATCGGCACCTCGTGGCGCTCTTCCTGTTGGTCGAGAAACTCCCGTCCTTTCGACCCGGCGATAATAAAGGTGTGCCGCGGTGTGGTCATTACCTCGAGTATGCCCTCCGGCTCGAGGGGAGCCGAGGTCAGAATAACCGGCGTTCGGGCTCGATTCCGGGCGTAGAGGGTCAGGTAGACCGCGTTGTAGACGCTCTGTACCGATGTCCGGTACCGGGCGCAGTAGTTGTTAACCGTCCCGTCCCGGTCGGTCACCAGGACGTGGGTCGGCAGGTCGTCAAGATAGCGGATTACCGAATCGACGTCTTTTTCGAAGTTGTCGTTCAGCTTCCCAAGATAGTTGAAGAGAGCTTCATCCCCCTCCCGGAGGTAGAGCACATCCTTTTCGAGCTCTTCTATCTCGTAGCTTATGTCCAGCTCGAGCTCATCTCGTGCCTGTTTTAGGCCGTGGAGAGCGTTTTCCAACGTCCCGGTGTGGGTTGGATCGGTAACCGTCATTAGCTGGTAGTCGACAATCATCCTTCGGAGCGTCACCGTCTCGGCCATGGCCGAGAAGAAATCTTCTCTGTTCACGGCGGCTACCTCCTATGCTAGAGTTGTATAATGCGGTTCTTTACGGCGTACTTAACCAGATCGACCTTGGAGTGAAGGTTCAGCAGGTTCATAATGTTGTTCTTGTGTACGTGAACCGTATGATGCGAAATATTGAGAGCGTCTCCGATTTCCCGCTCGGTCCGGCCGTCGCAGATTAACCGAAGTATCTCCTGCTGCCGCTCGGTAAGCCGTTCCTCCGGCTCGTCGCCGCTCTTAGTTCGTCCTCCTTCGAGGAGAGACTGTACGATCTGCCCGGAGATCTCGGGGCTAAAGTAGTAGTTCCCGGAGTAGACCGCTTCGATGGCGTTGACGACTTCGATCGGCGAGCTATCCTTTAGGACGAAGGCCCTCGCGCCGTTGTGAACGACCCGCTCGATGACCGTCTCGTCCTTGTACATGCTCAGGATAACCACCCGGGCTTGGGGGTTCTCCTTGGTCAGCCGGGCCGTGGTGCTAATACCGTCCAATTTCGGCATCGCGATGTCGATAACAAAGACATCGACCCGCTCCTTCCCGGCGATGTCGAGTACCTCCAGGCCGTTCGAGGCCTCGGCGACGATCTGCATGTCCGGAGACGTTTCCTCGATAAGGGCCCGAAGCCCTCTTCGAATAATCGTGTGATCGTCGGCAAGCACCAGTCTAATCTTCAT
>CAZTRQ010000032.1:0-2016 GCA_964616245.1 uncultured Spirochaetaceae bacterium | reverse complement strand
CCGTCGGTGGCGGTAAAATAGACGCAGACATCTTCCGCGAGGCCGACCACGAAGATCTTGGAGAAGCCGAGACCCTTTAGGTAGTGCTCCAGACCGGTGGGTGTCTCGTGGTCGTTCTCGAAGAAAGCGGAGTAGGAGTCGAGATCCTTCTTGGTGCCTTTGTGGAGCACCAGGTTGATTCCCGTTACGTCCAGGCTCGAACGGAACTCAGCTCCCTCGGTACCCTGGACGCAGTGGTCCGGCCAGAGGACCGTCTGATCACCGTGAACCTCGATGGTGGTTCCCGGCTCCTTGTCGTGCTGGGATGCGAAGGAGACATGTCCCCGGGGGTGCCAATCCTTCGTGGCGACCACGAGGGGAAAGGCCGGCATCAGGTTGTTGATGACCGGGATTATCTTGTCTCCCCCTTCGATCGCAAGAGCCCCGCCGGGACAGAAGTCGTTTTGAACGTCGATTACGATGAGTGCCGTATCCTTCGTCACGATATCGCTCATTGGGTTCTCCTCTATGCTCCGAACTTGTCGAGTCGGAGGGCGTTGGCCAGCGCCAGGGGCATTATCTCGGTCGCCGGAAGCCGGGGGCCGAGGCCGCCGGGAAGGCAGTCCCTCTCTCCGAAGGCGGTGACTCCGTCGGGCCTGCAGTAGTGGCTGTGGATAAGGATCGGAACCGGATGCCAGCTGTGGCCTTTAAGGCGCGCTGGGGTCGAATGGTCGCCGGTTACGATCAAAACATCGGGCTCCGATTTGCGAAGCTCCGGGACGGCGCCGTCGACCTCTTCGAGGAGGGCGACTCGCCGGGCGAAATCACCGTCTTCCCCGGACGAGTCGGTAGGCTTGATGTGGATAAAGAAGAAATCGTAGTCGTCTCGACGCTCCGCTACGGTCGCTGCTTTGTCGGTGAGTGAGGCGCCGGTGTCTATCGCCTCCATCCCAAGGAGGCGTGCGAGCCCCCGGTAGAGGGGGTAGCTCGCCAAGACGGCGGAACGCAGGCCGTAGGCGCTCTCCATCGTCGGAAGGTCGGGGTGCTTTGCGAAACCCCGGAGGAGCACCATGTTGGCCTGCTCTTCCGACGAGAGAACCTTCCGGGCCTGAGCCAAGAACTCCTCGACGGCCCGCCGGGTCTTCTCCGCCGGCCCGTCATCGCCCTCGATGCTCCGGGGCTCGAGGGGCTTTTCCCCCGGCTGGTTCGGGTCCGTATCGCCGATCGCATCCGAGAGCCCTTCTCCCCGAAGCACCAATAGCATGCGGTGCTCCTTGATGGTCTTTACGAAGAACTCGACCCCGGAGAGCGAAATCTCCTTCTGAAGACGCTCGACAAGCTCCCGGTTTTTCTCCGTTGTAATCCGTCCGGCCCGCCGGTCGGTAATGACGCCTTCGGAGTCGAGGGTGCAGAAGTTCCCCCGGGCTGCGACGTCGGTCGGTTGGAGGTCGAAGTCGATCCCCATCGCCGAGAGGGCGCCCCGACCGACCTGGTGCTCGACGGGATCCACGCCGAAGAGGGCCATATGCGCCGGGCCGCTCCCCGGGGTTACCCCGGAGGTAATGGGAACGTGAAGGCCGCAGATCGACTCCGAGGCGAGGGCGTCCAACTGGGGTGTCCGTGCCGTCTCCAACTCCGTCAGCCGGGTATCCGGATCCGGGAGACCCCCGAGCCCGTCGAGGACCAACAGGACAATCTTGCTCTGATTCTTTCTCAGCAGTTTTTCCAACTTCATATCAGCGTGTGGAAAGTTTCCTACCACTTCCGAGCGCCCACAATAACCTCTTCGTGCTATTAAGGGAGCGGTGGCGGGGCAAAAGTACCCAACCGGGCTGCCCGCTGCTTCCAGGTACGGCTTCAAAGGCAAAAAACCTCTAATAGAATTAGCCTTCGGTCCCCGGCGGCGTTTCTTATTCTGGCACGCTCCTTGCAAAACCTCCTTGAGGAGGTAGCCATGAATAAAGATTTCCTAAAAGGCTCCTGGGATCAAATCCGAGGTCGCATTAAGAGCGAGTGGGGCAAACTCACCGACGACGA
>CAZTRQ010000031.1:19878-22004 GCA_964616245.1 uncultured Spirochaetaceae bacterium | reverse complement strand
GCCTGCCCCATCTTCTGTCCGACACCGACTATCATGCATCGCTGCTGTTCCATAGATATCTCCTTGGTACGTATCGGTAAACTGCCATTACACCGCGGCGGCGGCTTTCCCGTCAACTATCAACCGGGGCTCTGTAGTCCGTGTCCTTGTGGATAGGCGGCTTTGGAAGGTATTATGGGCATATGACCGAGGCAGAATCCGTCCGCCACATCGAAAACAGCGTCCTGGCATGGGACCGGATTCTCCTCTATTTTACCCGGGAGGAATGCTCCCTCTGCCACCGCCTGCGGCCCCGAATTAGTCGACTAGGTCAACGATATCCCGACATGGAGGTGCTCCACGTCGACCTTGACCGCATGCCCAGTGCCGCGGGGCGGTACCTCGTATTCGACGTACCCGGAGTGGTCGTCTACATCCGGGGCAAACCTATGGCTCGGTTTATAGGCGGAGTCGACTACCAACAGCTGCGACAGCTACTCGACGAGTCGACCCCGAAGTAGCCGGCCGTCGGCAACCCCCTACCCCGCCGGAAGCAGCTCTGTTCTCCCGAGGGGTATCCACCCGAAATGCCCCTTGTAGAGGACCAAGCCGTAGCTGCCACTGTACGCCAAGACCGACACGGTTGCGTTGGCCTCAATGGTGCCCCGAAGGTCGGAAGAGGGTTCCGGTAGCATTCGTACAGCCGTCTGCTGGTTGACGACGATCTCTTCGACAGGAGTCGACAGAGGAGCGACAGCCGACTGCGCGACGTAACCAACCTGCCCCGAAGACATCTCCACGCGGACGAATGCCCCGTGGCTACCCTGAACCCGCAACGCCTCCCCGGCCGAAAGCGTTTCGGACACCCTCGGCCCCAGAGTGAGAATCCGCGGCGGCCGGTACGACGGGTCCACGGGGTTGCCCCGGGCGTCGAACCGCGCCGGCGAAGGCACAATGCCCCCGACGAAATCGGGATGGGCGTGTACCGTCGGCGCCTCTTCGGTAACCCGGACCCAGCGACCGAGATCCGAGACGCCTACCTGAGGTAGCCGCCCGACCCGCCGTACCGGCACGAAGAAATACCAGGGATCCAGGGGCCGCCGCCAATTGGCGTCGTAGATGCCCAAGTGAAGGTGCGGCGGCGTCGTAAGGGCATTTCCCGTGTTCCCGACGGTACCGATGAGGTCTCCGGGGCCTAGGGTAAGGCCTCCTTCGGTGCGGTGTTCGTCCAGGTGGGCGTAGTAGAGGAAGATATCGCGAGCCTCGTCGTAAAGCGTTACGATCTTGCCCCCCCGATCTCGTTCCCCGACCCGGCGAACGGTCGATCGCGAGGCAGCGACGATGTTGGTTCCCCGGGGCGCAAAGATGTCGATACCGTGGTGGACCCTCCGGCCGCCGTCTCGAGAGTCGCCAAAGACACTCCAGATGTCCGCTGCGTCGGTCCCCTCAACCGGCCATTCCAAAAGCGGCTCTGTAGCAACCTCCAGTCGAAGCTCTGCCGCGTCGAGGGGCTTGGCCTGGACCAAGAGCACGTAGCTACCGTGTTCTCGGGGCTCGTAGTAGAGCTCTCCCTGACCCGGCAAGCGCTCTGCGACCCGAAGGAGGTCGGATTCTTCTGCCGTGTCGCCTAGGGTCTCCGAGACCTGCAACCCGTAGGATTCGCCCTCGGAGCGGCGGAAGAGCTCCAAAAGGACCGAGTCTTCTCCCCGGACGGTCAGACCGTGTCCTCGAACCGCTTGAAACTCGAAGGCCATGGCTCGAGGAGCCGCCGGTTCGAAGACGAGGTCCTCGAAAAAGGGAAGAACCGCCGTAGTGGGATTTGCAAGCGCCCTCTCTGCCGCGGCGGTCCATTCTTCGCCGACGTGGCTCCTCGAGATGGCAAGGGTTGCAACACCCTCTCGAAAACGGGGCACCGATTCCTGGTGGTCGACGGTAAGAATCGGATCCTCCGGAGAGCACCCGGCGAGGAGAAAGACGACCAGGAGAAGAAGGCCTAAAGCCAAGGATCCTCCTTGCGGAGGGCCAGAGGCTTCGAGATAAGCTCGGAGGTAACAATCGCCCGCCGAGCGGGCGAGAGCTGGTTTATCCGGTGCCAAACCGTGGATTCGGCGGGACGTCCCCTCTGCGGCGGGGCCGGCTTCGAGGCG
>CAZTRQ010000031.1:0-19778 GCA_964616245.1 uncultured Spirochaetaceae bacterium | reverse complement strand
CCGGCAACGGAGCCGCCGCCTGCCGGCATAGCCTCGGGATCCGCGAGGGACTCGGCCGCCTCCGGTTCCGGTCGTCGGCTCGCCGGCCGCCGCCCCGCCCCGCGACGACGGCGAAGCAAGAGAAAAAGAAGCGGCACGAGGGCGACAAAGGCGCCGGTAATCAGGTCTATGACTCCCTCCACTATTCCTCCCGGTCCTCGCGACTGCTGCCCCGGTCCGACTCGCCTCCGATACTCTCCCGCATACCCGTGTCCGCCTGGATGTTTCGCAGCCTGTAATAGTCCATAATGCCGAGATTGCCGCTCCGGAAAGCCTCCGCGATCGCTTTGGGAATCTCCGCCTCGGCAAGAACGACCTTCGCACGGTTTTCCTGCACCTCGGCGACCATCTCCTGTTCCCGAGCTTTAGCTGCAGCCCGGCGCTTTTCCGCCTCTGCTTGGAACCGTCTCTTGTCGGCCTCCGCCTGATCCGCCTGGAGCTTGGCACCGATATTCTCTCCGACGTCGATGTCGGCGATGTCGATCGAGAGTATCTCGAAGGCTGTCCCCGCATCGAGACCCTTTTCCAGAACCCGTTGCGAAATAGTGTCTGGGTTCTCCAGAACAGCCTTGTAGGTTTCCGAGGAGCCGATAGTCGTGACGATCCCCTCACCGACCCGGGCAATAATCGTCTCTTCGATCGCTCCCCCGACGAGACGCTCGATGTTGGCCCGGACGGTCACTCGGGCCTTCACCCTAAGCTGGATACCATCCTTCGCCACCGCTTCGATCGCCTGCTTACCCTTTTCGGGGTCCGGGCAGTCGATAACCTTCGGATTTACGCTGGTCTTGACCGCCTCGAGAACGTCCCGTCCCGCCAGATCGATCGCCGCCGCCCGTTGGAAGGGAAGCGGTATCGCCGCCTTGTTCGCCGCAACCAAGGCCTGGCTAACCCGGCGGACGTCCCCGCGGGCAAGGTAGTGAGTCTCTAACATCTCCGAGTCCACAGGAATCCCCGCCTTCGCCAGAATAATGCGGGAGTCTACGATAGTGCCCGGGTCGACCTTTCGGAGCCACATGCCAACCAGCCGGAGGATGCCGACGGGCGCGCCGGAGAGCAGAGCACGAAACCAGAGTCCGAAGAACTTCAAGAACAGAAAGAGAATACCTAAGGCGACAATCGCCACCAGTACGTAGAGAATAATTACTTCCACCGCTTACGCCTCCCGAACCAAAATTCTATTTCCTTCGACTTTAACCACTTCGATCGTTGTCCCGGCGGCCAGATACTCCCCCTGGGTCAGAACGCTGTACCGCGCACCCCGGATCGTGGCGACCCCGGTGGGCTTGAGCACCGTGTCCGCCCGCCCTTGGTCCCCGGCCTGCACCCGGCCCTCTCGCGAGGGGCCGTTCTCATCCTCCTCGTCGCCCGATCCTAAGCTCGTCCCGAGTATAAACCGCTTGCCCAAAGGAGTCGCCGGGAAGAGCTTGAACGCGACGATGATGGTCACCGGGGTAAGAACCAGCGCCGAAGCCAAAACGATAATGCCGGCGGTGGTTCCACCTTGAGAATAGCTAAGGATGATCGCAGCGACGATGGCGCCGCCTCCGGCGATGCCGATGAGCCCGCCGGCGGGGACGAATATCTCGACGATTATTCCAAGGAGCCCGGCTCCCAAGAGAGCGAGCCCTTCCCAGACGCTCATGAGACCCCCGTAACGACTACTCTGTTTCCATCGACGGCAATAATGCGAATCGCCTTCCCGGCGGCAAGGTACTCCCCTTGGCTCTCTACGACCATAACCTCGCCGTCGAAACGCCCCTTCCCTACGGGCCGAAGGGTCGTCATGGCCGTCCCCTCCCTACCGACCAGGCGGGACGCAGAGGAGGCATCCTGGGCAACGAAGCCTTCGGTGACCTCCTGGGTCGAAGAAAGGGTAAGGTTCCGAAACAGCCGAGACCGCCCGAGGGCGTTTGCCAGGGCGAAGAAACCGACCAGTGCAACGACTGCGTTGATCCCGACGAGGAGGATATTCCGGTGGAACTGCTCCCATTCCCAGGGGACCGAGGGAACGACGAAGGTCTGGAGTGAGAGAATAAGAGAGAAGCCGATCGCCACGAATCCCGAAATGCCCGCCACCCCGAAACCGGGAATGACGAAGAGCTCCAAGACCAGAAGCACGACGCCGGCGACAAAGAGAAGCAGCTCCACCGATCCTACCCTGCCGAGGAGCGAGTTGGCGGTAAAGAGGGTCGCGAAGGCGACGACCGCTACCGCTCCGGGAATGCCGAATCCGGGGCTCGTTACCTCCAAGAAGAGAGCAACCAGCCCGACCAACACCAGAAGACTGGTGACCGCCCCTCCGGTAAGAAAGGCAACCAGCTGGTCCGCCGAATCCGGCTCGAGACTCCGTACCTCCGCCGCGTTAATGCCGAGACGTCCATAGAGCTCGGAAAAGCTGGGGACGGTCCCGGAAGAGACCCCGTACCGCTCCATCTCGCCGGCGGTAAGCGAAAGGAGCTTGCCGTCCGGGGAGACGACGGGCCCAATCTCCATTCCCTGCGCCGCCCGCTCTTCTTCGGAGACGGCGTCGAGCTCTGTCCTGGTTATCGTGTCGATCTCGCCGTTTCGGCTAATCTCTACCAGCTCCACCGCGGTATCCACCATCGCCAAGGCCACCCCCTTCGGGTAGCCATTCTTTTCCGCCAGGGCCGCCATCTGGGTGCGAACCGCGCTGACGGTTTTCTCGCTTGCGGCCTCGGGCTCGCCCCCCGGGGCGGCCAACACCGGGGCGGCGGCGCCCATCGAGGTCCCCGGGGCCATGTAGATGGCGTCCGTCGCGAAGGAGATAAGGGCGCCGGCGGACCAACTAACCCCGGATCCCTCGGGGCTCAGGGTAACGTAGGCGATGGTGCGGATGTCGTCGAGGGATCCGATTAAGGTCGTAATCTGGAGCGCCGAATCGACGCGACCGCCGAAAGTATCGACATCGAAAATAATGGTCTCGACCCCCGCCGTCTTCGCCTCTTCCACGCCGCGACGCAGAAAAGCCACCAAAGGTGGCTCGATATTTCCTTGAATCGGGATGACAAGGGTAGAAACCGTCTGGTCCGAAGCCTGGGCCGGGGCTTCCGGGGAAAGAGAGACGGCCAAAAGAGCGAGTAATGCCAGGTAGAGGATTCTCCGTAACGCCACGCCCAAAAGCTAAGCGGCCATTCGCCGCCGGTCAAGCAAAGACCAGTTGATGTTTGTCAAAAGAAGCGAAACACTACCTATCGTGAAAACTCGGATCCTCCTTCTGATTGCCTTTATCGCCGTCCTCTTTGTCGCGGCTCCAGAGGCAACTCAGGCTCAGGTCGCCGTCGGGATCGCCGGTGGAGACCCTACCGGCCTTTCGTTGGTCATCGAAGACCGGCTCTCGCTCCTTATCGGGTGGTCTCTTGACCGTCATGTGTCGATTTTTCTCGACGTTTGGCTCTGGCGGCAGCTCCTCCCATCGGACGTACGTTGGTACCTCGGGGCCGGTGGCGTGGCCGAGGTCTACAACGACGACAGCAACCGGGGGTACGAAATGGAGCGAGACCAGGCCGATCCCTCCGTTGGGCTGGGGATTCGAGTCCCCGTCGGCATTCGGTACTCCCTCCGAGACCGTCTCGAGCTGATGAGCGAAGTCTCCGGCAACATCGTCTTCTTCCCGCAGTTTACCCTCGACGGCCACGCTTACCTCGGGCTGCGACTTATACTCTAGCCTTGATGAGGTAGGCGCCTGAGGGTATGCTCCTAAATAATGCCCCGAGGAAAGCGTTACGCATACATCGTAGATGGACTAACCGCCGAGAAGGGTGAGGTAATGGAGAAGGGTCTGCGGGCCATTCCCGATATCTACGAAGTCGTCGTGTCGCCTAACCGAGGAGTGGTCGAAGTGCGGGCCCGAAAGGACGTAGAGGATCAGATTCGGATCGCCTGCGACATTGCGAAGGCGCGTTTCCGCACGAAGATGAAGTAGCTTCGGCGTCAGCCGCTTCGGGGCACGTAGGACGAACCGGCGCGGGTAAAGCTGGGAAAGCTCATGAGCTCCTCTTGAGTGTAGAGCTCGCTCAAGGGTCGGGGCTCCGGAATGTAGTCCCGGGAAATTCCAGGGCTCAGCTCTTTCCGCCAATCGGCTTTATCGTTGCGGTTTTCGTATTCGATTCTCCGTCGAATTTCGACCACCGTATTTTTGCCCTTGCGTTCTTCGTAGACGACACCGAAGTTGCCGTCACCGATGTAGCAAAGGCGCTCGTTGTCCCCGAGCTCTTCGTTCCGGGCGATTCGGTCGATAGCGCGCTCCATAATCGCCGGGCGACCGGTCTCCGGATCTTGCATCGCGGAAAGGACGTGCTCGATAGGCTCTCCGGAAAGGGGACAAAGCCCGTATTCACGTTCCGGGGGCTTAGGCGGCATGTAGGACCGCATCGGATCGTTAGATTTGTTCCTTCGTTTTCGAGAAGAAGAACGTCGAGGTTTGTATGAACGTCTTGCCATCGGTACATTGTACGGTATAGAAAATGCGCAATCGTAGTAAGGCCCCCTCAAAGAAAAAGTCCCTCCAAGGGACGGTCTCCATTACCAGTCGCGGCTTCGGCTTCGTAACCCAGGACTCGGGCCCCGACATCTTCGTAAGCTACGACAATCTTGGGACCGCCATGGACGGCGATACGGTGGAAGTCGAGCTCCTCTCATCCCGGGGAAAGGGCAAACCCTCCGGCCGAGTCATTTCCGTCGTTGCCCGGTCGGAAGAGCCGATCGTCGGCGTCTTCAAGAAGACTCGGGCCGGTGGCATCGTCTACCCCGAGAACGAGCGTCTTCTCTCGGAGCTTCTTGTCCCGAAGTCCTCTCTCAAAGAGACCGGTTTCCACCGCAAGATCAAGAACGGCCATGTCGTGGTCGCTCAGCTGGTCGAGTGGGAGAGCCGGGAGAGTACCCCGCAGGGGAAAATCGTCGAGATTCTCGGTAGCCAAGACGAGAGCGACATAGACGCAAAGGCCGTCGCAGCCTCCTACGGGCTTTCCCAGGGCTTTCCGAAGGATGTGCTCAAAGAAGCCTCGGATGCCGCCAAGCAGAAGATTGCCGACGAGCTCTCCCGCCGACGGGACCTCCGGGAGCTGACGGTCTTTACCATCGACCCCGAAAGCGCTAGGGACTACGACGATGCCCTCTCGATCGAGGTTCTCGACGAGGGTGGCTTTCGCGTCGGGGTTCATATCGCCGACGTCAGCCACTTTGTCCCAGAGGGCTCCGCCCTCGACGCCGAGGCGGAGGAGCGAGGAACCTCTGTCTACCTTATCGACAGCGTCGTCCCGATGCTGCCGGAGGAGCTCTCCAACGGTATTTGTAGTCTTGTCCCCGACGAGGATCGCCTGGCCTACACGGTCTTTATGAACGTGACGGGCCTCGGCCAGGTTCGCTCTTCGGAGATCGTCGAGAGTGTTATCCGAAGCAAGGCCCGGATGACCTACCAGGAAGCGGCGGACGTGCTCTCCGGCAAGAAGAACGGGCGGCATCAACGGGAGCTCCATCTCCTTGCGGCCCTCAGCCAGGTCCTCATGAAGCTTCGCCAGGAAGAGGGAAGCATCGACTTCGATATCGCCCAGAAACAGATCGTCCTCGACGAGGAGGGTGTCCCCCGCCGCATAAAGCCGGAGGTCCGGCTACCGTCCATGCGCCTCGTGGAGGAGTTTATGCTCCTTGCCAACCGCGTCGTGGCTCGGCGCATTTCCCAGCTCGCGCTGTCCTGGAAGATGGACCTGCCCTTCGTCTACCGGGTTCACGACCGGCCGAAGGAGGACGAGTTCAGCTCCCTGCTCTCGATCCTCGAGACCCTCGGTATTCCGTTCCGGGTGTCCGACCCGGTAAGCCCCGAGGACTACCGCCGCCTCTTGTCTTTCGTCGGCGGCGGCGAGTACGGCCCCTTCCTCGAACGGGTCGCCCTCTACACGATGACGAAGGCTCAGTACGACACCGAGAATCGGGGGCACTTCGGCCTTGCCTTCGACGAGTACACCCACTTTACCTCACCGATCCGCCGGTATCCCGACCTGGTGATACACCGACTCCTCAAACGTTACCAGGCCCACGGCAAACCGAAACAGACCGAAACCCTTTCGAAGACCCTCGACAAGATCTGCGCCCACTCGACCGAGGCGGAGATCTCTGCGACTAAGGCAGAACGGGAGTACGCGAAGCTAAAGTCTCTCGAGTTCCTTGCTCAAAAGATCGGCCAGACCTACGCCGGAATCGTGTCCGGGGTAACCTCCTTCGGTCTCTTCGTCGAGGTGACACGCTACGGTATCGAGGGACTCGTGCCCCTGGAAAACCTACCGCAGAAGGAGTTAAGCTATAACAAGCAGCAGCACGAGCTGACCGACAAGAGCGGTAAGACCGCCTACCGTCTCGGCGACCGCCTCCGGGTGCGAGTCGACGCCGTGGAGCCCTCGGAACGGCGGGCAACCTTCTCGCCTGCGTAAGCCGGCTTCTTTGCCCTCCGGAATTCGGGTGGAAAGACCGCGCTGACTTCACTACATTTCTGATAAAATGATTAAGGATTACTCTGCCTTCCACGAGAAGGTCGCCCTCAAATACCAGCTCTACAACGCCCTCTTTCTGAGCCTTCCCTTCGAACGTGTCCGGAACGCCGGCATTCTTCTTCCACTCTTTTCCGACTTCGTCACCGCGGGGCTCGAGGCGGGTCGATCGCCCCGGGAGCTTGTGGAGGAGTTTTTCCTCGAAGGAGCCCACCTTCCGGACGGAGCGACGACGACCGACCTTCTCTTTCGCTTCCTCCAGCTCGCCGAACGACAGGTCGTCCTCTTTGATGCCCTCGAAGATGCTGCCTTCCCGGCGATCCAGGACGTCGACGGCGCCGGCTCCCTCAAGGACACCATCAACCAGGTTATTCGGGGTGACAAGGTGGATGAGTATCGGCAGATGCTCGGAGACTACCGCGTCCGCGTCGTCCTTACCGCCCACCCGACGCAGTTCTACCCCGATGACGTTCTCGGGATAATCTCTAACCTCGCCGGCGCCTTGGAGCACGACGATCTTCGGTCGATCTACGAGCTTCTCCTCCAGATGGGAAAGACGCGTTTCAAGAATAAGGAAAAACCGACCCCCCTGGACGAAGCCCGGAGTCTTCTCTGGTTTATCGAGCACGTCTTCTACGAGACCATCCCTCGGATTCAGCGCAAAGCCTTAACGCCCTTTCTCGATTCTCCCCAGGAGCGTGTACAGCATCCGCCTATCGTCGAGCTCGGTTTCTGGCCCGGCGGCGACCGAGACGGCAATCCCTTCGTTACCGCCGATCTTACCCTGCAGATTGGCCACCTTCTTCGGGGGACCGTCTTACGCCTCTACGAAAAAGACCTGCGAGCGCTTCGCCGCCGCCTTACGTTTCCCGGCGTCTTGGAATCCCTGGATAGTGTTATCGACCGGCTCGCCAACACCGAGGAGCCCTACGGCTCCCCGGAGGAGCTCCTCGACGACCTGTCCTCGATTCAGGAACGGCTCCACAGGGACCACCTTGCTCTCTACGCCGATCGCGTCGAAGAGATCATCCTCAAAGTTCGTCTCTTTGGCTTTCACTTTGCCACGATGGACCTGCGGCAGGACAGTCGGGTTCACACTCAGGTGGTATCCCAGCTTCTATCGGCGGCGGGGCTAAAGAAAGCGGGGGAGTACGAGGCTATGAGGGTCCCGGAGCGACTCGCGGCGGTAACCGAGGCTCTCGGTCGTCGGGACGTTTTGCGTGCCGCACAGGAGCGACTGCCGGAGGGCATCGCCTGGGATACCCTCGAATCGCTTCGGTCCGCAGAGACCCTGCAGCGGAAGAACGGACCCCGAGGAGTCCACCGCTACATCATCAGCAACACCCGGTCCGCAGCAAACGTCCTGGAGGTCCTGCTCCTCGCCCAGGTCGCCACCGAAGGGAGGCTATTTCTCGACGTCGTTCCTCTCTTCGAGACGATTAACGATCTTGCCGAGGCGGAGCAGATTGTAACGAAGCTCTTCGACCACCCGATCTACGCCGAGCACCTCGCTTCCCGGGGCATGGTTCAGACGATTATGCTCGGATTTTCCGACGGCACCAAGGACGGCGGCTACGTTACCGCCAACTGGGAAATATTCTTGGCCAAACGCCGGCTTACAACCCTTTGCCGAAGTCGCGGTATTCGACCGGTCTTCTTCGACGGTCGTGGCGGACCCCCGGCGCGTGGAGGGGGGAACACCCACCTCTTCTACCGCAGCCTCGGGCGAGAGATCGAGAGCACCGAGATCCATCTGACGGTTCAGGGCCAGACGGTCAGCTCGAAGTACGGTACCTGCGAGCTCGCACGATACAACCTCGAGCAGCTCGTAAGCGCGGGAATCGCCAACCTCCTGCTGTCGGGCAACGACGATAGCCTTACCGACGGCGACATCGAAACCCTTTCGGGACTTTCGAAGACCGGCCGGAAGCGCTACCAAGAGCTCCGGGAACACCCGCGGTTTCTCGACTATCTCGAGGAGATGACTCCCCTGACCTACTACGGGCAGACCAACATCGCCAGTCGGCCGACCAGCCGCAGTACCGCGGGCGGTCTTAACTTGGATAGCCTCCGGGCCATTCCCTTCGTCGGGGCATGGAGCCAGATGAAGCAGAACGTTCCCGGTTATTTCGGCCTCGGCACGGGCCTCGAGACCCTCTCGAAGCGTGGAGAGAAGGAACACCTTCAGGAGCTCTATCGGCGATCGCTCTTCTTCCGGACACTGGTCAACAACGCGATGCAGAGCCTCCGGAAGACCTACTTTCCCCTAACCTCGTTCCTTAAAAAGGACCCAGATTATGGCGAGTTCTGGGGAATCTTGACCGACGAGGCCGCAAAAACCGAAGCGATGCTTCGAGACGTTTCCGGCATGGGAGAGCTTCTCGCCGAGGATCCGACGGGCCGGGACTCGATCGCGATGCGGGAGGAAATGATTCGTCCGGTGCTCGTTATTCAGCAGTACGCTCTGGCCGTCTTGCGGGAGCTCAAGGACGTAGACGAGCCGGAAGCCGAGAAACAGCGGCAAATCTGCGAGAAGATCGTGATAAAGTCCCTCGCGTCGTCGGTAAACGCCAGCAGAAACGCGGTATAGACCTATCTTTCTTCCGTCGAGTCCACCGGGGGCTCGACGGTCTCGATGTGCTCCTTGTCCGTGTCGGCGTAGTCCTCGGCGAAAACGCGGCCGGAGTCCCGGTCCAACCGGAAGCGGGTTGGGCCCCGGCGCTCTTCGACGCGAAAGGAGCTCCGGCATATTTCGACGACGGTTCCGGGGTAGACCGCCTTCCGGGCGATTACCGGGGCGTCTTCGTTCCGATCGAGCTTGGAGACCAAGGTGCTCATCAGTACCGAATATTTGTAGACCGCGTCGGAGAGCAGCGCCCGGCGCCTTTGTTCCTCCGCCGATGGGCTCTGGGAGAGGCTCTTGTCGAGTTTCTGAAGCTCCAGGGTGAGTTGCTGAAACTTCTCTTTGGCAGCGGCGAGCTTGCGCTCCACGATAAAATCGATTCCCGTTACTACTTCGGTTGTTACACCGGCCTCGTTACCGATCTCGTCGGTTACCACGCCGTGGGCGCAGCGCACCTGGCCCCCGATCAGCTTCCCCTTCTCCGCCATGACAAGGCGGTCGAGGGTAAAGATGTGGGAGTTGAATACCGTCGTCTGGATGTAGACACTCGACTTAGACTCGACGGTGCAGTTCTCCACGTACTTCGCCTGGATACGGCCTGCTACCCGGACGAGGGCCCGATTCCTACCGATAATACCGTCCTTGGCAATAAGGTCCTTCCGGCAGAACACCTCATGGGCGTCTATGACCCCTTTAGACACGATGGAGCCACCGATCCAGAGGCGAAACCCGTCGTGGATGGTACCCGCCAGGGTAAGGTTGCCGGGAAAGGTAATGCTTCCGGTGTGATAGTCGACATCGCCTTTAATGTGAAGGTTTTCTTCGACCCGAAATTCTTCGCCCTTTAGGATTACCATTCCGCTCTTGGTCGCGACCACTTGGTCTTCCTTCCGCGCGGTGTTCTCCCCGGGCTTCAGGAGCATAATTTCCCGCCTCCCGTGGGCGATCGGCGATCCATCGACGGCAATCCCGTCGATCCCCGGCATCTCCGGCTCTTCTCGCGCTATCGTTTCCCCGGCCATCACGATCGGCAGCTTCCGCGAAGCTCTGTGGTCTATGCGCCCGCCTTTCTCTACCGGTACGTCGGGGTTGTCTCGGGGCGCAAACTTAGGTTGCAGGACCAGGTGCTGGGGGTTCAGGCGAACCGGAGGCCGGCCTCGGGCGACGATAACGCCGAGGCGAGCCTGGCCGTGGTGGTTGCACTCTTCGACGGCATCGTCGATTACCTGCCAGTCGATCCCGGAGAGAACGCCGTTTGTCGAGAGGATCGTTTCGATGTACTCCCGGGCCAGCGGCGCGCCGTCACCCCGGGCAGGCAGAAAATCTGCCATGGCGCTAAGGTTATCCTCGGCGACGGTAACGCGAAACCGGGAGTCGCGCCCCATTGCGGTCGCATGCTCCGGGGCGAATTCCGAAGTCATAGTTCTACTATACAACGATATTAGAGAAATTCACAATACTATCGGGTCGATTCAGAACGCGGGGCGGAAGATGCCGCGTCCCTCGAAACTCTCCAGGGGGCGGAAGAGTTTTCGCAACTTCGGCGTCGCAAAATGCATCGACGTATCGGTAGCGAAGAGGCTTCCCGGCGGCGAATATCGATCTCCAATGTGAAAAATGATGTTCACCGCGTCGGAGACTACGTTGCCGGTCCGGCCCCGGGGGCGGTATTCGGTCGAGCCGATGTGGTGGACCAGTCGGAAGGAGACCTCGTTACTCGCACCAAACTCCTCCACCGATATTATCCGCCGGTTCAGGTACATGCGAAGCGCCGGGACGATGCCGGCGGCGGTAGATCCATCGAAGGGGAAGAGCACCAGGCCACCGGAGTCTCGCCAGATCCAAATTTTGCCTCCGAAGGGCTCCACGTGCTGCTGGAGAAGCTCGCGAAAACGCCGAGTGGTCTTCTCCAACCGCTGGGAGCTCAGAGTCTCCCTCCGAATGGTCGTCTCGTCGAGGTGGGCGAAGAGCATCCCGAAGGTGTACTCGGAACCGCTCGAGACATCCGCCCATCCGTTCCCGCTCGGCTTGTAAACCGAAAGCCCCGGGACGTCCTCCGGCCGCAGCGGTTTGGCTGCTATCGGGTCAAGAAGGTCTGTGAAACGCTTCGTCGGTAACTTCTTCTTGACGATCTTCGGCCCCAGATAGTCCTTGGCGCCTCGAGCCAGAAGAGCGACCGGGTCTTCGATCCTGCCTCCGGGGTCTATTACGCCGAACCGACCGCGGAGCGTTTTGGAAAGCGTGTCGAGGAGCCCTTTCTCGTCGGCCGCCTTCACTCCGTGGAGAGAGACGTAGACGTAGGCGTCTTGTGGCACCGCCCGCCACTCAGCCGAGGAAAGCTCCTCGACCATCACCTTGAAGGTGCGGCTGCGTTGAACCACTTCCAACGCCGGGGGTAGGACGGCGCCCTTGGAAAAGAGATAAATGTTCACCGCTCACGCCACTCCGACGACGTATTGATAGACGTCCTTGGAGGCCGCCGGGGGAAGAAACATGGTCGAAACGAGGGGGTCGAGGGCGTTATACGCCGCGTGGGTTAGGGTAACCGAATCCGGCACCGCGTATTGTGCGTCCACCTCCCGAAGCCGCTTAAGGACCTGACTATCCATCTTGCGCAAAATACTCCGGTACTCGCACTGCCCGGTGTGACAGGTAATCCTAAGTCGGACCGGCGTCAGCAGATCCGAGGCGACGGCGTTGTAGAGCAGTAGCTCGTGAAGAATCTCTATCGCCGAATGGACTGCCGCTCCGACGCTATCCTCTTGGTAAAAAGCGGCAATTCCGCCGTCTCCCTCCCAGGACCAGACCCGCCCGTTCCGGGCAAGAACGCAGTCATCCACGAAATAGCGAATGTCGTCGTAGATGCGTGCCATCTGATCCTCGGAGTAAGACCGGACCATGTCCGAGTTTCCCACGACGTCGATGGAGAGAAAGGTAAAGACATGGTACTCCCCATCCCGGATGACTCCCCAATTTCGGGTGGTCCGTTGCCCTTGGTTCTCGACGAAGGCTCCCGATTGCTTGTCGAAGGTGTATCCCATCTCCTCGACGCCCCGGATTATCTCCCCGAGCCCGGGAAAGCTATAATTGCGCCCGATGAATCCCTTCTGTTCGACATCGACCAAGAGGGAGATGAAGGTCAGGAAGAGCTCGGCTTCGACCATATCGTTGACAATCTGGATCGCCGCCTCTTGATTCGGAATGGGGACGCTCTGAGGATAGCCGCTGCGGTCGTGAACGTCGTAGTTCGGGAGCAGCCGACGAGCGAGAGAGACCATCACCTTTACGGACATCGATTGCGCCAAAGCCCGAGAGCACTGGTTTCGCAGCTTTGTCTTTATCCTCACCGGGGGAAGGTTATCAGCACACGGGGCAAAAGAAAAGACGAGCTCCGCCGTAGTTCTCTGCTACAACGGAGCTCCAACAAAAATGGTAGGGTCGCCAGGAGGCGCTAGTTTAGTAGAGGATCGACGGACATGTCCGCCGTGGACCGCTCCTCAAAACGGGCGGTGACGGACTCGATCGGATCGAACCGGTACGCGCTGCTCTGTTGTCCTTCTCGGACGCTGTGGGCCTGCCCGATCAGATTGGTCAGCGCTACGTCACCCTCATCGACGTAGAGGTTGGTACCGTCGTATTCGAACTCGGTACCCCGGACGGATGCCGTGGATGCGGTGCTTCGTAAACGAAAATCGTTCTTAAGACCGTCGGCGGAGTGTACTTCCGCGCGAACCCGTCCCAGATGCAAGAAGAGTTGGGTCGAAACGGTACCGTTGACCTGGGTAAGCTCTTCTATCGTAAGACGGGACACCGGGTTGACGATTAGCGTCGAGCCCCCCATCTCGATCGATGCCCTCGAGCCGAAACCGGTAGAGATAACCGAACCCGCCTCGAGAAGCATGCCTTCGGTGGCCGGCTCCGAGCTACCTTCGCTGTTTATCACCGAAACAACCCCGGTGACCGACCGGACACGAGCCTCTACGGCAAAGGAAACCGCGGTAATGGTAAATACAAGGGCAATAACAAGTAACAGGCGTCTCATAGTTAAGTCCTCCACTCATTAATATATCGCGCTCTGCTCAGATATCAAGAAAACGAGCCCCTTTATATCGAAAGGGCGGCAAAAAGTTTTACGACGGCCTGCCAATCCGGGGCTTCGGGAAGCCAGACATCGTTCTCGGCACGTCGGAAATAGCCCCCGGAGAGGGAGAGCGCCAGATCCGAGAAGGGCCGGAATCGAAGCGCCAGGTCCGTCTCCCACCCGAGAAAGGAGTCCGAGCCCCCGGGAACGGTCCCGGGGATGGCGACGGGACCCGAGGTCGGTCGGAAGAAGGCCCACCCCGTCGCCGCCACCTGGAGCTCGGACCAGACGCCGTCGCTTTCGGCCAGGGGTTTGAAGGAGTAGGAGAAGGATCCACCGGCAACGTTGGAGACCCGGGGCGAAACGACTTCCCCGAGGCTCGGGCTCGTAAGCGCCGGGAAGCCGGTTCCGACACCCGAGGTGTTTCCCCCGATGGGTGACTGGTAGTCGGCGTCACCGGAGGCGTAGACGAACCGGGACTGGACGCGGGAAAAGAGCGCCTCTTCGGCAAAGAACAGAATTCCGCCACCGGTGTACCAGGCGGAGAGGGGATCCCGGGATCCGGCGTCGTCCTCGACGAATCCGGTGGCGAAATAGCCGAAGAGGTCGTAGAAGAGAAACCGAGAGAGGGGGCCGGCGAGCCCGGCGCCGAGATAGCCGGTGTTCACCAGAGGCGTCCCGTCCTGCCTAAAATCGTGTTGGTAGAGGGCGCCGACAGTAAGGTTCTGCCGTCCCAGCTGCTCCGGAAAACCGACTTCGACCCCGAAGAAACCCCGGGGAGGGGCGAAGAAGGCCTCGTCGGCGACGTCCTCAAGGTCCGCGGTCGAAAGGACGATGTCGGTGCTCTCGTTTCGCCGGAGGCCCAGGTAGGCGGCTTCGGCGGTTACCGTGATGTTCGGCCGCAGGATCCCCCAACGAACGAGGTCCGCCTGCTCAGATAGCAGGGCGCCGGAAAAGTCCCGGATAGTAGTTCGCCCGAGAGCCAGGTCGACGACGGATTCTCCGTCCCCCGAAGGCGCCACCCCCTGAACCGCCGCGGTATCGACATCCCAGAAGAGTGGGTCCTCCTCGGTATAGCGGTACCGGAGGCGAAGAAGCGCCTCGATGTCTTCGGTGAGCCTCTGCCGGACAAAGAGCCGGACATCGTTTTGCTGTTCTATCTCCGGATCCTCCTCGGCGACGAAGGCACCCGAAGTCTCGTTTTCGACGATAACCCCGAAGTCTATGGCGAAGACAGGAGGTGCAAGCAGGAGAACCAGGAGATGACTCAGGAGCACGTTGCGGCAATCGGTTAGGCGTAACATGCTTACAATTGTAGCGCTCTTTCCGACCAATGAACTATACTTACGAATCATGAACCGGAAAATCGTCATTGTACTGCTTATTCCCCTCGTGGTAGCGGGTCTTTTCTCTCTGTTCAACCTCCTCGAGGACTACGAGACCTTCGAATCTCAGATATACGACGCCCTTTTGAGGGTTAAGCCGGCCGTTCCGGAGCACGAGGATATTCTTCTGCTCAACATCGACGAGGACGCCATCGTAAACGTCGGCGTCTGGCCCTGGAGCCGGGACATCGTGGCCCGGGGGCTCATTATCCTTCGGGAGTTCGACGTCGGCTTCGTCAGCTTGGACATCGAGTACGTCGAGCAGAGTCCCCTCGGCGTAAACGCGGAGCTGCTCGACGAGGAAATCCCCCAGGCCTTCGAACAGGAATTCTCCCTTATCGCACAGAACGTAGAGGACCTCTTTACCGCCCTCGCCCAGGGGCAGATCGGCACCCAGGACGCCCTCGAGTTCGTCCAGGATCTAACCGGTTTGACCCGTCAATCCCAGGAATACCTCCTACAGGAAGTGCGGAACATCGCCCGGGACAACGACACCTTTTTTGGCCGGACCGCCCGGTTGAACGGTAGGACCTACTTTACCGTCAACATGCTAAACGAAGACGACCCCCTGGTCCCCCAGGAGCTTAAGGAGTTCGCCAAGGAAAAATTTACCATTCCCGGGGTCGAGAGTCGAACCGAGGGTCCGGTCTACCGCGAAGCCGAGGGTATTCGACCCGCGATCCTTACCGTCAGCCGACACGCCGCCGGCGCGGGCTTCCCGAACGTCATTATCGACCCCGACGGAGTCCGTCGGCGGATAGAGCTGATCGTCGAGGAGGGAGGAGAGTACTTCCCGCAGTTGGCCTTCGCCCCGGCCTTCGACCTCCTCGGGGAGCCGCAAGTCGTCGCCTATCCTGGACGGATTGTCCTCGAGAGCGCGGTCTTCCCCGGCGAATCCGAGCCGAAAGACATCACCATTCCCCTGACCGAAGACCAACGGATGCTCATCAACTGGCCGAGGGCGACCTTCGACGACAGTTTCCGGCATTTTTCCTTCTACGAGCTGGTGCTCAACGAAGAGTTGGAAGCCAGGCTTATCGAAAACCTCGGGATAATGGAGCCAGCCGGCTACTTGAGCTACTACGCCCCGCCGACGGCCGAAGACCCCGGAGACATTATGGGAGTCTATCGCTACGCCGAGGGAGTCAAGGCCGACATCCTCGGGGGAGACGACCCCGCCCGGATGGAGGAGTACATTGAGGCGCGACGTTACTTCTTCGATGAGATTGGCATCTTTCTGAACGGGAACGCCGAAGAAGCCATCCTCGCGGATCTGGAGGCGATTCTCTCGCAACCGGAGCTGCCGGAGGAGCTTGCGACGGAGTACCGGGCGATCCAGGCCGAAGTGCCCACGAACTTCAGCGCTACCCGGGAGGTCTACGACGCCCTCATGTCCTCCCGGGGCCGGTTGGAGGAAACGATCCCCGGTGCCTACGCTTTCGTCGGCTTTACCGGAACGGGAACCACCGATATCGGGGTTAACCCCTTCGAAGAGGAGTACATGAACGTCGGCACCCACGCCGCCATTCTGAACACCATTCTCCAGGACCGCTACCTGGATAAGCTGCCGCTCTGGTACTCGATCATTCTCGCTGCTGTGTTGTCGATCCTCGTTGCCCTTATCATCCGAAACCTCCCACCACTGACCACGAGCCTTATCGGCTTCGCGATGGTAGTCGTGTTCCTCGCAGCAGCTTCGGTATTCTTCGTTACCAGCAGACAGTTCTTACCGATGTTGACCCCGGCGGCGGCGATGTTCTTTACCGTCATCGTCATTACCACCGTCAAGTTCATCGAAACCGCTCGGGAGCGGGCGCATATCCGGAACGCCTTCTCCCACTACCTCTCGGCGGACGTCATGAACGAGGTGCTCTCGGACCCCTCCAAGTTGGCCTTGGGAGGCCAGAAGAAGCACCTTACGGCCATCTTTACCGACGTAAAGGGGTTTTCCACCATCTCCGAACAGATGGAACCGGAGGATCTCGTCAAGCTCCTCAATAGCTATCTGACCGAGATGAGCAACATCATCCTCGATCAACGGGGAACCATCGACAAGTACGAAGGCGACGCCATCATCTCATTTTTCGGGGCTCCCCTCGACTTCGACGACCACGCCGCCCGGGCCTGCCGCGCCGCCGTCCGGATGAAGAAGATGGAACGCATTCTCAACGAGCACTTTATCGAAGACAAACTCAGCCCGGGTCCACTTCTGACCAGAATCGGAATAAACACCGGGGAAATGGTCGTCGGCAACATGGGCACCGAAAAAAAGATGGACTACACGATGATGGGGAACTCGGTCAACCTCGCGGCCCGCCTCGAGGGGGTAAACAAGCAGTACGGCACCTGGCTCCTCCTTAGTGAGGCCACCCGGATCGAGGCGGGAGAAGAATTTGCCTTCCGGATGATGGACAGAGTCCGGGTCGTCGGCATCACCCAGCCGGTACGGCTCTTCGAATTGGTAGACGAGACGACCGAGTTGGCCCCGGAAATGAAGGAATTGCTCGACGCCTTCCACGAAGGGATCGATCGTTTCGAAGAGAGGGACTGGACCGGAGCTCAGAAGTACTTTGGAGAGACGCTGAAAATTCGGCCGGATGACGGTCCCGGGACCTTCTACCAGAAACGGTGCAAAGAGTTTATCCGTAAGCCACCCCCGGACAACTGGGACGGGGCCTTCAATCTGACAATGAAGTAGGAGAACGCATGCAAGATCGGAATCTCGGTTGGACGGACCTTAAGGTCTCTCGGGTAGGTCTTGGGACCTGGGCGATGGGGGACGATTTCTGGGGGAGCGTAGACGACCAGGAATCGATTCGAACCATCCACGCCGCTATCGACAATGGAATATCCCTCGTGGACACCGCGCCGGCGTACGGCAACGGCCACTCCGAAGAAGTGGTCGGAAAGGCGATCAAGGGACGCCGGGACCGGGTCGTCGTCGCCACCAAAGTTGGAATCCAGAAGTCGGGGGGCAAGCTTCAGAAGAACCTCTCTCCGGACTCCGTCCGGCAGGAAATCGAGGATTCGCTCCGGCGCCTCGGCGTCGAAAGCATCGACCTCTACCAGATCCACTGGCCGGACCCGAAGACCCCCCTCGAGGAGACGTTGGAGGTTCTCCTCAAGGCTCAGGAGGCGGGCAAGTTCCGCTACCTCGGAGTATCCAACTTCGACACCGCCCTTATGGATAAGGTACGGAGTATCACAGAGCTTGCGAGCCTCCAACCGCCCTTCTCCCTGATGCAACGCGACATCGAAGACGAGATTCTCCCCTACTGCCACGAGCACAATATCGGCGTCTTGAGCTATGGCACCCTCTCCGGCGGGATTCTTACCGGGAAGTTCCGGGAATATCCGACGTTCGAGGAGGGGGACCAACGAGCAAAGTTCTACCCCGCATTCAACCCCAAGACCTGGGACAAGGTGCAAAACGTGGTGGACGCCCTGCGCGAGATCGCCTCGGAGCGAAACGTCCCGGTAGCTCAGGTTGCGATAAACTGGGCCACCGCCCAACCGGGTATGACCTGCGCCCTCGTCGGAGCCAAAAAACCGGAACAGGCCATCTCCAACGCAGCAGCCGGGCAGTGGGAGCTAAGCAACGCCGAGCTCGAGCGGATTCAAGAGGCCCACGCCGCTAACTTTCCGACGGTATAGCGACACGCCGGCCCCGGGCTACCGGACCGGCTATCGGTAGATAACCGTATACCGCCGGGGCTCCCGGAGGGTAACAACGTCGAGGAGGGCGATACCGAACCGGGCAACGTTCTCTTCTTTTCGACCACCGTCGACGGAGAGAATCTGCGTCGGCGGTACCACCCTAACGTCCACCCCGGAAGCGCGAATCTCTTCTTCGATTTCCTCCGCCGGAGCGTATTCCTCGAGAACCCAGACGGCGTCGTCGATGTAGCCCTGCCGGGTTACTGTCCGGCCGGAGTCGGTATCTCCGTCGGCCGGGAGAGCGGGAAAGAACACCGACAGGGCTCGAGCCTCCGCGACACCGGCGAAGGCGAGAAGGTCCGAGATCTCCCGGGGTCCGAGGCTTACCTCGAGAGCCGTCCCCAAAGGAGACTCTTCGAGGGAAAGAAGCCCCGAAACCGCGGGGCTTGCGCCTCGGTCGAGCTCTTTCAGGGAGGCGATGTCGAGGGTCATCGACAAGACACCTACCGGCCTCTCGGCAATCTGCAGCACCCGCACCCCAGGCTCGGCTTCGAGGTTTTGCCTTAGTACCGCGAGATCGAAAACCCGAAACTCGGCTTCCGGAGCGAAGGCAAAGGTGAGCGCCTCGAGGTACGAAACCAACGACGGTGAGAGCTCGATGCGGACCTCGGCCCCGGCGCCCCCGTCCTCCCGGAGGAGAGTATCCTGGGAGACGGCACAGGAGGCGAAGAGGAGCACGGTGAGAGCGACAAGCGCGCCCCTCGCCGAAGCCGCCATGGGCGGCGTCCCGCGGGACGCCTGGGCACAGGCCCAGATCGGAGAACATCGTTTCATCCTTCCAACTGTAGCGCGCTTAGTCGTCATTCGCTATAGTCGCAAGATATGAAGGGCGTAATTCTCGCAGCGGGGTACGGCACGCGGTTTCTTCCGGCCACCAAGACCGTTCCGAAGGAGCTTCTCCCCTTAGTCGACCGTCCCGCCTTAGACTTTATCCTCGAAGAGCTCATCGCCTCCGGGGTGACCGAGCTCTTATTGATATCGTCCCGGCGAAAACGGGCCCTCGAAGACTATCTCGACCACGAAGTGGAGCTCGAGGCGGCCCTCCGCGGTGCGAACAAACCCGAGCTGCTCCGGCGAATAGCACCGCCGGCCATCAAGACCACCGTCGTCCGTCAGCCCGCTATGAGAGGCACCGGGCACGCGCTTCTCCTCGCCCGGGAGTTCGCCGGAAGCGACCCAGTAATCGTCGCGTATCCCGACGACATCCACATTGGAGACCCACCCTTGACCGCCCAGCTGATCGAAACCCACAACGCAACCGGCGCCACTGTTCTGGCGACTATCTTCGATCCGCCGCACCTCGAGCGCTACGGAATCGTCGCCTTGGATAACGACGGCGAGCGGGTCACGGATATCGTCGAGAAGCCGGCGCCGGGGACGGAGCCGAGCCGGGAAGCCTCGATCGGACGCTACCTCTACACGCCGGACTT
>CAZTRQ010000030.1:0-22355 GCA_964616245.1 uncultured Spirochaetaceae bacterium | reverse complement strand
CCTCCGAGAGCCAGTCGAGAAACCCGAAGAGGTCGTTGCCGTACGCCTTTACCGTCGCTCCCGAGAGGTTTCGAATTTCTCTGAGATAGGAGAGGTATTCGACCACGCGCTCTTTAAGGGCCTTCGGTGCTGCTACCATTGCGTCTCCTCCTCTCCGAGGGAAAGCTGCCTTGCCATTCGGTCCGCGAGGGCGTTGCCGGTTCCCCGGCGCTCCGGTCGGTCGGAACGCACCTTCGGCCGGGGTGCGCGTATACCCAGGGCATCCGCGACCTCGGCGTAGCCGGAAACCACCGGAGCGCCGCTTTCCACGAGCCGAGCACCTCCGGCGCTTCGGGGGTCCACACCGACCTCGACGTTGCCGATTCCGGCGCGGTGAACAAAAACGTCCCGCCCCTGCTCGAGGGCATGGTCCACCGTAATCAACGCCCCGGATCGCTCCGGAGCCTGAACTACCACGACACCGCGAGCCAGTCCGCTTATAATCCGGTTCCGCGCCGGAAAGTGGTACTTCAGCGGCGGAACCCCCGGGGGATATTCGCTCACGATCGCCCCACCCCGGTCGAGCAAGGCGAGGGCGAGATTTCGGTTTTCCCTGGGGTAAATCGAATCGATGCCGCTTCCAAGGACGGCAACACCGCGGCCTCTTGCGGACACGGCGCCTCGATGAACCATGGAATCGATGCCCCTTGCCAATCCCGAGACCAGGCAGCTGCCTGCTTCCGCGGCTTCGGCGCCGAAGGTGTATGCGGCTTCCCCGGCGGCGCTATCCGGGCGCCGGGTACCAACGACGGCGATCTCGCATTCGGCGAGGGCGGTGGTTTCTCCCCGGACATAGAGGAGGAAGGGCGGGTCGTAGATCTCCCCGAGAAGGTCGGGGTAGGCAGGATGAACCTCTGTAAGTAGAAGCACGTTGTGCTTCTCGATCCATCTCTCGGCAAACTCGGCGGAGCGAAGCTCCAGGGGAACGTGCCATTCTCGTCGAGAAAGGGGCCGCTCGATCATCATCGAGAGATCGTCCATGGAGAGCGAATCGAGGTCCGCGGGAGAGCTTAGGGCCGCGAAGACACGGCGTTTCTCCTGAGGCTTGAGGAAGCTCATTCGGTCCACCAGAAGGGCTAGGAGTCGGTTCATGGAACCTCCCCCGAGAGTCGCCTTCGATTTTCAGCCGCCTGCCTCCGCAGCTCCGGATCGTTGGAATTGGCAATGATATCTTCGTAGATGTTCAATGCGTCGGACACCCTCCCTTCGGCGACGTAGATTCGCGCCAAGAGCCCGAGAGCCGAATAGTTATTCGGTTCGAAGGCGATAAGCTCCTCGAGGAGGGCCCGCGCCTCCGCCGACCTATCTAACTCAAACTCGTAGAGCACCGCGAGGCCGTAGTAGGCGTCTGTATGCCTCCGATCGAGCTCTATGCAGCGCAGATAATACGCTTCGGCCCTCCCCAGCCACTCCAGGGCGTCGGCTTGCGCAACCTGGGACTTCGCGAACCGTGCCGCGGAGACGCCGGCGTTGTAGAAAAGCGAGGGGTTCTCGGGCTGAAGCGCGATAGCCTCGTCCAGCGCGCCTACGGCGAGACCGAACATTCGGCGCCTTATGTACTCCGACGCCAGCATCTTATAATACACGCCTAGATTTCGTGACGCTTCGACTTTTGCGTCGACAATGTCGCGAAAACGCTCGATCGCCGCTTCGATCTCTTCGATGCGCTCCTGCGTCGGGCCGTCCTCCTGAACCGATGGCGGCTCGAGAGAGAGCACCCCCGACAAGGAGTCGTCCTCCCGGAGGCCGCACCCAGCGAGAAGAGAGGTCATGAGAATCCAACTTCCGGCTTTAGCCACGAGGGTGGTACTGCTCATGATACTCCTTGAGATCTTCCCGATCGAGATGGGTGTAGATCTGGGTAGTCGCGATGTCCGAGTGCCCGAGAAGCTCCTGGACCGCTCGGAGATCCGCACCGCCGGCGAGAAGATGGGTGGCGTAGGAGTGCCTCAGCGTGTGCACCTTCGCCTCGACGCCGATCGCGTCGCAGAGCTCTCGGAATCGCTTCCAGGCGCCCTTCCGCGACAGGACCTGGCCCCGATTGTTGAGAAAGACGTGGTCGGTTCGGGCCTTCTTCGCTGCGAGCTCCGGTCGCCCGTAGGTCAGATAGCGGGTTAGCCACTCCACCGCGTGTTCTCCCACGGGGACGATTCGCTCTTTGTTGCCCTTTCCCCGAATTCGAATGAGCCCCTCGTCGACGTCCATCTGCGAAAGCGTAATCTCCGCCGCCTCGGAAACCCGGAGGCCGCAAGAATAGATCAACTCGAACAAGGCCCGGTCCCGCAAACCCACCGGCTTCGAGATGTCTATGGCCTCTAGAAGCCGGTCTATCTCTTCCACACCGAGCACTTCGGGAACCCGGTGTTCCGCTCGAGGCATGTCGAGTAGCACAGCCGGGTTGTCCGGCCGCCGCCCCTCCAACATCAAGAAGCGAAAAAGCGAGCGCAAGGAGGAGAGAATTCGGGCCAAAGTTCTCTGACCAACCCCGTCTTCCCCCTCGGTACGAGAGATCAGATAGTGGGAAATCTCTCGGGAGTCGATATCGAGGATGGAGAGCTCCCTCTGCCGGAGGTGCTCGAGAAAGAGCCTTACCTCTCGAACGTAGGTCTCCACGGACCGGGGCGACAGCCGCAACTCGGAAACGAGGTAACCCTGGAAGGCGTCGATGGTGTTTTGGTCGGTCCGGCTCGTGTTCTTCACCGAGGTATTCTCCTAAGCCCCGTTGCTCCCGCCGGAGGCCTGTCTGTAGCGAAGCACCGCTGGAATACCGAGCTGGTCGCTCGCCTCTCCGGAGGGTGAGAACAGCTCGTCTTCGCTGTGGCGCTTCTTGCCGCTGGTCATCTCGACCCATTGGTCCAAGGAGATATACTCCTCCGCGGTAGACCGAGCTTTTTCCGGCAGCTCTTCCGGCGGCGCCTGCTCGAACCCGGTGGCGATAACGGTAACCTTGACTTCGTCCTCCATCAGCTCGTCCAGGGCACTACCGGCGATTATCAGAGCGTCCTTATCCGCGTTCGCGGTAATAATGTTGAGGACCTCTTCGTACTCCGTCAGGCTAAAATCGGCGCCTCCGGAGACGTTGACCAAGATGCCTTTGGCCCCTTCGATTCTGGCATCCTCGAGAAGCGGGTTGTTGATGGCGTTCGTCGCCGCGTCGACGGCACGATTGTCACCGTTTCCGACACCGACCCCCATCAATGCGTCACCCCTACCGTTCATAATCGTTTTGACGTCCGCGAAGTCGATATTGATCTCTCCGGGCTTGGTAATCAGGTCGGAGATTCCCTGCACCCCTTGTCGGAGCACGTCGTCGGCCAAGAGAAACGCCTCTTTGATCGGCGTCCGACGCTCCACGATCTTTAGAAGATGCTGGTTGGGAATGGTGATAAGGGTATCGACCTCTTCCCGAAGGCGTTGGGTACCCTCCGCCGCGAGGGTGTGCTTTCGCCTGCCTTCGAAGTCGAAGGGTTTGGTCACCACCGCGACGGTCAAGATGTTCATCTCCCGGGCGATCTGAGCAATTATCGGCGCAGCGCCGGTCCCGGTCCCCCCGCCCATTCCGGCGGTAATAAAGACCATGTCCGCACCTCGGATGACGTTTTGGATCTCGTCCTTGTCTTCCAAGGCGGCCTTTTCGCCGACATCGGGGACGCCCCCGGCCCCGAGCCCACCGGTAAGTTTCGAACCGAGGGGTAGGCGCGTCTCCGCGTTGGACAGCTGAAGCGCTTGGAGGTCGGTGTTGACCGCGACGAACTCTACGTTCGAGAGTCCTGCGGCGATCATGCGGTTTACGGCGTTACTCCCGCCTCCTCCGACACCGATAACTTTAATGACTGTCGGAGTCCCGAAGGACTCGTCCAACGATGGTCCATCGTCAAATACTTGAAACTGCATATCCCCTCCCAGAAGATTACCAATCTAGATTCTATTCGAAAAAATTTCGCAACCATGAGGCGAAGGCCCCCCATGCTGTTCCCCGCTCTTTTGGGACCCGATCTCCTTCGGGGCCGCCGTAGAGCTGCTCCCCGAAGAGCACCAGGCCGACTACTGTGGAGTACTCCGGCCGTTGATACTGGTTCGACACCCCTCCAAAGTTTCCGGGCTTCCCGACCCGCGCCGCGGTCTTAAATATCTCTTGGGTAAGCTCGACGACCCCGGGCATCAAGGCGCCCCCACCGGTAAGGACGACCCCACCGCCGAGACGGTTCAGATAACCGGCCTTCGCGATCCGGTCTCTCGCCATCGCGAGAATCTCGGCCATTCGAGGCTGAACAATCTCGGCGAGCTTACGACGCTGAATCGACAACGGCGGCCGCCCTCCGACGCCGGGAATAATGACCGGCTCGTCGTCGTCGACAATGGGCGCGAAGCAGCACCCCGCCTCCCGTTTAAGGCGCTCCGCCGACTCCAACGGCGTCTTGAGCATGATGGAGATGTCGCTCGTCACCTGGGCGCCCCCGACGGGAAGCACCGCAGTGTAGTATGGAGCCCCCTCTGCATGGACGACGAGGTTCGTCGTGCCACCGCCGAGATCCAAAAGGAGAACGCCGAGCTCTTGCTCGTCCTTGGTGAGGATGGCCTTCGACGCCGCGAGGGAGTCGAGAACCAGGTTATCGACCCGAAGGCCCGCCCGATTTACGCACTTAACCAGGTTTTGCGCCGCGGTGACGGATCCGGTAATAATGTGAACCTCCGCCTCGAGACGAACACCCATCATATCGACAGGGTCCTTCACGCCCCCCTGGTCGTCGACGACGAACTCCTGGGGAATAACGTGGAGCACCTCCCGGTCCATCGGGATCACGACCGCCTTGGCGGCCTCGATGACTCGATCGACATCCCGTTGACTAACCTCCCGCTCCTTGCCGGTTACCGCGACAACACCCCGAGAGTTCAAGCTCTCGATATGCCCCCCTGCGATACCGGTAATAACACTTTCAACTTCTCGACCGGCCATCTGCTCTGCGTTCTCGACCGCGGCAAGGACCGCTCGAAGCGTGCTCTCGATGTTGATGACGACGCCACGGCGAAGTCCCTCCGAGGGAGCGGTCCCAAGACCAACGATTTGGAGACGATCGTTCTCGTCGTATTCGGCTATGCAGGCGGACACCTTCGTGGTTCCGATGTCGAGCCCCACTACCATGTCGTCAGCCACTTGATTCCTCCCGGACCCGAAGGACCATGTCCTGCCCCCGGGCGTCGACTTCGACGAGATCCTTTATTCGCCCGTCCTGTCGCAGCGCGTCGAGAACCACCAAGGCGTAGGTGCATTGTTCGATGGTAAACTCGCTGTCCACCCTGACGGCCACCGGATAGCTCATCGGGTAGAGAAGCACCTCGAACTCGTGGCTCCCCCGGGGGACGACGCGGATCTCGGAAAGCTGCCTAAAGAGCTGAGGCGCTTCGACCTGCATCTCTTTCAGGCGTGTCACCAGGCCCAACAACCGAATCGGCAGTCTCATCCCGGGGGTGAACCCCTCCAACTGGAGGCCCGAGAGCGCCGGCAGTCGCAAGTCCGCGGCTTTTTCCGCCGTAAGCGTGCCGCGTTCGAACAGAACTCCGTCGCCGTCGATCAACACCGCCTGCTGGCCACCGTCTACCTCGGCAAGAATGACCGCAAGCGGCGTCCTGGTGTCGACGCGAAGAATCAGCGTTTCCGGAAAGCTCCGGGAGACGCCGACCTCCCGAACCGACGGGTGGGCGGCGATCCGCTCGGCGGTAATCCGCGGGTTGAGTGTCAGAAGGCTTGCATCCGGCGTTACGCCGGCAAGGTTGCGCAGCACATCCTCCGATACCCGAGAGTCGCTCTCGACGACGATCCTGGATATGCGAAAATGGGGAACGAGAACGAAGTGGTAGAGGAGCTCTCCGGCGAGAATCGCCAGAAGCAGCATGACCAAACCGAGGAGAATTGTGTGCGACGAAGCGGCCTTGCTCCGAGAGGCTTTCGGCCTCTTGGCGACGCCCTCGCGACGAGAAAGGATCGCATCAGCCATGGACGGGCTCCTCAGAATAGTCGAGTCGGCGAGATAGATTGACCAAGAGACCGCACAGGGCCAAGGAGACGAACATGCTCGAGCCCCCGGAGGCAAAGAAGGGCAAGGGAACCCCGGTCGCCGGAACCAGGCCGCTTACGACCGCCATGTTGAGCAGCGCTTGAAAGGTGATGCTCGCGGTAATTCCGAAGGCCAGAAGGGAGACGAAGCGGTCTTTGGCCAGGTAGGCTATTCGAAAACCTCGGTAGGCGAAGAATGCGAAGAGGAGCACCACCGAGAACACACCGACAAAGCCCAATTCTTCGGCAAGAATCGCGAAGACAAAGTCGGAGTGCGCCTCCGGGAGCGCGCCGAACTTCTGCGCGCCTTGTCCGATCCCGGCGCCCCAGAGCCCTCCCTGCGCCAGGGCCGTCCGGGATGCCAGGACCTGATAGCCGGTGCCCGCGGGGTCCCGACCGGGATCCAAGAACGCCAGAATCCGGTTGACGCGATGCTCCCGGGTCAGAAGCAAGATGACCGACAGAGGCGCCGTCATTACGCCAAGGGCAACGAAGTAGCGCAGAGAAACGCCCGCAACGAAGAGCATGGAGAGAGAGACGAAAACCAAGAAAAAGGCGGTAGAAAAGTCGTTCTGGAGGTAGATAAGAGTCGCAAAGATTCCGACGACTATTACCGGTGGCAACAACGCGTTTACCGCGTCGTCGAGTTGCTCGTGTTTCCTGCTAAGGATATAGGCCAGATACACAAGCGTTGTGGCCTTGGCGAGCTCGGAAGGCTGAAACGAATAGCCGAAGAGGATAATCCACCGTCGGGCCCCGAGAAACATCGATCCAACACCGGGCACGAAGGTCAACAACATCAGACCCGCGGTAGATAGGAGCGCTATCGGAATAAGTCGACGGACCACAGCAAGAGAAATATGGGCAAGCAAGAGGGCGACCAGGCCTCCGAGGGAAATCCAGAGCAACTGTCGCCTCAGAAAGTAAAGGGGGTCGGAGAAGAGGAATCCCGCTCGGTAGAACGACGACGAGAAGAGAATCGAGATGCCGACACCTACCAAGAGCAGGAGCGCGACGACCAGCCCGAGATCGAGGGAGTTCTTTTCTACCCGTTCGATGGCAAAACTACTCATCACCGTATCTTCAACGTCGACAAACTGAGGATGGTAAACAGGCCACCGAGAATCCAGAGTCGCAAGACGACCTTGGACTCGGGCCAGCCCTTGAGCTCGAAGTGATGGTGTAATGGCGCCATAAGGAAGACGCGCTTCTTTCTGAGCTTAAAGGAGGCCACTTGAATAATTACCGAAGCGGCCTCGATTACGAAGACCCCACCTATAACGATCAGGAGAATCTCTTTCTTTATCATCATCGCGGCGATGCCGATGACCCCGCCAAGAGCGAGGCTGCCGGTATCGCCCATCATTATTTCCGCGGGATGGGCGTTGAACCACAGGAATCCGACACAGGCGCCCGCAACCGCAAGACACAAGACCGCCAACTCACCGGCCCCGGGAATAAAGGGGATTTGGAGGTATTCGGCGTAGTCGACACGCCCTGCGAGGTAAGCCAGAGCTGTAAACGCCAGGGCCACCATAATTACTAGTCCGGAGGCAAGGCCGTCGAGACCGTCGGTCAGGTTTACCGCGTTCGTCGTACCGACCAAAAGAACGACGCCGAAGGGTACGTAGGCCCAAGAAAGATCCATGAGCGGCTGCTTCATAAAGGGGACGAAGAGAAGCGACGCCACCTCGCCACCATTAAAGTAGAGAATCAAGGTGATAAGGAGAGAGACCGCCAGCTGCCCTCCGAGCTTTACCCACCCCCGGAGGCCTGGAGAGCCCTTCCGATAGGTCTTTAAGTAGTCGTCTACAAAACCGAGGGAGCCGAACCCGACAACGGCGATAATCCCCAACCAGGTGTAGACACTGTCGAAATCCATCCACAAGAGCACCGAAAACAGAATTGCGGTATTGATCATGATACCGCCCATGGTCGGCGTCCCGGATTTCGCTTGATGCGACTGAGGGCCGTCGGGACGAATCGACTCGCCGGCCTCTTTTCGCCGGAGAAAGCTGATAACCGCGGGGCCGAGCACAAAACAGATAAGGAGCGAGGTAACGGCGGCGTATGCCGCACGAAACGTTATGTACTGAAAGACGTTAAAGGGGGTGAAGTAGCGAACCAGAGGATAGAGAAACTCGCGAAACATCTAAGCCTCCACCTTTCGCAGAATCTCGCCGAGGCGCTCCAGGGCGGCGGCGCGACTACCTTTTATGACGACCAGATCTCCGGGCCGCACGACACTCTCCACCCGAGACGCAAGCTCCTCGAAGCTATCGGTCCAGAAGCTTTCGACAGTATCGTCGTCGCCGCAGATTGCCGCGTAGGCGTCGGCGAACTCCTCTCCGAAGAGAAAAAGCGCCGCGGGGCCAAAGGAGACCGCGGCCTGAGCGACACCGGCGTGGCCACCTAAGGACATCTCGCCGAGTTCCTTCATCGGGCCGAGGACAAGGATAACCCGCCCGTTCCAGCCGCCGTCGGAAACCAGCTCTAAAGCGGCGCGAACCGACTCGGGGTTAGCGTTGTAGCAATCTTGAAAGATGGTAACCGGCCCGTCGATCAGCTCCCCTCTTCCGAAGAGCGGACGGACCGACTCGAGGCCATCGACGACAACTCCCGGCTCGACCCCCATTTCGACGGCAAGGGTGAGGGCACCGAGGGCGTTATGGACGTTGTGACGCCCCGGCAGCCGGAGGCGAACGGAGCGACCTCTCCAGCGCAAGACGGAGCCGGTTAACCCTTGGAGATCGACCGACTCCAGGTCCGGGGTAAAACCCTTACCGTAGTAGACCACCCGACCTTTCACCCACTCGGCGAGGAACTCGGCGTACCCGTCCCCGCCGGGAATAAGACAGGTCTGAGACCCATCGAAGCGACTCGCCACCTGGGCCTTCTCCTCGGCAATGGCCCTTTGGGATCCGACGAGCCCAATGTGCGCGGTTCCGATATTGGTAATAAGAGCCCAGTCCGGGGCGACCATGTCGGCCAAACGCGCCATCTCTCCCCTCCGGTTCATCGCCATCTCGAAGACACCGTAGCGGTAGGTGTCGTTTAGGGGCATGACCGCGAGTGGAATACCGATGGTGGAGTTGTAGTTTCCGGGCGTCAAAAACGTCTTCCCGGCGAGGCCGAGAATGCCCCCGACCAGCTCCTTCGTCGTCGTCTTGCCGTTACTGCCGGTAATCCCAACCCGAGTCATGGCGTCTTGCTTCTCGATAGCCCGGCGTCCGAGGGTCGTAAGAGCTTCGTCGGTGTCCTCGACGACAAGGAGACAGGTTCCGGCGGCGACATTGACTAGGGATGCGCGCTCTCGGCTTACGAGAGCCCCGGCGGCGCCCCGGCCAAAGGCGTCGTCGACGTAGAGGTGCCCGTCGGTATGCTCGCCCTCGAGAGCAACAAAGAGACTCCCGGGCTCGGCGGTTCGCGAGTCTACGCCGACGCCGGAAAACCGAGACGGGAGGTTGCCGTGAACCTCCGGCGTGGCCGCGGCCAGAATCTCTTCCGACACGAGGAGGCTGTTCATTCGACGTCGCTCACGATCTGAATTCGTATGGATTGACCAGGCCTGAGCGGCTCCGCCTCTAAATACTCCTCCGCGACCTCGCGAATGCGCTCCGGCGACCGAAGGACCGCGATAGTGGCTATTAGCCGTTTGTTCTCTTCGATGGAGCGGCGCTGCTGCGCCTCGAGGCGCGACACGTCTCGAGTTAGCTGGACGAAGCGATACCCTTGCCAGACGTTGGCGAAGAGCAACACCGGGAGAAGAATCAAGACGGCCACGAGAACGAGCCGAAAGCTGTTTTCGTTTTTCTGCGTCCCCCCCGGCGCACCTCTCACAACGCCACCCTCTCGAGCACTCGAAATTTCGCGCTGCGAGCCGCAGGATTCTTCCCGATTTCCTCTTCGCCGGGAACAACCGGCTTACGGGTAATCCGACGAAAGGAGCCCGAGGAATTATCGAGCGCAGCGTCCGACTCCGCCCGGGCCGGGCGCTCTTTGTCGAGGAAAAATCGTTTTACTATCCGGTCTTCGAGGGAATGAAAGGAGATAACGCCTATTCGCCCACCGGGTGGCAGGGCAGCAACAGCAGCCTCGAGACCCCGCCGCAGCCTACCAAGCTCGTCGTTGACGGCGATTCGAAGCGCCTGAAAGGTCCGGGTAGCCGGGTGTATCCGGCGATACCGCTGTTTCGCAGGAACCGCTCGCCGGACAATCTCCGCCAGAGTCGCGCTTTCTTCGATAGGAGCTCGCCGACGAGCCCACACGATCGCCTTTGCGATCCGGCGGCTCAAGCGCTCCTCTCCGTAGGCGTAGATAAGGTCCGCCAGCTCGGTCTCCGGCGTCTCATTGACAATATCTCGTGCCGAGACTGGCGCTTCGGGGTTTAGGCGCATGTCAAGCGTCTCTTCCTCGGTAAGGGAGAAGCCGCGGTGCGCACCGCGAAAGTGGAACATCGAAACCCCTAAATCGAACAAAACCCTATGCGCCACTTCGGCTCCGGCCCCTCCCGCAAAAAAGTCGTCGAACCATACGGTCCGAAATTCGACGCGATCGGCGAAGTCGGCGAGCCGCTCTTGGGCTCGCCGAAGCATCACCGGGTCCGCGTCAAGCGCAACGAGACGAATCCGGGGAAATCGTTCCAGAAAGAGCTTTGCATGACCCCCCTCGCCAAGGGTGGCGTCCACTATTACCCCGGTTGGATCCGTAGGAGCCAAGAGCTCCAGCACGGCTTCCGGCAGCACAGACTGATGGATCGGTTCCATCGCCATTCAGACGCCCCCTAAAACGAGATGAGTCCTCCCAGTTCCTCAGCAGCTTCCTGAAACTCATCCTCACTGTCCGCGAGATACCGATCGTATTCTTCGATATCCCATATCTCGATATAGCGCTTGATTCCTAAAATTACGCACTCCCGACGGAGTCCCGCCGACTCGGCGAGAGCCGGGGGCAGGTTTATTCGCCCTGCCTTGTCCAACTCGAGCTCCTGAGCCGGCGCAATAATTCGCCGTTGCAGGAGCCGGGCCCGCTTGGTAAAGGGCGAAGCGGCTCCCATCAGACTGTCGGAAACGCTTCGCCATTCCTCCGGTGGAAAAAGCCAGAGACAGCGGTCGATCCCCCGAGTAACCACCAGGACGTTCCCGGTAATCCCTCCGCGGATGCGCGCTGGAATGAGCAACCTCCCCTTTTCGTCGAGAGAGTTGTGGAACTCGCCGGTAATCATCCCTTATTTTCCACTTTCGCCTAACTTCTCCCACTTTTTTCCACTTGCATCTCATTTTACGCCGCCCAGAAGCGATGTCAACATAGTCGACAGAATAAGTTTCAGGAAACGAGAAAGATTTGGGTAATTGCTAAATGCTTGTGTAGTTCTTTATTCCAGGAAGGCCGGAGTGCGTCTTCTCGGAGGATTCGAAGAAAAAATGCGGTAATTCAGGTGGGGAAAGAGGTTGTGCCGTTTCTCGAGCTTCGTCAGCCATTCGGTGCTGATGGTTCCTCTGCATAAGGAGTCGTAGATTGCCTCGACGTTGAGGACGTGCTCTTTGATGCGCCGGACGGCGTAGGCCACCGTCGTTCCGGAACGGATCATGAAAGGCCAGTCCGAGGCCTGGGCCAGGAGGGTTTCCCTGGCGGCCTGGGCCAAAGCGCGCTCTTTTAACCCACTCTCGTCCGGAAAGCGCTCGGTCAGCTCGACCATTCTCTCGGTAGCGTGGTGCGTGTGCCGGTAGATCCAATCGTTGGACCCGTCCAACCATACTTCCGAGTAGCCTTTGGTTCCCCAGGAGGAGTACGCCGGCCGAATGGTCTGAGTCGGGGGCGTCGCCTTGAGCACCTGCTTCGGCGTCGAGAGGGTCGCGACCGAGTCGTCCCGGGCGAGGCGCCGAATAACCGCCTCCAGCCACGCCGGCCCTTCGAACCACCAGTGCCCGAAGAGCTCGGCGTCGAAGGGCGCCGTAATCACCGGAGCTCCCTCGACGAGCGGTGATACCCTTTCTGCCAGCCGCTCGATGCTGTAGACGAAGTTATCGGCGTGCTGCAGGACGGTTTCCGCCGCTCGATCCGGATCGTAGGGTCGCTTCTGATCCGTTGGCCCGGTAATCGCGTAGTACTTGAGCCCGGTAAACGCGCGCAGGTTGTCCTGGTGGATATAGGGGCCGATGTAGTCGAGGGGGAGGTCGTAGCCGATATCCCGATAAAAGTCGCGGTATGATGGATCGCCGGGATAGCCGTCTTCCGCAGACCAAACCTGATGCGCCGAGTAGACATCCCGTCCGAAGACCGAGACCCCGTTCGGGCACGCGAGGGGGCGATACACCCCGTTTTGCGGCCGGTCCTCGGAGAATAGCACACCGTGGCTCGCGGCGACGAAATAGTCGAAGCCGTACTCCTTGAGGGTCTCTTCGACCCCCGGAAAGTACCCGCACTCGGGCAGCCAGAAGCCCCGGGGCGATTTCCCGAAGGTGGCCGAATGAAAGCGCTCGGCCACCGCAATCTGCGCCTTTACCGCCTCGGGGTGGTGTTGGTAGTGCGGCAAGAAAGGGTGCGTCGCCGCCGTGGTAAAGAGCTCGAGGCACCCCTTTTTCCAAAAGTAGTCCAGCCCTCGGAGGATATTGCCCTCGTAGCGCTCGGTAAAGTCGGCGAGGTTCCGGCGAAAGAGGTCGTGATACATCTCGGCAACCCTTCGAAAAGCGGGGGTACCGGCGTTTCGCTCTACCTCGCGCTCGGAAAGCTCGATGAGGCGTTCGAGGTGCGCGACGTAGCGCCCCTGGAGCAGAGGATCCTGGAGCATCGACGCGAGGGAGGGGGAGATCGATAGCCCGAGGCGGAAGGGCACGGCGTCATCGTTTAAGCGGTTGAATACGCGAAGAAGCGGCAGATAGGTCTCCGAGAGCGCCTCGAAGAGCCAGTCCTCTTCCAGGAATCGGGGATACTCCGGGTGTCGTACGTAGGGAAGGTGAGCCTGCAATATTAGAAGCAGTGTCGTATTGGCCATAAGGTTCCGTCAGGCGCCGAGGAGCGTTTCGTCTATCAAGGATATTATTCGCTGCGGAATCCGCTTTCCGAAGGTCGAGACGCCGAGCCTATCCAGCCCCGAGTAGGCAAGCATCTGGTCGGTACGGTCCGCAGACGTCTGTTCGCCGGCATCTAGGACGGTTCCCGGGGGCACCCTGATCGTTCCCGAAGTAGCGTGTAACTCCTCGGCGCCATTGATCCGGCTCACGAGACTCGCCCGGTAGACGGTGTTTCGTTCCGAAAGATGGATGTACCACTGAAGATCGGAGAGCTGAACCGGAATATCGAAAGCATCCACAACGGTTCCCTCGGTATCCACCTGGGAAACCCGTAACACGAGAGCTTCGAATTGGTCCTGATTCTCCAGTCTGTGGATCAGGGCCTCCGAGAGCTCCCAGTAGGCGAAGGCCCAGGCGGGATCCCGGAGCATCAGAACGACCCGGGTTGCGTTGTAGCTCTTCGGGAGGACGTAGGTGTCGTCCGGGTCGTAGTAGAGCTCTTCCGAATCGATGATACGGTATTTGTGGCGCTCGATCTTTATCTGGTCGTTATCCGACGCTTCGCGCTCCGTCTGGCTCTCGACTATTGCCTCGACGACTTGCTCTATAAGCTCGAGCCGGGAGAGAGACGGGTCAACCTCTATGTCGTATTGGTTGGCTACGCGAACGAGCGTTTCAAAGCTGAGCTCCTCCAGGCGTTCGCGGTTCATCAGTGCCTCCAATTCCTGCCATAGCCTATCCTAGGCGGGGGCCGATCTACCTGTCAATAACCGGCATCCGGGGCATCCGTGGCCGCGATACCCTCCGCCGGGCGAACCGCCGAGAGTAGCATTACGTCGCCGAAGTTGAACCGTTTAGCAAGGCGGTCGACGGGCCGCTTAATCCACGCCGGGGCCGCACCCCGGGCCAGCCCACCCCAGCTAACCTTCCGGTCGACCTCGAACCCGACGTCTTCGAGGAGTCGCAGAAGCCCCTTCGCAGCAAAGAGGTGCACGTGGTCTGGGATGACGCTTCGCCATCGGCTTCCGAAGAGGCGCGCCTGGAACCCTCCTCGGTCCGGGGTAACGATAACCAAGCGTCCACCTGGGGCAACAACGCGATAAATCTCTTCGACGAAACCCCGAGCGTCGGCTATGTGCTCGATAACGTGAGAGGTGTGGACGACCCCGAAGTGGCCTTCGGGGAACCGTGTCTCCTCGAGGGTGCCGACTCGAACATCGACACCGCGTATCCTTCGGGCGTATTCCGCCGCCGGCTCACAGACCTCGACTCCGACCGGCTCCCATCCCGCTTCCTTGAACTCCTCGAGGAGGCGGCCCGTGGCACAGCCGATGTCAAGAACCCTGGGCACCGGAGCGCTCTCCGGATCGAAGGAGAAATCGATATCCCGGAGGCCGAGCCTCATCAGCTCGAAGAAGGGTTCTGCGTTCTCAAGCTCGTAGCTGAAGTACTCGTCGTCGTACCGGAGGGACAGGTCCTCGGAAACCGGCATCGGCTGTTGAAATACGTGCCCGCAATTACGGCAGCGGACGTAGAGGTGGTCGGCGAAACGCCAGTGCGGACGATAGTCCCGAGAACCGCAGACCACGCAGGCTACGCGGCTCTGGCGTTCTTGGCTGTTTGGAGACTTGGAGAAGGTTTTCAAGGCGCCGAGTGTACCTGCAGCTCCACGGAACGCACCGTGCGGTTTCCCGAATAGTCCTCGGCGACGATCTCGATAACCGAAGTACCGGACAGCAGAGTCGCCTCCCCGAGGGGGAGCTCTTGCCCCTGCCGGGGTGGCACCGGAAGCGGATAGTCACCCCCGGCAAAAAGGCGACCTTCCCGAACTCGAATAGTCTCGAGGGCGAGGTCGAAGATCTGGCGACCGTCGACGAAGGCGCGAACCGAGTACGGTGGCAAGGGCGCTGGAAACGGCGAGGCGGGATTCGGGTCGTAGACGGTAGCGAAAAAGGCAACTCGCCCCGGAGTTAACCGGAGATCTGGGGTTACGGTTTCCCGACCTTCTTGGGACTCGACGACAACATCACCGATAATCGGCGGAAGCCGGTCATCCCGCTCCGGAAGAAGCACAAAGGGATTGACGAAAGAGGAGAGCTCTCGGTCCTCGATGTAGAAACCGAGGTAATCCCCCGAGGAAAAACCCGAGCCCCCGAGAGCGCCGATCGCTTGCCCCTCGGTGACTTCGTCGCTCCTCTCGTCGAGGAAAAGCTCTCCGAGGTGGGAGTAGACGCTCCGGAACCCCTGTCCGTGAGCCAGAACGACGACATTTCCGAGGACGCCGGGAACGGCGTGAAACGACCGACCAACCTCTCTCCGAAAAATAACTTCCCCGTCGTGAGCGGCGGACACCTCATCGCCGGCACCACCGAGCTCGACCCGTCGGCTGTAGTCGTTGCCGACGACCTGGGCGAAGCTTACGGCGACAATCGGAGTCTCCAAGGGCCAGTCCCAGGCAAGAAGCGTCCCGGACAGCGAGAGGCCCACAAGTCCGGCGAGTAAGACTCGCCCCACCCTCATCTGCATTATCCTCGCTCCAGGGCTATCGCCAAAACGTGGTCGTCGAGACCCAGATAGCAGACCCAGGTCCGAACGTCGACGCTAACCGAGCTCGCCTCTGCGGAGAGCCGAAAGACAAGTCTGCCCGGCGGAAGGACAGCGTGTATCGTCTGAGTCCCCTCCGACTCCATGGCAACGAGCACCAACTCCCCGGGAGCCGAAGAAAACCCCGAGAGGGTACCGTAGCCCTCCAGGGGCCGGGACCTACCACTTCCGGGATTTACGAAAGTTACCCCCGTCTCCGTTTCGACTACGGCCAGTCCGTGCTCCGGGAGAAACCGCAAGAATACCGGACGTCGGAATTGGGACGGGAGATCGCCTTGAATGCCTGGGGAGAGCTGTCCGTCCCGGAGATTCAGAAAGAGGAGCCGTTGAGGGTCCTTACCCACAACCGCGGCGATGCTTCCGGAGGCTTCGCTCATCGCGAGCCCGTAGACAACCGGTATGCGACTCCCGAGAGTCCGATACCGTGCGACTTCCAGCCCCTCGGAGTCGAGAAGAACTATCTCGCCGCTGACTAAACCCACCGCCGTCATCGACTCTCCTGCCGATACGTCGGTAATCAGGGACGGGAGCTTCCGAGACCACAGCGCCTCACCGTCGAGCCCCCATTCCGAGATTCCGGCTCCGTCAGGATGCAAAACGTAGAGCCGGTCCCCGATGGCCAGTGGGTAGCCGGGGTCGCTAACCGACAGGAGAACCCTACCGTCTGAATCTCGGAGAACCGCCGTTTCCGAAACGCTCGAGTAGTTGACAAAGCGGTCTTCGAAGAGCGCGGCGTCGTGGATAACCTCTTCCCGAAACGCCAAACGACCGTCGGGTCCGAAGTAGCCGATTAAGGAACCAAGTCGGAAGGGTACTCGCTCTTCGACCCCGGTAGCGATCGACGCGTCGCGGACGTTCAGACTCCAGAGGGGCCGGACTAGGAGCTCCTCTTCGGCCGACCGCGCAAAAACAACGATGTAGAGCAGAGAGAGACCGAGGACCAGGACGAAGAACCGAATCCGCCGGAGAGCTGTCTCCTTCCTCATGCCGAGGGGGCTCCTCGCCGCTCTTCGGCCTTGCGATCGTCGGTTTCCATCTTTTGCTTCCAGACGTCGAACTTCTTCTTAACGAGCTCGGCCTGCTGGACCTCTCCAAGGAGAATGTGAAGACGTCGGAGGGCCGCGAGATAGGCGATAGCCACCTTAAAGTCGTCGATTCTCTCCGTCGAAAGCTCGTACTTCTCCCGGTATCGGTCCGCGGATTTCTGGAGCAGTCGTTTCGCCATATCGAGGTGTCCGAGGCGTGCCTCGTAGCCGTCGACCCGGGGATCGAGGCCCGCTACGAGGGTTTTGAGGTTTAGAAGGTTCTTTACCACCGTGGCGAAGCGGCCCTCGAGCTCGACGAAGGACCAGCGCCACTTAGAGTTGTCACCAAAACCGTCCTCGACGGACTGGATCGTAAAACCGACCTTCCGGACGAGCTCGTATCTTTCCTCGTCGTCGACCTCTTCTATCTGCTCGAGGGAGTCGCTGTAGTCGGAAAACGGAGCATCGATGTAGTTGGTAACGATCTCTTCGAGATAGATGACGCACTGATAGCAGCTCTTCCGGGCGTCGTTGAGGAAGGCTTCGTTCTTAACACCGAGGAGCGCTAAGGACAGGCGATTCATCAGAAGATAGTAGGACGCCAGATTGGAGCGCTCGTCGGCGAGAGTCAGCTTCTTGTACGTTCCGTTATCCGGATTGTCGGCTACCGACTTTGCAATGCTCTGTTCCCGGGAGAGAATTCGGTCGGCAGTGGACTTGTATTCTTTTATCTTGTCGAAGTAGCGTTTCTTGGCCTCGGCGCTAATCTTCCCCATTGTTCCCGTACTTTTCCAACAGTTCCTCGGCGTGAACCCTCGAGGCGGTCCCACTCTTATCGCCGGCGAGCATCCGGGCTATTTCCTCTACGCGAAGATCCCCCGAAATGTGAGATACCGTGGTTACCGTCCGGTCCCCCTTGAGAGCCTTTTCGACTCGTATGTGATTATCGGCGCGAACCGCTATCGATGCAAGGTGGGTTATGCACAGTACTTGCGTGTAGCGGGAGAGGTCTCGAAGGTGTTTTCCCACCGCCAAGGCGACCTCACCTCCGATTCCGGCGTCGATCTCGTCGAAGAGGAGTGTCGATACGTCGTCGCTTTGGGCCAACACCGTCTTGATCGCGAGCATCACCCGAGAAATTTCCCCGCCGCTGGCTATCTCGGTAAGCGATTTCAGCGGCTCCCCGGCGTTCGGAGAGATAAGGAAGGCCACGTCGTCGGTGCCGTAGGGTCCGCAGGAAGCCTTCCCCGCAGAGCCGGTCTTGGTCGTCACCGAGACCGAGAAGGTGGTCTTGGTCATGCCTAGGTGCCGAAGAATGGACTCGATTTCCCGGGAGAGGTTCGTGGCGGCGGCTCTGCGCTTCTCGGAGATACTCTTCGCCTTCGCGAGAATCCGCCGCTCCCCCTCGGCGATCTCGGCTTCGAGCTTACCTTTGTCCTCCTCCCACGTCTCGAAGCTCGACAGCTGTTCCTTCGACTCGGCGACGTATGCCAAGATTTCTCCGATCGTACTTCCATACTTCTTTTCGAGGCGATGAATAAGTGCAAGTCGGTCTTCGATCTCCTCGAGACGAGTCGGGCTAAACTGCACCGAGTCTGTGTAGCTCCTAATTTCCTGGGCGACATCGTCGAGCTCGAAGAAGGACTCGTCGAGGCGCTGAGCGTAGGGAACCAGCTTCGGGTCGATACTCGTAGCGCTCTCGAGACTATGACGGGCGGCCCGAAGTGTCCCGAGGGATCCACCGCGGTTCTCCGCGAGGGCGTTATACACTTCTTCGAGGGCGGAGAACAGCTTTTCGTGCTGAGACAGGAGCCGCCGTTCCTGATCCAACTCCTCCTCTTCCCCTTCCTTGAGTGCCGCCGACTCTATTTCGTCGACGGCAAACTGCAGGATGTCCATCTCCCGGAGCCGCTCCCGCTCGCTGGAGACCATCTTTTCGTAGTGCTTCTTCCGGTGCGAAAGCTCGGAGAACGCCCGGGAAAACGTCTCTACTTCGGCCTCGTAGCCCCCGAAGCGGTCCAAGAGACGACGGTGGTTCGCCTCGACGAGGAGGGACTGGTGCTCGTGCTGGCCGTGGAGATCGAGGATCAGGCTCGTGAACTCTTCGAGGAGGGAGCGGGTGCAGGGTGTCGACTGGATGTAGATCGCACCCCGGCCGGTTCGGCGGATTGTCCGGCGGATCAAAATCCCCCCCTCTTCCACCTCGATATCCTTTTCTCTGAGCCACCGGTGCGCTTCGCTGTTCTCCTCGACCGTAAAGAAGCCCGAAACGACGGCTTCCTCGGTCCCGGACCGGATAAGGCTCGTTTCCGCCTTGGCCCCGTGAAGAAGGCCGAGTGCCCCGGCGAGAACAGACTTGCCGGCCCCCGTCTCTCCGGTAAGAATGTTGAGCCCTCCGGAAAAGCGAATCGACAATCGGTCCACCAACGCGATGTTTTGGACGGTCAGCTCGTCAAGCATCGGGACCTCCGGACCAGTTTAGCTTACTCCGCAGAACATCGTAGAAGGTGCGCTTTTCCGATCGCAGGATCTGGGCCCGCTCCGCCGACGCCCGAACAGCAATCCGGTCGAGTGGACGGACCGGAATCTCGGCCTGCCCGTCCACCGTCAAGACCAGCGATGTGCGTTGATACTCATCAATTTCTATGTCGATCTGCTCGTCGGCGGAAACGACCAAAGGGCGGTGGGAGAGGGTAAAGGGAGAAATGGGGTTGATAATCATCGCTTCCATACCCGGGTGGAGAATGGGCCCCCCGGCAGCGGCGGAATACGCGGTAGACCCCGTCGGTGTCGCGACGATAATTCCGTCGGCGCGGTATCGGGCGACAAAGGTCTCCGAGAGGCGAACCGAAAGACGAACTATCTTGGCGATTCCAGCTGAGGAGATGACCGCGTCGTTCAATCCGATGTATTTCCCAATCTCCCGTCCCCCCCGGGTATGGGTAACAGAAATCAAGAGCCGCCGTTCAGCCGCGATAACTCCGCTTCTGTACTGCTCGAAGGCGTCCTTCCACTCATCTTGGGTAACCTCGGTAATAAAACCGAAATCGCCAAGGTTTACCGGAAGGATGGGAATGCTTCGAGAAGAGAGAATCCTGGAACTAAAGAGGACCGTGCCGTCACCTCCGAGGGAGATCGCGAGATCGTAGTCTTTGAGGGCCGGCTGGGCGGCGTTCCCGGAGTAGCGGAAGACCACCACGTCGATTCCTTGCTTTTCCAGGTAAACCCGAACCTCTTCGGCAAGGGTGGCGGCGTTGGGTTTCTCGGCGTTTACTATCACCAGGACCTGGCGTATGGTCAGTCTCATCTCCCGCACTATAGCCGTGGGTCCCAGCAGAAGTAAAGCTTAAGGAAGCGTTGCCAGTACCCGCTCGATCGTCGCTACCTGGTCTTTCCCCAGGCGGGGATAGAGAGGGAAGCTCAACGTTCGCAGCAAGAACCCCTGGGCCCTCATCAGCAAGGCAGCCTCCTCGGCGGTCGCATACCCGGCAAGGTAGGAGCCCGAAAAGCTGTTCTCTGTTTCTACCCCATACTTACGGGCATAGATTGCCGCATCCTTTACACTTCCGTCGAGAATAACCGGAAACGCCGGCCAAACCGGGTTCGCCGACTCTGATTGCGTCGGAATCCTATGGCGCCCCCGTCCGAGAGCCCGGCCGAAGCGCTCGGCAAGCTCCTGCCGCCGGGTCAGCTGTTTCTGCAGTTCCGCCAGCTGGGTGATACCTAAGGCTGCGTTCAGATCGGAGAGTCGGCTTTCGGCGAGCAGACCCGCAGCAAGCTCTTTCGCCCGGATCGCAACCTGCCGCTCCCGAGAGACGACGATCGCCCCGCCGGCAGCGGTAAGGACATGGTTTGCCTCGAGACCGACGATGGTTACGTGGCCGAACGTTCCGACAAGCTGCTCGTCGAAGGTGGCGCCGAACCCCATCGAAACGTCTTCGATTACCGGCACACCTAGTGAGAGAAGCGCGGAAAGATTCGGTACCAAGCCCAGGGGGGTATCCGCAACCACGGCCCCGACAGCCGGCACCCCGGGCAATTCCGGCGCTACCTCGCCGGCTATCAACGCCTCAAGTGCGCCCACCGAGACAACCGGCACATCCTCTTCGGTATCCAGAAGAGCAATCCGGTAGCCGAGAGAGCGCGCCACCAAAGGGTAAACCGGGTGGCACAGCGCCGAAACGGCAATCGTGGCTCCCTCCGGCAGGTCAAGAGCTCGGATCGCAATCTCGACTGCCCGGGTGTACTCCCGGAGAGCGAGAGCGTGCCGTCCCTTCAATAGGGAGCTTACCTCTTTCTCGAGGCGAACCGACGCCTTGCCGGGCCCGATCTCGTCGTTGACCAGGCAGGAAAGAACCGCGTCCATATCCTTGCGGCGAATAAAAGGCTTGGAAATTGGGATCGTTGCCAAAGACTATCGCCCGACCTGTTCCAACGCCCGGAGCTCCCGGACGTCGAATATTCTGTTTACGTCTAAAATGATCAGATAGGCCTCGTCTTGGGGTACGACTCCCCGAATGTATTCGTTCCCGATACCGCTCATCATTTGCGGCGGCTTCTGAACCGCCTCCTGCTGAACGGTTACGACGCGTTGCACCCGGTCGATCATAACGGCCAGATGCGTCTTTTGTACGTTCACGATGACGAAGCCGCTCAAGAGCTTGTCCTCTTCGGAAAGCTCTATCTCTCGGAGATGAAAGCGCTTCCGGAGGTTGATGACCGGGATGATTTCTCCCCTGAGGTTGAATATGCCCTCTACATAGTCCGGGGCGTGGGGGATCTGACGCACCTCCTCGACCTGGACGATGCCTTCGACATCCATGATGTCGATACCGTAGGTCTCGCCACCGAGCTGAAAGGTTACGAGCTGCACCGTGGTCGTGGACATGGGACGATGATAGTGGAGATGTTAGCCGTGTTCAAGATCTGTGTTCAAGATCTAGGCCCGGCGATCGGACCCGGCAATCCACCACTCCTTCGGAAGCCGGCGGTACGCTTCGGTCACCTCCCGGAACCGTTTCTCGATCTCTTCGGTGGAAAGCCCCACCGCCTCGGGGGTCAATCCCCGGGCGCGCTCGGTGACTTCCTCCGGTCGGGGCACTACTCCCCGGGCGTGGGGATCCCCAACATGCCCGACAAAGCTATAGAGCTCTTCGGCAACCTCGCCGAAGGCTCCGGTCAGTTTTTCGAAGGCGAGAAACCGAAGGGCCCCGGGGGCGCCCCCGGTTGGGGTGTAGGTCCGACTACCGGCGGCCGAAACCGCAGACGGCGGCGCATCCGACGCGCCGGTCTGTATCCCCCGGGCCACCTCCAAGGGATAGCGATACCAGTAGTGGGCGATATCCCGGATAAGCTCCGGAAAGAGGTAGCGGGTCGTCGTGTCCCCGAAGTAGCTCCAAGCGAAGGAGAACCAGTTAATCATCGAGGGGACCAGGTCGACCGGCTTTCGGATGAGGCAGACGATCCGAGCGTCCGGGAAGTAGCCTCGGAGGGAGTGCAGCTTTCCGGTAAAGGCGGGGCTTTTCGAAAGAAAGTGCTTCTGCGGGCCGTGGACGTAGAGATGGCGCTGGACGCACCGGCTGTAGAAACGCATAAGACGGCGGCGGCGCGCCGGGGCAA